>JASJBC010000045.1 GCA_030066715.1 Acidimicrobiia bacterium
CCGCGGTGCCACGTACCTCGCAACCACCATTGTGGGAACCACTCTCGGTGAGTACCTCGGAATGGAAGCTCTCTACGGAGAGCGTGCGGTCATGCTCCGCAACGAGCAGGGCACGACATCGATAAGCCGTGGTGACATCCTGTCCATCGTGCTTGCCGCCTAGTGAGCAAAGACACAGACGGACCTCCCCCTGTCGGCCGAACAGGTCACCGCTTAACCAGTTCTGTGTAACTAATCGCCAAGACCTCGAAGTGACTACTTATACGTAGCCCACGTCGGCCGACAGCGCATCAGTACGCCAAGGAAGGCAAACTGATATGCAGTCATGGAAGGCGCTGCTCATTGCAGGGATGCTCATGGGGCCCGTTGTCGGGTCATCATCCGCGTTTGCCTCCTCGCCTTCCGTTCCCGCTTCCGTGGAGTCGACCGTCGATGCCGCCTATGCGGAGTGGTACGACTCCCTCGGTGTACGCAAGGGATGCTCAGCCGGTGTGACCATTGTGTACGAGCCCCTGTCCGGCCGCCGCGGCGAGTACCGCACCCGCACCGCCGAGGTGGTCATCGACCCGAATGACTCGCAGGACGGTCTCGGCGCTATCGCCGTCCACGAACTGTCGCATCACACCTTCCTCGCCTGCGGGGCATTTGCCGACAATGACTTCAAGGACGCCTTCTACGCAGCACAAGGATTGCCGGAGGACCGTGACTGGTTCGACTACGCAGCTGGCTGGTCAGCCACGCCTGCGGAGCACTTCGCCGAAGCCATGGCCATCACCATCTATGGCTCAGGCGAGGGTGGTATCTCCGTTGGTGAGGAGACATCCACATTGATCTCCAGGTGGTTGGCCGGCGCACCCAGCGCACCTCCGGCAGGTTCTGTCGATCCCATCCCATACTCACCCGTGACTGGCCTCCTGGGTGAGGATGGGGTAGAGGTGGGCGACGGGGTGACTCCCGTCGACCCAGCGCCAACTCCAACGTCGGAGCCACCCGCGCTGTACCGCAGCGCAGTTGAGTTGGCGACCCGAGCATCGGTGAGTGTGTTCTCTCTCACCCACGGGAGGGTCTTCGGACCCCTATAGACCGGTGTGACGGTACGGAAACGGCCGGTGACCTATGCGTCACCGGCCGTACTTCTCTGCTCGATCGGGCTGCGGGAGGGAAGTCCCGACCGAGCCGAGTTCTGAGCCTCGCCCGGCGGGATCCGACCGCCGACCGAGGCTGTGGGCCCCCGATCCGCTGCCAACGGAGCCGTGCGGTGCTCCGCCGAGACACAAATCGAATCGTCGACCCGTCTCCTGGAGCCCCTCGGCGTTGTGGCACCGAGGCGCTCGTGGGCGTCGGGACGGCCTTGCGGCCGGTCCCTGGCCCATCCCCCCAGACAGTGAACAAGGTACAGGTGCCAGGTGATCGGGAGGTGTTGCCTGCATGAACCCCACGTGAATATCTGCGGTTCGTCAGGCCCGCGGCTCGAACTCCTTGGCGAGATCTGCGACCACCTCGACGTTGGGCAACGCGGTGAGTATCTGGGGTGGGGCGTAGATCTTGCGGTCGCGGGAGCCGCCGCCGAGGATGATGCGCTCCCGCTGCGTTACACGCTCGTCGACCCAGATGGGGAGGTCGTCGGGCAAGCCGAAGGGGGTAACGCCGCCGATGGTCTGCCCGGTGACGGCGGCGGTCTCCTCGCCGGAGGCGAAGGAGGTGCGGCGGATCCCGAGTTTCTTCTTCACCCGACCGTTGACGTCGAGCCGTGTGCTTGCCAGCACCACACACGCCACGTAGACCCGCGGGTCGCTCTTGCCGACCACGAGGATCGTGTTGGCGGACTCATCGGGCGAGTATCCGTACGCTTCGCAGAACTGGGCCGTGTCGGCAAGGTCGGGATCACAAGGGATGACGTCGTAGTCGACTTCGAGTGCTGAGATCGCATCCAGAAGCGGGTCACTCATATGCGATCCAGCGCTTGACCGAGGTCGGCGATGAGGTCCTCGACATCCTCCATCCCAACCGAGATGCGCACCAATCCGTCGGTGATGCCGACCTTCAGCCGCTCAGCAGGCTCGATGGCCGCATGGGTCATCGTCACCGGGTGGGTGATCAGCGACTCGACCGACCCCAGGTTCTCGGCGAGGGTCCACAGGTCGACGAGACCCATCAGCTTCTTGCCCGCCTCGACTCCGCCCTCGACCTCGAACCAGGCCATCGCTCCGAACCCGGATGCCTGTTTCTTGGCCAACTCGTGTTGTGGGAAGGACTCGAGGCCCGGGTATGCGACCCTGATCACCTTCGGGTGCGATTCCAAGAACCTTGCCACCTTCATGGCGTTGTCGGACTGCCGGTCCAGGCGCTCCGAGAGAGTCTTGGTGCCCTGGAGGGTCAGCCATGCCACCTGAGGCGACATGGTCGTGCCGGTGGAATTCTGGATGAACTGGATCCGCTCGTACAGCTCGGGTGTTCGCACCGAAACCGCGCCGCCGACCGTTGCGTTGTGCCCGTCGAAGTACTTCGTCGTCGAGTGCACGATCAAGTCCGCACCGAGTTCGAATGGTCGCTGGTAGTACGGCGTCAGAAAGGTGTTGTCGACGCAGTGTGGGATCTCGTGCGCCTGTGCAATCGCGGACACCGCGGCGATGTCCGTCAGTTTCAGAGTCGGGTTCGCAGGCGTTTCCGTGAAGATGAGGCGCGTGTTCGCCTTGATTGCGGCTTCCACGTTCCGTGGGTACGAAGTGTCCACGAAGTCGTACTCGACTCCGAACCGGCTGTACACCTGTGTGGCGAGCCGATACGTGCCGCCATAGACGACGTCCGAGAAGACCACATGGTCTCCGGCATTGAGCATCGCCAGCATGACGGCGTTGGTCGCCGCCATCCCGGTGCCGAAGGCAGCCGCGTCTGCGCCACCCTCCAGCGCCGCCACCTTCATTTCCAACGCCCGCACCGTCGGGTTGCCGGAACGGGAGTAGGAATAGCCCGTGGCCATGTACTCATCAACCGAAGGTTGGACAAAGGTGGTCGACTGATGGATGGGCGTCAGGATCGCCCCGGTGGTGGGATCGGGCGTGACCCCGGCATGGATCTGTTTCGTGCGGAATCGCATATCAACCTCGCTGTTCAGGATCACGATACCGAGTGCCCGGCCGGTCGGGCACGGCCCGGCGGCTCACACCGTCACGAACTCGACGTCGTACTCCCGGGTAATGATGACATCCGCACGAGGGCGGTGCTGAGAGATGATCTCGTGCTCCTTCTCGAGCACCCTCTCGATGAAGGGGTCGTACTCCTCGCGGGCTCGCTTCTGTCGGTGCGCCATTGTCTCCAGCCGATTCCTGGCGATGAAGACACGACGATCGACGTTCTCGCACAGAGAGGTGTACACGCCCTCGGCAATGACGACGTCGGCGCCTTCGAGGGAGATGGTCTCCGTGACGATCTGATTGTCGTCATAGATCACGAGTGGTTTCTCCACGCTGGCGGCCCCGGAGCGGGCATCGTGGAGATGCTGATCGAGCAAGTCGAGCCGAACCTCCGTCGTTCCCACCCAGGAGAAGTTGGCGCGCCTGGCGGCATCGTTGAAGCGAGGTGGTAGGACGTAGTAGTCGTCCTGCTGCAGGACGACGGCCTTCACGTTGTGTTCGCCGAGCGCATCGGCGAGGGCCTGTCCGGTCTCCGACTTCCCGCTGCCTGATTCGCCGGCGACCGTGATGGTGTAGCGGCGCTCCGTGGCTGCGATCTCCGCAAACAGCCGGTCGATGATCTGAGTGGCGGCGTTGCGGTGCTCGTCGCCTACGAGAATGATGTCGCCTTTCATGCGGCCATCGTACCGGTACGGCCACGAGCTCGGTTCACACGTGTTTGTCCTGCGGCCCGGGCTCGGGTGTACCCGAACTGGAACTCGTCGTCGGGGTCGCGCCTGGCGAGCCTGCCCTCGAGGAGCAGCAATGCCTGGTTGCCGGTGTCGGCAACCGAGTGAATGGCTTCGGCAAGCATCGACGACGAGCGAGTGAATGCGAACCCACGAACTTGGCGATCGCAATGCCCGGATTCGCAAGGAATGCGGCAATGACGACCCTCGTTGAACCACCTGCAGCCATGCGCAGAACCTAGGCGGTCGCCCCTGCGCCGGTCTGTGGATCCTCGATTCGCACCGAGAGCAGATCGGCCTGCTTGACCCAGTAGGGACGGGGGCGCCGCGGATCGACGACTAGGTACAGAGTGCCCGTCGGCTCGTGATCGGGGATGCCCGCCGTCTCCGGCTGAACCCACCAGCCGAGTGCGATCACCCGACCGGCGATAGGTCCGATGCCGTCTTCCGGCCCCACGTCGGTTGTGACACGGAGGTCCTGCTGGACCGGGATGGCAAAGTCGGCGTGGTGCTCCATGGTGCGAGCGTACCGGTTATGCCAGAACCATGGCGGTCCCGGCAACGGCCAAGGCCGCACCGAACCAGGCGCCGCGGGGCGGCAGTTCCCGGGTCACCGCCCAGATGATCGGGAGCTGGATGACCGGAGCGACCGACACCAGGATCGAAACGAGTCCCGGCGGGCCGCCGGCGAGAGCGATCAGCACCATTGTCTTGCCGATCACCATGCCGAGCGTGCCGGAGAGGATCACCAGCAGCCAGATACGGGCGGTGAGCTCGACCGGCATCCGGTTGCCGTTGCGGCGTTCGAACCATGGCATCAGGGCAAAGAGGCCGACGGTGCCTGCCACTGCCCGGACCGCCGCACCCGCCCACGGGTCGAGGGTCCCGTCGAAGACGGGGTCGGCAACGAGGACTGCGACGGCTTGCCCCAGCGCCCCGGCCAGGCCGAAGCCGACCCCGACCAGCAGGGAGCCGCGCACATCCTCCCATGTGTGCGACTGGCCCGGTCTGGTCCCGTAGGCGATGGCGAGGCTCACGCCGGCGAGCACGAGGACGGTCCCGAGCGCTCCGAGAACGCCGAAGCGTTCGTCGTATATGACCGCACTGATGATCGCAGTCAGCGGGGCGTTGACGGCGAACAGCATCCCGGTGCGGCGGGGGCCGAGGCGCGCAAAGGCTTCGAACAGGGCGGCATCGCCAAGGGCAAGACCTACGAAGCCCGAGATGGCGAGGGGCAGCCAGTCGGTGGAGGCAACGGTGGGCCATCCCCCGACCGCCAGGCCGATGAGTGTCAGAGCCAGCGTTACGTAGACCATGCGGATGCGAACGAACCGCGGCCCTCCCAGCAGCCGCGATGGCTCGGCGGCCACCAGGCCGCCGACGGCCCAGGAGGAGGCGGCGAGCAATGCCGCCACCTGGAACGGCACGCTCTAGTTCCTGTCCCGGATGGCAAACCCGTACGGCAGTTCGAGCCGATGCTGCCGCAGCAGCTCGCCATCCGACAGGATCTCTTCTGTCGGGCCGGAGGCAACGATCGAGCCTCCGTCCATAACCACCGCGCGAGCGCACATCTCGTAGGCAAAGGGCAGGTCGTGAGTGACGATGAGCTGAGTCGTGTCGAGGCTGGACAGAGCCTCGCCGAGCTCGCGACGGCTCGCCGGATCCAGGTTGGACGTTGGTTCGTCGAGAACGAGGATCGACGGCTGCATCGCCAACACCCCGGCGATCGCCACCCGGCGCTTCTGGCCGAAGGACAGGTGGTTTGGTGGCCGGTTGGCGAGATCGGCCACCTCCATCACCTCGAGGGCCGACTGCACCCGCATTTCGAGATCAGGCCCGGTGAGCCCGAGGTTGCGCGGGCCGAACTCGACATCGTCGCGAACCGTCGGCATGAAGAGTTGGTCATCGGGATCCTGGAACACGATGCCGACGCGGCGGCGGATCTCCATGACGTTGTCGTCCGACAGTTGCAGACCCGACACCGCAACCGTCCCCCGTTGCGGCATGTGGATGCCGTTCATATGCAGAATCAGCGTTGTCTTCCCTGCGCCGTTGGGGCCGAGCAGCGCGACGTGCTCCCCGGGGTGGATGTGCAACTCGACGTCGTTCAATGCGGATGTGCCATCCGGATAGCTGAATCCGAGACCGACGACTGAGATGGTTGGGACGCTCACATTGACCACCACGCAGCTGCGGCCACAACCCACGCGGTTACCGGGGCGAGCATCGCCACCGCCCACTGCTGGATGGTCGCCGTGTCGCCGGGCCGCGTCGGCATCTGCCCGGTGTAGCCCCGGGAGGCCATCGCGAGATAGACCCTCTCTCCGCGCTCGTACGAGCGAACGAAGATCAGCCCCGCCGAGGTGGCATAGGGCTTGGCATGGCCGAGCCAGCGCGGATTGTGACCACGCGACTGCATGGCCACCCGCATGCGACGGAACTCACCGAGCACCACGTCCAGGTAGCGGATCATGAATCCCATGATGGCGGTGAGCACGCGGGGAACGCGGAGTGCCTCGAAGCCGCGCAACATCGAAGGTATGTCGGTCGTGCCGGCGAGCACTATCGACGTGAGCAGCCCCAGTGTTGCCTTGGCGAGAATGTTCCACATATCCCACAGCCCGGAGCGGGAGAGGTCGACACCAAGCACGGTGACGGTCTCGCCGGCAGCGAAGAAAGGGATCAACAGTGCGGCAATGATGAAGGGGGTCTCGATGAGCATGCGGGTGCCCACGAAGCGGGCGCCAAGGCGAGCCCAGGTCGCCAGGGTGAGCAGGATGGCCGCATAGATCAGGAACGCCCAGACTGCTTCTCGGGGAGTCGCCACGACCGCAAACACGAATAGGAAGGCTGCGGCGATCTTCACCTGGGGGCGCAGCCGGTGCACCGGGGAATCGCCGTGTCGATAAAGGGCGTGGACGTGGCCACCACCCGCCATCAGGGAACCTCAGACGAGGTCCGATTCGTGCGCCGGGCCAGCCAGAAGATGCCGTAGCCGATGGCAAGGGTCAGCAGCGTGCCGACCAGACCGGCAACCGCAGTGTTGACTCCGTCGTTGTCGGACAGGTTCTCGCCGTAGTCGGCGAGCGGCGAATCGGCCAGGCCGTGATCGGTGGCGCTCTCGGCAAAGCCCTCCTGCTCGGCTACAAACTCGAGGCCGTCAGGGTTCGATGAGGCAAACTGGGCGACCACCATCGCCACGAGAATGGCAACGACGAGACCAACGAGGAAGAGGCGCCGGTCCTTCACGTGAGCACCTCTGTGCGCTGTCCGGCATAGTCGGGTGCGCCGTAGACGAGGTCGGGGCGGCTACGCACAACCGCACCGACTACCAGCGCGGTGATGACTCCTTCTCCTATGCCAATGAGCAAGTGGGTTCCGAGGAGGGCGGTGAACACCGTGCCGGTAGCCACGGTCGTGGTCCCCCCGATGATGTACTGCAGCAGGAAGCCCATTGCGGAAAGCGGGACGGCGATTCCTGCGGCGATACCGGCAGCGAGAGTGACCCCGCGCCCGTCCTTGGGCATAACCCGCAGCAACATGCGGTAGATGGCATAGCCACCAACGGCGCCGATGAAGCCCATGTTGAAGATGTTCAGACCGAGGGCACTCAGACCGCCGTCGGCAAAGACCATCCCCTGCACGATGAGCACGACCGAGAGCACGACAAAGGCTGCCCACGGGCCAATCAAGACTGCCGCCAGGACGCCACCGAGAAGGTGGCCACTAACGCCGATAGAGACAGGGAAGTTGACCATCTGCGCCGCAAAGACGAATGCGGCTACCAGACCGGCAAGCGGCACCTGCCGTTCGCTCAGGTACCTGCCGGTCTGTTTGATGGCGGCACCGAGCCCGCCTGCGGCAGCTACGCCGAAGCCGGCGGAGGTCGCTCCGTTGATGAATCCGTCCGGTATGTGCACCCGTCCCTCTCCTTATTGCGAACGCTTCGCAATAACATAGCGAGTCGAACGGGCCGCCTGCGACGCTTTGGCTATCGAGTGACCGGAATTGAGGGGAGGACGAGCCGGAAGACCGACTCTCCCTGCTCATACTCGTAGGTCAAATCCCCGTGCATGATCACGGCCAGCGACTTGGCGACGGTGAGGCCGAGACCGACGGATTCCGGCTGGCTCTGCACGTCCTTCCGCGTTCGCGCATACGGCTGGAACATCGTGTCGCGTTGTCGAGACGGGATCGGAGGACCGTCGTCGCGGACTTCGACGACGGCACAGTCGCCGCTGCTGAAGGCAACGACACGCCGGCTGCCTCCGCCGTAGCGAACCGCATTGGTCGCAAGGTTGCGGATGACCTGCCGCACACGGCTCGGATCTGCGTAGGCCATCAGATCATCCTCGAGGTCCCAGCTGAACCCGTCATCCACCGTGGCGAGAGTTGTCGCCACCGTTTCCGCCAAATCGAAGGTGTGTGGCAGCACGGAGAGATTCCCGCCGGCGGCGCGGGCGGCGACCAGGAGGTCCTCCACGATGTCCGCCACGTCGTGGCTCTGTTCGGCCACGATGCCGAGCAACTCGTCACGCTCGGTCGCCGGGATGGAGGCGTCGGGCCGGGTGATCTCGTCGACGAGGCCGACGACGGCAGTCAACGGAGTGCGCAACTCGTGGCTCACGGTCGCGATGAACTCGTCCTTGTAGCGAATCTGGTCGGCGAGGGCCAGCTCCGCCGTCTTCTGCGCCGTGATATCGGTGGAGATCAGGACGACCTTCCGTCGGTCTTCGCTCCCAGTGTTCCAGTTCATGACCTGGTGGTATGTGGCACCGTCGGCTTCGAAGGAGAGCTCAACCGAGCCCTGGCCACCCTCGAAGACGATGCGAGCCAGCACGTCGGTGATGATCTGAGCATCGGCCCGTCGCATGGCCGTGACGTCCTCGCCGCCGCGGGCGAGAAAGAGGTCGCTGCCCGCCGTCTCGTTGAAGCCGACCACGCGGATATGGGGGAGAAGGGTGATCGGGTCGATCTGCCCGCCTGCGATTCCTCTCTCGTAGTCGCGGAGAGTGCGGCAACCCTCGTCGAGGAGGAAGCTGCGCAACTCACGCAGGTCGAGCTCGACCACACCGACGGGGGCGGTTTCCATCAACCGCTCGTACTCAGCACGGCTTTGCTGGCCCGCGGTGCGGATCGCGATCGCAGCTGCAAAGGCCAACGTGGCAATGATCAGCGTTGTTGCTGTGTCGGTGAAGACCTGGGCCACCGAGTGGGTGACGGTCCAGCGCACGATGCTCACCGCGGCGACGAGCAGCATGACCCAGAATGCGGCCACCCTGGGCACCCATTTGCCTCCCAGGCTCAGGCCGAGCACGCCGGTCAGCGCAATGATCACGGTGGGTGACGCATCGGTGAGCCGAACGAAGTCCTCGTCGATTGCACCGCCCACGATGGACACGAGGCCGGCGAGTGCGGCGATCACCAGGATGGTTCGCGGGTAGGCGCGGCGAGTCCGATCCATCCACAGCGCAAGCAGGGCCAGCAGCGTTGCCGCAACGAACTGCAGTCCCGACTCGGGAGTGCGGAGGCGGACCAGATCCATCAAGCCGATGAACGCAAGACATGCCGCGGCCAGCAGCAGCACGCGCACCATCCCGAGTTCGGCGCGGTCGGCAGTGCCCTGGAAGCCGCTGCCGACCCAGGTCTTGATCCGTGTCATCCATTCGGGCATATCGTTATCTATCGGCAATCTCGCCGTTAGGTACACCGATAAGTGCGGCGGTCAGGTGTCGGTTGTGGCGCAGTCGGGGCAGGTGCCGGTTATCGCAAAGTGCGTGGGGTCCACCTCGAATCCGGTGGTCTCCTGGAGCTGCGTGAGCCACTCGGAGAGGCCTGCCGCCGGCACTGCAGCGGTCGTTCCGCAGCGGTTGCAGACGACGTGCTGATGCGTTGCTTCAGACGCCAAGTGATAGACAGCCGCGCCATGCCCCAGATGACTGTGGACGAGGAGGCCCGCCTCTTCGAGCGCGTCGAGGGTGCGGTAGACGGTCGATTGATCGGCACGTGCTGCCGGATCGGCTTGCACTTCTTCGAGTATGGAAGCGGCGGTGAGGTGTTCGCTGTGCCGGCGCGCCACGATCGAGCAGACGGCACGGCGCGCCTCCGTGATCCGGAGACCCTGGTTGCGTAGGGCATTGATGAGCGTCTCGGAGTCGATGTGCATCCGACGCCTACCGTAGGCGAGCCCGGCCCGGCATGAAGACCATGGTCAACGTCCGCCTCATGATTCTCGTGTCGAGCGCCATCGAGCGCTTTGCGACGTACTCCTCGTCGTAGCGGGTCCGCTCCGTCGCTGATATCTCATCCCGTCCCGATACTTGAGCCAGACCCGTCACCCCTGGTTTCACGGTGAAGCGGATGCTGTCCCGGCCGATGATGTCGGCCTCGGCCGGCACCAGGGGACGGGGACCAACGAGGGACATGCGGCCGAGCAGAACATCCCATAGGTTGGGAAGCTCATCGAGCGACAATCGGCGCAGCACCTTGCCCACCTTGGTGATCCTGGGGTCGTCGGCAATGCGAATGGTGGCGGTCTCGTTGTTCATCATCGCCTCTTCGAGCTGGGCCAGGTGCTGGGCAAAGAGCTCCTCGCCCCCGTCGGCGCGCATGGTACGGATCTTCAGCATGGCGAAGTTGCCTCCGTCCTTGCCCACTCGCTCCTGGCGGAAGAAGGCCGGTCCCGGCGAATCCAGCTTCACGGCGACGACGCAGACGACCAGGACGGGAAGAGAGAGCACGAGCACGACGGCCGACACGGCGATGTCCACAGTGCGCTTGGCCAGCAGATATGCGGCGCCCGGAGCGCGGTCCGCCGCAGTTGGTCTGCTGATGGCTCCGATCGCGAGAGCTGCCAGCGCCACCGCCTCGCCGGCGATGAAGGACGTGGCCACACGCTGGAACGGATCACCGTTGGACAAGGCCAAGGCGATGACGGCAGCCGCAAGGCCGATCAGCCAGGAGATGCCGAGCACCCTGGGCTTGCCCTGGGCCACGAGAACCTGAGCAACGAACAGCCCCGACCCGGCGAGGACTACCCCGGCGGCGACGAGGGCGGCGGGCATCGCCTCGGGCCGGAACTCCGCTCCAAAGGCGACGTCCACAACCCAGGGCCCGACGAAGTAGCCGGCAAGGGAGCCGAGTACGGCCAGGCCGAGGCCGGCGAAGCCGATGCCGCGCGCCCATGCAGCAAGTTCCCTGCGCTCTTGGCGGGCGGCCATCTCGGTGAACGGCGGGAGGACGCGGGCAATGAGGTTGTAGCCGAAGGTGAGCGGGGCACGAAAGAGAGTGAACGTGGCGAAGACGACGCTGATCAGGGCCTGAGTGGCCCCGAGCATTGCCGCAACCACCGGACCGGCCAGCAGCAGTGCCTGCGACGCCGCCGAGGAGAGGACGAGGCCGCCGAGGAGCCCTTGGTCACCGACTGTCGCTGCGTCCTTCGCCGTTATGGCCTGCCGATCGACCGCAACTCTGCGGAACGGCCGCCACACCAAGGTGATGATCGGCCCGACAATGAGTGCGATCGCCAGCCCGGACGCCGAGGGACGCAGGGTGAGAACGAGGATCGCCACCAGCAGCCGCAGCAGGTTGGCGCCGCCGCTCGCATATCCGTACTCCCGGAAGCGTCTCCAGCCTGCCAGGTGACCACGTGCCGCCGCATAGCCGGCGTGCATCGCAACAGTCAACGCCGTGAAGGCGATGAACCGGCGGTCACCGTTGAGGAATCGATCGACACCGAGCCAGGCGAAGAGGGTTGCCGCAGCAACGGTGCCGCCGGCGAGCCACCAAGCCGTGCGAGGCAACCCGGAGCGCTCGGGATCGAGGGTGAGGCGCCGCACCACGAGTTGCTCAACGGGCAAGAGGAACACAATGAAGGTGAGGAAGTGGATCGTCAGCAAGACGGACACGGGCGCAAACGCAGTTGCTCCCAAGGTCCGACCGCCGATGATCTGGTAGGCATAGGCGGCAAGCCCGGCCAGGAGGCTGCCGGCCAGGATGTGTCCTGTGCCGTCCTCCGACAACCGCGCAAAACGGGTCCGGGTCGATCCGGCTTCCTGTTGGGGTATGGGATCCGAAGGGTCTTCCAGCATATCCAGTGTGACGGGCGCGTCGCCTGTCCACACCATAACTACGTTGTCCTAGCATTAGCCGATGCAGACAACCGGTAAGTTGGGGTCGCAGAAGCGTCCAGTCGGCGCTGCCCTTCTGTCCGCGGTTCTCCCCGGAGCCGGGCAGTGGTACGCAGGCCACCGTCGTCGCGCCTTGGTTCTTCTCGGCGTCGACCTCTTGCTCATCGTTCTGGCTGGGCTCGCCTACTTCAACCAGCTCGAGGTGGTCAAGGCTGCGTTCCGGCCGGATGTTCTCGTCGGGGCCATGCTGGGCAACATCGCACTTCTTGCCTTCCGGCTCTGGGCTGCGGACGACGCCTACCGGCTTGCCGCACAGTCGGGGCGCGGCCGGTTCACGCCTCTCGCCGGTGTCGTCCTCGGGCTACTCATCCTCGGCCCCCATCTGGTCGCCGGCTACTACGACATCGTGCATTACGACTTCATCACCACGACATTTGCCCAGGACGAGGTCACAACTACAACCACCACGACCACCACCACCTCTGCACCTGCCGGCGTTGCTTCCGGGACCAGCGCCTCCAGCGGGTCGACGACGACTACAACCGAGGCCGTCGCAGTCGAGCCCGGGCCCGTCCTGTGGGACGGTCTGGAGCGCCTCAACATCGCTCTGCTCGGTGCCGACGCCGGGGTGGGCAGAAGATCCATCAGAACGGACACGATGATCGTCGTCAGCATCGATCCGGAAAGCGGCAATGTCGCTTTATTCAGCCTGCCGCGCAACATGGTGGAGGCGCCGCTGCCGGTGGAGATGGGCATCTGGGGCTGCGACTGCTTCCCCCGCATGCTCAACGACCTATATGTAGCGGGGATCGAATCTCCTGAGGCCTTCCCGGGTCCGCAGGATCCGAGTGTCAACGCCATAAAGGGCGGGTTCGGCGAGATTCTCGGCATTCCGATCCACTATTACGCCATGGTGACGCTGGAGGGGTTCGTTGGCGTCATCGATGCCATCGGCGGGGTCACGATCGATGTTCCGTTCCGAATCGTCGACGAAACATACCCGCATGAGGATGGCGTCACGATCGAGTATGTCGAGATCGAGCCTGGCGTCCAGCAGCTCGACGGTCATCTCGCCTTGGCGTACTCGCGGGCCCGCCGCCACGCCGACGACTACGCACGGATGGGGCGGCAGCGTTGTGTTCTGAACGCCATCCTCGAGGAAGCGGACCCAGTGGCTCTCGCCCTCGGCTACCCCGAGCTTGCCGGCGTTCTCGGCGACACCATGGAGACGGACATCCCGCTGAGCCGCATCCCCGATTTCATCGATCTCCTTCCCAAGATCGACCAGGAGAACATGATCTCGATCCGGTTCATTCCGCCGGATTACATCACGGCTTCAACATCGTCAGGGAACATCCCCGACGTTGATCTCATCCGGGAACACGTGCAGATCGTCATCAACTCGACTCCCGACGAGGCGCGCACCATCCTCGGGATCGATTCGCTCGACGACAACTGCTAGTCAGTCTCGGCGGGCTGCTCCGCAGGTCGGTGGGCGAGACCGGAGAGGATGTTCACGCCGGTGGCGTTCTCGATTTGCTCGGTGAGCTTGATGACGGAACCCGGAAGCTGGCTGAGCAGCCCGGGGATCTGCTGACTCCCGTTGCCCCCATCGATGACCGAGACCTTGTCGATGCTGACGGATTTGACCGTGCTGACGATCTTGTCGATCAGCTCCGGAAGCATGTTGAGGACGAAGATCTGCTCGGCCTCCGTGCCTGCGGCGTGGTACTGCTCGACCAGACGCCGGAACACCTCGATCTGCGCCTGGCCGTCCTCGATGATCGAGGCTGCCTCACCCTTGGCCTCGAGTTCCATTGCCTCGCGCCTGGCCCGGGCCGGGGCGATGACGTCGGCCTCGAGCCTGCGGTTCTGCAGCTCGATTCGGGCCGCTTCGAGCTCCTGTTCGGCCACGACCCTGGCTCGGTCGGCCTCGACCTTGGCCTCCTCTTCCTTGGCGGCGGCGATCTTCTCCAGCTCGGCGGTCCGTACCCGCAGCTCGTTTTGGCGTTCGACCACTGCGAGATCGGCTTGAACGCGGGCGATCTCGGCCCGTTTCCGGGCTTCGGCTTCCTCTTCTTCGGCTTCGGTATGCCGTTGCGCCTCAGCGATGCGCGCTTCCTTGAGCACGGCCGCCGTCTGGCGGCGCCCCACTGAGTCGAGATAACCGACCTCATCGGTCACGTTCTGGATCTTGAGCACGTCCAGTTCGAGCCCCAACGTCTTGATGTCGTCGTCGGCCTCTTCGATGAGAGTCTGCGCAAACTTGAGACGGTCCTCGTTGACCTCCTCCGGTGTCAGCGTTGCGAGCACACCACGCAGGTTCGCCTCGAGGGTCTCCTTGGCGAGCTGGGGGATGTACTCAGGAGGACGACCGAGGAAGCGCTCCACTGAGTTCTCGAGCAGCCCCTCACGGCTGGACAGCTTCACGTTGGCAATTCCCTGGACGTTGAGCGGGATCGCCCCTTTCGAGTAAGCGTTCGTGACCGCAACCTCGATTGCGATCGTGTTGAGATCCATGAACTGGACCTTTTCGATGATGGGCCAGCGCAGGGTCCGCCCCCCGCGCAGCACGCGGTAGCCGATGACGGTTCCGGCGGTGAGCTCTCTGGTGCGCCCGGTGATCACGGCGATCTGGTTTGGCGGGCAGATCACGATGAACGCTTTGACCGCGAGAGTTACGACGATGATCGCCAGGATTACTAGGCCGGCAATAGTGACGAGGATTTCCATCCCGACTCCTTTTCCGGGCGGGTGCCCGGGTACTTCAGTCCAATTGATCCATGGGGGTGACGAGGGCGGAGCCGTTCTTGACTTCGACGATGACGACCGTGTCACCTACCGAATAGTCGTGCTCATGCCTCTCGTTGTACGGTGCGGCGACGAGGTAGAGGCGTTGACCGTCCACGTCGACCGAAACCTTGCCGCGTTTCCCGGCGACGATGGGGACGACGACCTGCGCCGCATTGCCTTCGATGTTGCTGTCCCTCAGCTGGCTGCTCACGCTCGTGGTCTTGAGATACTGCATCAAGCGAACGTTGATGAAGGCCGCGAAGACGCCGACAGCGATGGCGAAGCCGAGGGCGGCAGCGGTGCCGGCGTTGAGCCAGGTCAACAGGACTCCGGTGAGACCGAAGAATGCGGCGAGGAATACCAGCGACCGCAGCGAAAAGATCGCACCGAGCATCTGCAGTCCAGAGCTCGAGACGTCGAGACCGCCGTCGGCGTCGAGGTCGATATCGGCGTCCACACCGAAGTCCACGTCGAGGTCGGCCGCGGAGAAGAGGAAGACGGCCACGAGAATCCACCCAATGACCGCCGCGAAGACGAAGACGGTGAACATTGCGGCAGCTCCGTTTCAGATCGGCCCTTTTCCGTATTCTACAAAGCAGAAGGTTTACGTTTTAGGGTCGATCGGCAGATTCGCGGCGGGTGCCCGAGGGACCTGGAGGAGTAGATCGTGGAGACTGGACTGGCCGGAAAAGGGGTTCTAGTCACCGGAGGTGCCGGTGGTATCGGCTCCGCAGTTGTGCGCGCTTTTGCGGCTGAGGGGGCAAGAGTCGCAGTTCACTACAACACGTCGGAGAAGGCAGCAGAGGCGCTTGCTGCGGAGGTCGCCGGTGTCGCCATCGGGGCCGATCTGCGCAACGAAGCCGATGCCGACGTGCTGGTACCGAAGGCCGTCGCTGCGTTGGGACGTCTCGACGTCTGTGTTGCCAACGCCGGGCGGTGGCCGCAGCAGGACGAGCCGATCTGGAGGCTATCTCTCGAGAGGTGGAACGAGACTCTGGCCGCCAACCTCACGTCCACGTTTCTCACCGCCCGGGGGTTCCTGGAGCATGTGGCGATGACCGGTTCGGGATCGCTCGTCATGATCGCCTCCACTGCCGGCACCTTTGGTGAAGCCGGCCATGCCGACTACGCCGCAGCCAAGGGCGCGATATCGAGCGGCCTGCTGATGAGCGCAAAGAACGAAGCCGCTCGAATCGGGCCGGGAGTCCGGGTCAACGTCGTCGCTCCCGGCTGGACCGTCACCCCGGCCGTGATGGCCCGTGGCCTCAGCGAGGATCACTTCGATCGGGCAACGGCAACGATGTCGCTCAAGAAGCTGGGCCGGCCCGAGGATGTCGCCGCTCAGGTCGTCGTGCTTGCCTCGGACGAACTCTCCGGCCACATCTCGGGTGAGGTAATCACCGTCGCAGGAGGGATGGAAGGACGCCTGATCGACGGCGCTTAACCCTCCGGGAACGGTGTTCCTGCGATGAAGGCGTCGATGACGCCGGCGGCGTCGGGCTCGATGGGAATGACGTACTCCCGGCCATCCTCACGGTGGTTCGTGACCGGCAGTGTCATGGTGTGGATCTGGCCGGAATCAAGCGAAAGTGCCGCCCGACCCAGCTCGACCATCACATTGACCGAGAAGCCGGCGTCGGCGGTGATCTGCTCGGCAAAGGTCGAGGCAAAACCGGGGAGATTGAAGGCCGCCGACTTGGACGTCGCCTTGTCGAACATCAGCAGCAGTACCTCCTGCTGGCGGTGGGTGCGCCCGATGTCGCTGCCGTCGACGGTCTTCCAGGAGCCGTCGATCAGCTCCTGATAGTTGCGGGAACGGGCGTACTGGAGTGCGGTCATGCCGTCCATCTCCATCGTCCCTGCATCGACGTCGAGCCCTGACTTGGTGTCGCGAGCCGGGTTGTCGAAGGTCTTGGTGATGCCGCCGAGCGAGTCGACCACGTTGGCGAATCCGACGAAGTCGATCTCGACGTAGTGGTGGATGGGTATGCCGAGGTTGTTCTGGATGGTCTGGACCAGCAGGTCGGGGCCACCGAAGACGAATGCGGCGTTGATGCGGTTGGTGTCGTGACCCGGGATCTCCATCCGCAGGTCGCGAGGAAGGCTGAGCAGCTGTGCCCCTTCGCCCGGCACGATGTGGGCCACCATGATCACGTCGGTGCGCGACCCGCCGAAGTTGCCGAAGTCCTCGAGATCGTTGAGACCCTCGCGGCTGTCGGATCCGACGATCAGGATGTTGCGCACCCCGTTGTCCTGGATCTCGGCCTCTAGCGATGGCAACTCCTCGTCCGGGATCTTCTCGATCTTGGAGTCGATGAAGTAGATGAAGCCGATGGCGCCGAACACGGCCACAACGGCGGTGATCAGCACACCGAGCAGCAGCTTCTTGGGAGTGCTCATTCGCGGGCGAGCCGGCACGGATGGAGGTTGGGTGGTCAAGAGAGCCTCGCAGCGAAGTCGGGGTAGGGCTGCAGCGGGCAGTGTAACGAACCTGGGGAATAGCGGATCGGCCTGCTCAGCGGTGGGGGGTGTGTTCCGGGAGGTCGGCCCATGCGCCCGTCACGTGAGGTCGGCGGTCATAACGACATCGGCGAACTCGCCGTGGAGGTTGGCAGCGGTCATTCTGGCTACTTCGTCGGCAGGAATGGTCTCGCCGTTGATGTCGACCTGATCGAAAGCTCGTGTTGCGTCCAAGACGAAGATGGTTTCATAGCCGAGGTTGCCGGCCATCCGGGCTGTCGTCTCGCAGCAATGGTTGGTGGTTATGCCTGCAATGGCGACTCCGGTGATTCCACGATGCCGCAACCAGGCATCGAGGTCCGGTTCTCCGTAGAAGGCCGAGTTGACGTTCTTGGTAACCAACAGGTCCGGTTCTCCCGCGAGCTCAGGCTTGAGCGCGTTGCCCGGTTGGTTGGGGCGCAGTGGAGACTCCGGCAGCACGGAATCGTGGCGGACAAAGACAACCGGACGCTTCGCACGCCTCCATGCCGCAATCAGCTTTGCGATATTGGCCTCAGCGTCGGGATTGTTGCCCGGGCCCCAATAAGAGTCGTCGAATCCCGTCTGCACGTCGACGACGAGGAGAGCGGTGGCGTTGAGATCGTGGACCATGGCGGTGATGCTACCGGCGGCGAGTGTGGGGAGCCCCGTGCGGCGCCCAGCTCGAGTTCCTCGTGTCAGCTGGGGACTGGTCTTGCGTCGAGCCAGCGGATCCCCGCAAGCACCCGACCGCTGTAGTCGTTCCGCAGTGCGAGTTTCCGGCCCGCGTCCGGTGGAGTCCTGACGGCACCCGCCCAGCCGATCATCCCCCGGATCTGTATGCGGAGTGCCAGCGCCGCGGTCCGGGTTATCTCGTCGAGGCCCGCATCTACGCCGTAGCGCTGTAGCGATGACGCGTATCTTGCGAGAAGTTGGTCGGGATCGATCGGAGCGTCGTTGCGGAAGGCAAGGCTGACCAAGAGCACTGCGACGTCAACCGCAGGCGGCCCGATCGCTGCGCCCGACCAGTCGAGCAGTACCGGACTGCCGTCGGCTCGCCACAGTATGTTGTCGAGGTGCGGGTCTCGATGCACCCACGACGCCGGCCCGAGCGCCAACACCTGAATCGCGGCGGTTGCCTCGTCGCTGCAGGCGGCCAGTCGTTCGACGATTTGCGCTGTGTAGTGATCCGGATATCGCTCGCGGGCCTTCTCGAGACGGTTGCTCCACCGTTCCGGTGCCCAGGCGGCAGCGGACCATCGGTCGAGTTCGATAGGGGCATCGGAAGCGGCGTCAAACCAGGTGGTGGCGTGGAGGCGGGCGACGATGTCGATCAGGTCTAGGGCTTGGGCAAGTGTGCAGCCGGCCAGGTCGTCGCCTTGCGTGGCTTGCGGGATGTCCTCCAAGAGGATCACTCCCTGGCCCTGGGAGTCGAGGTACGACCCGTATGAGGCCGGAATCACGCCGGCGAGCAGTCGCTCGTTGTGAGCCCGGAAGGTGACGGCGCGCCGTATCTCGTCCTCAGCTTCGATCTTGGCTACGAGCGTCGGGGTGGCCCCGGCAATGGTCGGGGCGAAGAGCCGGTAGACGCGACCGCTGAGACCGAACTCGCCGCCGATCCGCTCGCCCCGCACCGACGCCACTGTCCCGTCGGTCCAGACACGTGAGCGTTCGAGCTGGGTGTTCAGCCAATCGACGTCGAACTCGTTGCCGTCGCTGGGAAATCGCATGGGTGGAGTCTGGTCGCGCACCGGTCACCATGCGAGCGGGGACGCGGAGGTGCTGCTCAAGGCCCATGCGGCCATCTTCCCGACGTATCCTTCCAGATCTAGGTGGTTCATTGAGGGAGTCAGGCCTGGGCTGCCAGTTCAAGGAGACGCTGCATGGCGCGGATTGCTCGTTTCGCTTCTGTCACCGTTGGGTCGGTTTGCTCGTACTGCGCCTTGTTCTTTGCGGACAGCAGAGTCGCTAGCTCCCTTCTCGCAGACGTCCCAAGGTCGCCCGCCTGGCCGAGCAGGTCCAAGGCCTGTTGATGGTCACTTCCGGCAGCGCGCTGTCCAAGGCGTCGACAGCAGATCGCGTCGGCAGCGGCGATGCCGGCCAGCACGGCATTGCTAACCGCTGCCGACCTCGCTGGCCCGTCTGATGCGAAGGGATCCAATTCGGCTAGTTCGGCGAACGCTTTGGCCTGTTGATGCCTCTGCGCACCGTCTTGCCGATCGCAACGCCTGGTACGGGACGTCTTCTTGGCCATCAGGTGTTGTCCGTCGCCACGAGGTCGATACGTTCCGCTTCGATGCTGGCAAAGAGGCTCGGAGATGTTTCTGCTAATCGCTCGAACTCACTCGTCGTGTAGTGAAGCAGGTTGCATTCGTTGCCTGTCAGCCGGTTGATCCGCGGCGCAATGTCCTGCTCTCGCTCCCTCGAGGATGCGTCGTCACTCCAGACGAGCACGATGTCGATGTCGCTCTCCTCGTTGGCCGAGTTGGTTGCGAGGGATCCAAAGAGGATTGCCTGCCGAACTGTTGGAGCTTCCTCGACAATGATTGCTCCCATAGCGTCCAGAAGCTGTCTCCTCAGATCCACGATCTGTAGCACGAACGGCGCGAGTATGTGTTCTCTGTTCAAGGTGTTGAGCACAGCGTTACCTGCTGTGACCTGGGTAACCAAGCCGTGTGCCGCAAGTTCGTCCAGAGCGTTCTGCACGCCCTGCTGGCTCACTCTTCGGTGGGCGAGTCGCATGACTTCACGCCCAGACAAGGGCTTGGTTGTACCCGCGAGGACCTCAAGTACTCGACCGGCGAGACTCGGGATGAGCGAGGTAAGGGGATGGCGGAGGTTCATATGCCAAGCATAGTTGGCATATGACCATTTGAATAGGCATTTGCCAACTCAGCTAGTCAATCTACTGCCAGGAACGTCGGCTACCACACCTCGGCGCCCGTGCCGCCATCTTCCCGACATATCCTTCCGGATTGCGGTGGTGGGATGAGGGCAGACGGGACGGGCAACTGACGCGTGGACCATTGCAGAGGGAGCCTTGTTCCTGGTGCGTCATTCTGATATGTCTGCAGTGGCAACTGTCGGGCTGCCACGCGGCTGGCAGACCCGGGGAAAGGACTTCATGACTGATCCCGTTGTCGTGTGCTGGAGCTGCCACACCAATGTGGACGCGGGTCTTTCTGAGTGTCCTCGCTGCAGGGCAGGGCTAGGGCCTGAAGATCGTGGATTGAGCGTCGGGGACCACCAGAGTGAGCAAGAGCTCTTGAAGGCTAGGTCGGGGGTCGGCGATTCATCCGTAGCGAACCATGTAGGAACCGAGCGACCATTCGAGAAGATAGTGATTGGTTGCATCATCGTCTTGCTGATGGTTGGTGGGGGCACGTTTCTCGGCATGTTGTTCGCGGGCTGGATAAGTGGTTGTGAATCCTTCGGTTGTCTTGCTCCCGCCGCGATTGGTGTGTTCCTCGGAGGTGCTGTTGGTCTTGTGTGGAGCATCACCATCCTGGTCCGCAGGAACTCCCGCCGAGCCAAGTAGTGCCGGCGCCTGAGTTAGGCAGATGGTGGAAGCGGCGGTCTGTGCAACCGACGGCGGGTTTCCTGGATGAGAGTCTCCGGGTTCTCAAGCACCAGTGACCTTCCCGGCATATCCTTCCAGATTGGGGTCGCGGTCTAGCGAGGTGTCCGCTCGCTGAAGCCGGATAATGAGCGCCGGTGGGTGCGCGATATCGCTCCCGGCCGTGAGTGCTTGGGTACCGGATCAAGCGCTAAGGACTGCGAGGTGGCCACGGCTCCGTTCCCGTGCGAGCCTGCGTAGCGCCGCTACTGGTCCTCATCCAGCTTGCTGAAGGCGGTTGCGACCCGCTCGAGAAACCACCGCACCCCTGGCTCGTCCCCTTCCGCCGCGCTGCGGAACAGCGAAAGCCCCATGGGGGGAAGGTCGAAGGGTATCTCGCGATGGTCGAGGTGAAAGGCGATCGCTGTGTTGCCTATGGCCACCGACGGCACGGTGAGCAACAGGTCCGTCTGGGCGAGTATCGGCGCGGCCATAGAGAAGGTAGGAACCATGGCCCCTACTACACGGCGAATGCCGAGCTGAGAGGCCCGCCGGTCGATTGGGCTTCGCCCGCGAACGCCTGACGTGTGAACCCGCAGGTGGGGGTAGTCCGACCACGCCTCCGCGGACCAGTCGGCGAAGGCCGGGTGGCCTTCGCGGCCGTACACGGCCCAGGGCCAAGTCCCCAGCGGCTGACCACGTAGGTCCTCATCCCGGATGCCATCGGGCGCGATGAGGGCGTCGTAGCGGCCCTCGGCTAGCTCCCGAACCGCTGTTGCGGAGTAGGGCGCCAGCTCGACGCGGATCCCGGGTGCTGCATTCCTCACGTCCTGCAGCAGTGCCGGCACGAGTGAGGCGATGAAGTCGGGTGCAGCCAGACGGAACGTGCGGGTCGATGTGGTGGGTTCGAAGGGCTCCGGAGTCGCGATCGTGCGCGCCACTTGCTGGAGCACCCGGGGCAGTGTTTCCGCTAATCCCTCGGCGCGAACGGTTGGGCGCATGCGCCGCCCGTCCCGGAGTAACAGTTCGTCGTCGAACAGTTCGCGGAGGCGCTTGAGGGCGTGGCTGACGGCGGATGGGGTGAGGTCGAGCCTTTCCGCGGCACCGGTGACGCTTCGCTCCTCCAGCAACACATCGAGGACGACGAGCAGGTTGAGGTCAACCTCTCGTAATTGAATATCATTCATACTTTATGAATCCATGTTATTTGATTCACAGTATAGGCCTGAGTATCTTCTGCGCCCTAACTCGATACTGAGCAAGGAGACAACAGCATGTTCGAGAGGTTCAAGAACTCACCGATACCAATCTGGGTGAACGTATTCCTGATCGTGACCGTGCTGCTCATGGCCGTGCAGGTGTTTTGGAATTACTTCGATCACCAATACCTCTTGGATGCAGGCATAACGATCGGGGGCGACCCTGACAAGAATGTCCTGTACACAACGGCAGGACGACTGGTGGCGATGATCGGTGCGTCGATCTTCGTTCTGATTACTCAGAATCCAGCTCAACATGCCGTCGTGTGGTTCATGAGCATCCTTCGTGAAGGCCAGGAGATGTTCATTGACCCGCTATTCCCATATGCGAATAGCCCAGCCGCGCCGATAGCCGATTTCGGGATTCATGTCGTGATCGTTGCGCTCGAGATAGCGGCGTTCGTAACTGTGTACAGAATCTGGAGGCAGGAGCGGAGTAGCGCACCTGCGAGTGCTCTGACATAGCCCTTCAGATCTGGGCGATCTCGCCTGACCTCTTCCGTTCCTGCGTTGCTGCTGCCGAAATGTCGGCCTCATCAACGCCAGAACGCCGGCGCCCCCGGCCTTCCTGCGGACGGGATCGCCGGCACAGGTACGATGTCCGGATGAGTAAAGAACTGAATCGCATCAGCCGGCGTATCACCCAAGAGGCCTCGCAGGGAGGCTCCCAGGCGATGCTCTACGCCACCGGCCTGACCGAAGCGGATATGGACAAGGCCCAGGTCGGCATCGCCAGCATGTGGTACGAGGGGAACCCCTGCAACATGCACTTGAACGATCTCGCCGCGAAGGTCCGGGAAGGTGTGCTCGCCGCAGACTTGGTGGCCATGCGGTTCAACACCATTGGTGTCTCGGACGGCATGTCGATGGGTACCGACGGCATGAGCTTCTCGCTCCAGTCACGGGACCTCATCGCCGACTCGATCGAGACCGTCATGCGGGCGCAGTGGTACGACGCCAACATCTCTCTACCCGGCTGTGACAAGAACATGCCGGGGTCGGTGATGGCGATGGCTCGCCTCAACGTCCCTTCGCTCATGATCTACGGCGGCACCATCCGGGCCGGCCATCTCGACGACGGCACACCGCTCGACATCGTCTCCGCCTTCCAGTCGTACGGGGAATGGATGGCCGGCCGTGCGACAGAGGAGCAGCGCCTCGATGTTGTTCGTCACGCTTGTCCGGGCGAGGGCGCGTGCGGCGGGATGTACACGGCCAACACGATGGCGTCGGCCATCGAAGCTCTGGGGATGAGCCTTCCGTACTCGTCTTCGACTCCCGCGACCGATCCGGGCAAGCTTCAGGAGTGTTTCGACGCCGGTGCGGCGATCAGGAACCTCCTCGAGCAGAACATCACGCCGCTGGACATCATGACCCGCCCCGCGTTCGAGAACGCAATGGCGGTCGTGATGGCAACCGGCGGTTCGACCAACTCCGTGTTGCACCTCATCGCCATGTCCCGAGCCGCCGGCGTCGATCTGACCATCGATGACTTCCAGGCCGTCAGCGACCGCACTCCCTATCTCGCCGACCTCAAGCCGAGCGGGCGGTACGTGATGGAGGACCTGCACGCTGTCGGCGGCACCCCTGCCGTCCTCAAGCTGCTCCTCGAACACGACGCCATCGACGGCAACTGCATGACGGTCACCGGGAAGACCCTCGCCGAGAACCTCGAGGAACTGCCCGCTCTTGCCGACGGTCAGCAGATCGTGCAGAGCTGGGACGCACCGATCAAGGACAGCGGCCACCTGCAGATCCTCCGCGGCAACCTCGCGCCCGACGGCGCCGTCGCCAAGATCACCGGTAAGGAAGGCCTCCGCTTCAGCGGCACCGCACGCGTCTTCGAATATGAGGAGGACATGCCACCGGCGCTCGAACGCGGGGAGATTGGTCCCGGCGACGTTGTCGTCATCCGCTACGAAGGGCCGAAGGGCGGGCCCGGCATGCCGGAGATGCTGACTCCGACCTCACTCATTGTCGGCGCCGGCCTGGGCAACGATGTCGCGCTCATCACCGACGGGCGTTTCTCCGGTGGCTCGCACGGCTTCATCATCGGGCACATCACCCCGGAGGCTCAGGAAGGCGGCCCGATCGCTCTCATCGAGGACGGCGACACGATCACCATCGACGCCGCCACCCGGTCGCTCACACTCGAGGTCGATGCCGAGGAGCTCGCCAGGCGTAAACAGGTATGGAGCGCTCCTCCGCTCAAAGCCACCCGCGGCACCCTCCACCGCTACATCAAGACGGTGAAGTCCGCCTCGGAAGGCTGCGTGACCGACGAATAAGCCGAACTTGCGTAGCGAGCGGCACATATGTGCCGCCAGTTACGCAAGAACGGGGGGAGGGGACCACCTAGCTGCGTGCCAGTACCCGGTTGACGTAGAGGGACTGGAGCTGCTTGCTGGCTAGGGCCTTCTTGGCGGGTGGGGCCTTGAGGATGGCGCCGAGGATGGCCGCCATCATCCGGTGGCTGGCCAGAGCGTTGTTGTCGAAGATGAGGTTCTGCAGCTTGCCCCGCTCGATCGCCATGAGCACCGCACGCTGCGCCGAGTCCACCGGGGTGATCACCCGCTCGCCGCGAGCTTCCAGCCGGAGCCCGTCTCGATCACAAGTGCGCACACAGACACCGCAGCCCAGGCAGAGGTCCTTGTCGACCTTCGCCTTCTTTCTCCGCAGTCGGTGCGGATCGTTGGCCGAGGTCAGGCTCATCGCCTCAACGGGGCAGGCGGTTACGCATTTGCCGCACCCGTTGCAGTCCTCCTCGGCGACGACCGGGAGGAAGTTCGAGGTGTGGATCGGGTCCATGACCCCGAACTTGCGGGCGGCGATCATCGCCTCGCAGCAGCAGCCACAGCAATTGCAGATGAAGTTGACCCGCTGCTGGATGTTCTCGCCGAACTGGACGAGGTTGTTGTCCTGGGCCTCGTCGAGCAGGTCGAGACCCTCGGCGACGTCGACCTCCCGAGCAAAGCCGTGCCTGATGAGGGACGAAGCAGTGTTGTTGAACGTCATGCAGATGTTCTGCGGGGCCTCGCATGCCATGCCGACGTGCTCCATCTTGTGACGGCAGTAGCAGACCCCAACCGCCATGCTCGATGCGCTGCGGATGACCTCGCTGGCCCGCTCGTAGTCGAGCACCTGAATGCCGTTGTCCAGCGGAAGGACCGCCTCCTGAACGAAGACCCGGCCCAGTTGTGTCTCACCGTCCGCGAACAGCGCCTTGATGAACTCGTCCTCGACGTTCATGTACTCGTAGAACAGCTCGCCGAGCACCTTCTGGTCGATGTCGTCGCGCAGCCGCATCATCGAGAACTCGAAGAACCCGGCCATCGGCGGGGGGAGTACGTACACGCGCTCGCCGTTGCCATTCTCCATGTCGAGCAGAATGGCGCGACCGGCCAACTCCTCGAGGATGCCGGTGGTCTCGACCAGCGGCAGCTTCCAGGCGCGTGCGGCCCGTTCCGCGGTGAACGGCCGGATCGGGAGGCGGGCGACGAGACCGGCCTCCTTCTCGCTGAATAGCATCTCGAGGATTGCATAGAGGACCGCAGACGGAGGGGCGCCCTGGGGGTATCGGTTCAGCCTGTCTGTGAGCTGCTCGTATCCGCTGCGGACTGTCTGATGAGCCATCCAGGAACCTCGCGTCGGTCACGACAAGTTTCGACGATTGTGCAGCCGCGGTCCATTCGACGTCGATTCATTTGCCGGGCCAATCGGCCTTACGCTGCGGACGGCCAGCGAGTGCCTTAGGAGGACGCCGTGGAGTACGTGGAGATGGTCTGCAGGCTGGCTGCGGTCGATCCCGCAGTCGAGGTTCCGGCGGGAGTGGACGTCGTGCCACTGCGCGATGTGGCCGTTGCCGACCTACGCGCTCTGTACATGGCGGCGTTTGCCGCCGGCGACGCTGAGTTCTTCTTCAATCAGGGCGAGGAGGAGCGGTGCCGCTACTTCGCCACACTCGGTCGGGAGCAGGCGATCGAGGACGGGGCGTCACACGCCCTTCACCACTCCGGCCGGCTGGCCGGGTTCACCTATGTCCTCCCCTATGGCAGCGACAATCGTCACGTCTCCTGCATGGTCGTCCGGCCTGATATGCAGAGTCGGGGGCTGGGCAAGCTGATGCTGGGGATTGCCCAGCAGCGTGCCGCTGCCGAGGGGGCGCAAACGATGACGCTCGGTACCGAGACCGCAATGCGCGCCTACCACCTCTACCGCAATCACGGCTTCGCCGTGGTGGCCGCGGGTTAGCCGGCTTCCTCGTGAGCCCGCATTGCCAGCGCAATCGCCCCGTAGAGTCCGGCGTCCTGGCCCAGCTGCGGATACACCACGTAGTCGTCGAGGCTTCCTTGGCGGATGTGCGACGTTGCGTAGCCGGCAAGCTGCTCTCCGAGCTTGTCGCGGACGCGCTCGATCAACCCGGGAACCTGCATCACCCCACCCCCGATGATCACCCGCTGCGGTGCGACGACGTACGAGTACGACCGCAGCGCCTGTGCCACGTAGGTCGCCTCCAAGTCCCAGACCTCGTCCCTGGCAGCGAGCTCAGTGCCGCTTGCTCCCCAACGATCTTCGATCGCCGGACCCGCCGCCATGCCCTCGAAGCAGGCGCCGTGGAACGGGCAGTGGCCCGCGTAGTCGTCACCGGCGACCCGCTCCAGAGTGATGTGACCCATCTCGGGATGGCCCATCCCGTGGTGAACCTTCCCGTCGATGAACACGCCACCGCCGATGCCGGTCCCGATCGTCAGGTAGACGAAATGGGACAGGCCGCGGGCGGCGCCCCATTGCCACTCGCCGAGTGCGGCCCCGCCGACGTCCACATCGATGGCCGCCGGTACTCCCAGGGCGCTCCTTACCCGGTCCAGGACCGGCGTACCCGCCCAGTGCGGTTTGGGGGTTGCGGTGATGGCCCCATAGTTTGCCGAGCCCGGCAGGAGGTCCAGCGGCCCGAAACAGGCGATGCCGGCCGCAACGACCGGCCCGTGCGACAAGACGAAGTCGACTGTGGCACCGAGTGTCTCGTCGGGGGTGGTCGTCGCAATGGTCGTGTCGGCGACGACCTCGCGCTCTTGGGAGATGGCAACCCGGAACTTCGTGCCGCCGGCTTCGATAGCGGCGTAGCGACTCATCCGACGACGATACCTCTCAGCCGGTGATGCGGTCGATTTCCATCGCAACGTCGACTCTCGTCTCGCCCGGCTGTGACCACAGGTATCGATCAGCCTCGGTGTACTTGCGGGCCATGTGATCGATCAGGTCCATGCCTCTGGGCTCGATCTCAACCGCCCGGCCGTGCAGCACGATGTTGCGGTACGGGTCATCGGGCGGCGAGAACGAGACGGCGATGCGTGGATCGCGGCGCAGGTTCCGCGGCTTGGCCCGGCCTTCGGCCGTGCTGAACCGCAGCAAGTCACCATCGAGATCGGCCCAGATGACAGAGATCTGCGGTGAGCCGTCGGGATTGATGGTTGCCGCATGGAAGAAGATCGGTTCGCTGAGGAGCGCCCGTACATCGTCGGGGATTGAGGCTGGCAAGTTCGGCTCCTTGTTCGTTCGAGCTGCGACGCTAGCTCGCCTCGCGAAGGCTGGAAGTCGCTGTGCAAGTGCGCGATGCTGTCGGCGGCGTCCATCCGGAGATTGATTGTGGAGCAGGTAGAGGAATTTCAGGTAAAGGGTGACGATCTGCTGGGACGGGTCAGGGAGCTGATTGCCGAAGGCAACGTACGCAACCTGACGATCAAGAACGCTGATGGCCGCACCATGTTGGAGATCCCCCTGACGATCGGCGTAGTCGGCGCTCTGATAGCGCCAGTGGCAGCCGCCATCGGTGCCGTCGCTGCGTTGGTCACCGAGTGCACCATCACCGTCACCCGTGAAGGCGAGAGCGAACCAGTGGACTCAACCGAGTCCGAGGCGGAGTAGGCGCTCGGTCTCCGGGTCGGCTGCAAGGAAGCTCTCGAGTCGCAGCTCCTCGAGCGTGATGTCGTGCGCCTCGCCGATGGTGGCGATGGTCGAGAAGAGCCGCAGATCCACCTCGCCCACCCGGTAGTGGACCGGAACCAGCAGATCGTCCGGCCCGGGGCGTGCCGGAGCCCTCTGCAGTTCGGCGACGCCGGGGTAGCTGAGGATCTCGGCACGGAGCGCGAGGAGAACAGAGTCGGTGGGACGTCCGGTCAGCTCATGCTCGATGCGGTGCAGTGCCGACGTGGCTACTTGCTCCCAGTTCACGATGTGGCGGCGCACCCCGTCCGGATGGAGCACGAGCTTGATTGCGTTCACCCCATCGGCAACCGCCGGGCTGGACGGATCGATCAGCGTCGTCGTGAAACGTATAGCCGCCTCGTTGCTCAGCACGACGTCCCAACCGCGATCGACGACGATCGCCGGGAACGGCTCATGGGAGTGGAGAATCGTGGTCAGAACCCCGCGCACCTGGTCCAGGGCGGGCTCGGTGAGGTGGGTCTCCGAATACTCCGGGGCATAACCGGCGGCGGTGAGCATCGCGTTGCGGTCGCGCAGAGGCACGTCGAGGGCGATGGCCAGATGGATCACCATCTCCCGGCTCGGTTTGGCCCGTCCGGTCTCCAGAAAGCTGACGTGTCGTTGCGAGACGTCGGCGACCGTGGCCAGTTCGAGCTGACTGAGCCGGCGCGCCGAACGCCAGCTCTTGAGTGCGGACGCGTAAGTCGTCGTCATTGATCCAGCCTCGCACTGTTGGGTATGTACGGAAACTACCTGCCAGGTAGTTGAGATGATGACGTCTGTTGCCCACGATGCCGCCATAGCGACAGAAGGACCACTGATGAAACTCGATACCGTCATGGTGCGGGATGCCTGGGCGACGGGCACCTCGACCGTTCTCACCATTGCTGCAGCCCCCTTGTTGGGGGGATGGCTCGGCGTCTCAGGCTGGATCGTCGCTGCAGTCGGGCTGGCACTCGTCCCCTGGACGGTTTTCCTCGCAATGACGGCCCGCCAGGATCCGCTGATCAAGTGGCGGACGGCGGTCATCGCCGCCGGGAACCTGGCCTGGGTGGTCGCCGCGGCGGTCCTCGTCATCGGCTACCCGGGCGCCATGTCGACCACGGGGCGCTGGCTGCTGGGCCTATTCAGCCTCGTTGTTCTCGGCTTCGGCTTGCTGCAGACGATCGGGCTGCTGCGTTGGGGAGATCCCGGCGCCTAAAGGATCATTTGCGGGGTAGTCATGTTCACGTGGGCGCCCGAGTCACAATGACCGCAGCGGCGTCCACAACTGGGACGACTTCTAGGATGTGCAGATGAAGCTGAGCATTGAATACTGCGCTGTTTGAGGGTATCGCGACCGTGCCGTGAGCATGGCAGGCAAAATCCTCGAAGAGTTCGAGCACAAGATCGAAGACTTCACGCTCATCCCGGGACGTGGTGGCGTGTTTGAGATAGTCGTTGGTGACGAGTTGGTCTACTCGAAGAAGGAGACCGGCGAGCATACGGACTACGAGGCTGTGGCCCCGGCGATCCGTGCCATTTTCGGCTAGTTCCTCTACCGCAGCTAATCTCCTCCGTCTCATGAAGAACGGGACCAGCAGGGCCGTCCTAGTCGGTGATCTTTTTCGCAGCGACGGCCCGTTTCTGTCGACTGCCGACGACTTCGTCGCATGGCGGTGTGGCTTCTGCGGCCACCCGGTGGATGACGACGCCCACTTCACGGCAGACGGTTTCTGGTGTGCGGCGTGTGCGACGGCGCTGGCCGCTTCCGCCAGGTAGCTCAGTCGAGCCAGAGCGGCTTGGCCGGATCGACTTCCGCCTTCATCCCGTCGACGTAGGTGGCGATGACCTGAGTTGCGCGTAGTTCGTCCGGAGTTGCAGCGACGGGATCGCGATCGGCGACGACCAAGTCGGCGGGGCTACCGATCGCCAGCGGCACCGGCTCGCCGAGGGCGAGTGCGGCGCCCGTCGTGTACATCGCAAGAGCGCGGTGCGCCTCGAGCGACTCGGCCGGCACCATTCCAGATCGATCGCGCGCCAGGGCCATGCCCGCCCAGGGGTCGGGAGGTTCGACCGGGGAATCGGAACTGCCGGCGAGTGTGACTCCCGCCGCATCGAGGGTGGCGAAGGCATATGTCCGCTGGAGCCTCTCGCGGCCGAGCCGGTTTCCGAGCCATTCCGCCTCGGAGCCCAGAAACGGGGGCTGAACGACAGCGATGGCGCGGGTGGCCGCCAGCCGATCCATGTCCGCCCTGGTGAGGACAGAGGCATGCTCGATCCGTAGCTTGCCCGGATCGGCGCCGTCGGCGATCAGGTCCTCGAACATGTCGATGACGGCGCCACATGCGGAGTCACCGATGGCGTGGATTGCCGCTCCACCGCCCAGAGCAAGGCTGGCCTCGGTGATGACCCTGTCGATATCGGCCAGACGCATCGTCCCGGAAGTTGCCACGTCGACGTAGTCGTGATGCATCGCCGCGGTGTGGCCGCCAAAGCTGCCGTCGCCGAATCGCTTGATGCCAAGCCAGCGCAGCCTGGCGGGGGCAGCATCGACGAGCGCCTTGGTGGCCGCCACCGTGTCGGGCGCGTCCTCGATCACGTAGGCCCCTACCTTGAGGGGCATCCGGTCGGCTGCTGCGACCGCAATCTCGACCTCGTTGCCAAGGCTTGCCCATGCCCCGGAACCGGTGCGCAGGATCGCTCCGATGGAGGTGATGCCGATTGCGGCCAGCCGCTCCAATGCATCGAGAAGGTCCTGCGGGCTGATTTGGTTGCCGCCACCAAGCCGCTCCGCGACCAGTTCGATCCCGGTTTCCCGCAGTACCCCGGTGGGGACCCCGTCACTGTCGCGGTCGATGACGCCCCCCGTGGGATCGGGCGTGCCCGCATCGATGCCGGCCAAGCGCAGCGCAGCCGAGTTGGCTATCGCAACGTGGCCGCAGTAGCGGTGGACGAGCGCGGGCCGATCCGGGAAGCCACGGTCGAGCACTTCGCGGGTGGGGAGCCGCCGCTCATCCAGGGTCTCCTCGTTCAGCCTCATCCCGGTCACGGCGGTGCCACTCGGCAACGTGCCCGCATCCTTCTCGAGCCGAGCAACGATCTCGGCGAAATTGGAGGCGGTCGCCAGAGTCGTGCCGCGCAAGGCAGCGGCGTAAGCGACCGGGTGGATATGAGCGTCACGCAGCCCGGGCACGATGATGCCGTCCTGGTAGACGATCTCGGGAGCCGCCCCCATCAACTCGCTGCGGTCGCCCACCGCGGCAACCTTGCCGGCGACGACCAGGACTGAGTTGCCGATTACCCCTGCCGCAGTGCGGACGGCCCTTGCGGTGAGCAGACGATCCATCACTGCTCCCCGGAGCTACAAGACATGGTCGGGTAGCGCAGACTCGACTATCCCCTGGAGACCTTCGTGCAAATGGGGGTTGGCAAGGACGAAGTGGTTGGCGCCAAGGCGATAGTCGTTGCCCATCCCATCGGTCAGCTCAGCCCCAGCTTCGGTGGCGATCAGTACGCCGGCGGCAACGTCCCACAGTCCGAGCGAGTACTCCCAGTAGGCATCGAACCTGCCGCAGGCGACCCAGCAGAAGTCGAGCGCCGCACTGCCGAGGCGCCGAATCCCGTTGACGTGTGCGAGCACTGCGGCGACGGTCTTGCCGTAGGCCTCGGCATGACGATCGTGGTCGTACGGGAAGCCGGTGACGACCACAGCGCGATGGAGTGCCTCGGTGGCGGATACCGTGATCGGTTCACCGTTGCGGGTGGCGCCTGCGCCCGCCGCGGCCGCAAAGACCTCTTGGCGAAGCACGTCGACGACAACTCCGACAAGCGGCGTGTCTCGGTCATAGAGCGCCACGGAGACTCCGACGTGCGGGATCCCATGTATGAAGTTGACCGTGCCGTCGAGCGGATCGATGATCCAGCGGCGTCCTGCCGAGGGACGTGAGCTCCCTTCCTCCCCGAGCAGCCCGTCGTCGGGGCGATGCTCGGTGAGCATGGACACAATTGCGCTCTCTGCGGCCCGGTCCACCTCGGTGACGGGGTCGAGCCGACCCTTCTGTTCCGTGACCGAGTGGGTGCCAAAGCCGCCGCGCACGATTGCTGCGCCGGTCTGGGCGGCGGCGATCGCCAGTTCGAGATCGTTCATGTGATGCAGCCTACGGCAACACCACCCTCGGCTATCCGCGGGCGCCGATCGCACAACGCATCGGCCTGGCTACCCTCCATGGTTCGATGATCCCGTACACCGCCGCACTTGCCGGAGCCCTGCTGATGTGGCTCGCCTTTCCTCCGTTCGACGTGGGAATCCTGGCATTTGTCGCCCCCGCCCCCTTCTTGTGGGGTCTGCGCCGCGTGGAGACGGGCGCGGGTGCGCTCGCCGTGGGTTTTGTCTACGGGGCGGTCTTCTTCGGCTTGTTGCTGTCGTGGATCGCAGTGCTCGGCATGGTGGCGTGGATCCCGTTGACTCTCTGGCTCGGGACTCTCTCGGCCGCATACGGCCTGTTGGTGTGGTCGTTCCGTGCCTGGCCCCCGGCCCGCTGGTGGCTCATCGTTGTCGGCGGCTGGGCCCTATGGGAGCTGATCAAGGCCTACGTACCCTTTGGCGGCTTTCCCTGGGGCTCACTCGGCTACGCCGCGGCCGGCAACCCGGGTTTCATCGGCTCGGTCCAGTGGATCGGGCCCAGCGGCTGGACGGTCCTGGCGGTCGGAGTGGCCGCCGGCATAGTCCTTGTCGTGGAGGACACCGAGCAGTGGCGGCTCCTGGTCGATCCGTCGGTCGTGGTTCTGATGCTCGTGCTCGCCGGGCTGCTCTTCCCGGCGCGGGCCGATGGCGACACGGTCATGGCCGCCATTGTGCAGGGGAGCTCACCCTGCCCGCAGGTTCATTGTCAGAACGAGAATCGGAGGATTCTCGAGCAACACCTCGAGTTGTCGCAGAGCATTCCCCGCGACACTGTCGACCTCGTTGTATGGCCGGAGAACTCCTTTGGGTCTCCATACGATCCGATCGGAAACGAGGAGGTCGACCAGGATTTCAAGGTGGAGGCCCAGCGCCTTGGCGCCTACATGTTGGTCAGCGGCACACATGTCGTCGACAGCGAGTCCTTCGTCAATGTGAATATCGTGTATTCGCCCATCGGCACCGAGGTCGGCCGCTACGACAAGACCCATCCGGTGCCTTTTGGCGAGTACGTGCCGCTGCGCAATCTCTTCAGCTTCATCCCACAGCTCGACCAGGTGCCGCGTGACATGATCCCGGGCGATGAAGCGGTTGTCTTCCCGATCCGAGACGGGGTCCTCGGCTCGGTCATCTCCTTCGAAGGTGCGTTCATTCGCCACATCCGTGACCAAGCCAAAGCCGGCTCGGAGCTCATGGTGATTGCAACCAATGAGAGCAGCTACGGGCCGGACGCCCCGGCATCCGACCAGCTCATCGAGATGGCGCGCGTCAATGCCGCCGCCATCGGTCAGGATCTGATCCTGGCCGCCATCACCGGCAAGTCCACATTCATCACCGCCGAGGGCAACGTCGGAGAGAAGACAGAGCTGCTGGAGCAGACGTACATCGTCGACCAGGTCCAGTTCCGCAGCGCCGGGCCGACGGTCTACACCCGCATCGGCGACTGGGCGACCCTCGTTGCCCTGGCGGGAGCGGCCGCCGGCATCTTCACCCCGGGTCCCGGCCGTCCCGAAGGCGGTCTCCGGCAACGGCGGACTGGGCCGTAGGCCCAGGCCGCTTGGAGTTCCGCGGTGCGGAACTCCGGGCTAGGTGGTCG
>JASJBC010000217.1 GCA_030066715.1 Acidimicrobiia bacterium
CCTGCGGTCGCGGTCGTGCAACATGCGCTCCTCGCCGCGGGCGATGGCGCGCCGCACGACCCTGTTCAGTAGGTATGCGGCCAGCAGGATGAGGCCGACCTTGAGCGGACGCTCGACGAGCCAACCCGCAGCCTCAGCCAGGGTCTCGTTGTTGCTCCAGTCGTACACCCAGTCACAGACGAAGTCGCTGCGATCGTCGCAGACGGTGCTTGTATCGACCTGGTACACCGGTCCTCCTTGGGGACTTGACGCCCGCAGGCTAATCGTCGTCGTCCCGCCTACGATCTACGGATGAGGAGTTCGTGGCGTCGTCGCCGGCCGAGCAGGCAGGAGCTGATCGACCGCAAGCACGCGCTCGCAGGCGAGATCCGTTCCCTCACCGCAGAGGTCGAGCGCCGCCGCTCCCGCGGCGAGGCCGTGGCGGATTTGGAGCAACGTCTCGCCTCGCTCCGTCACCAGCACCACGAGACCCGGCTGCGGATCGATCGGACTGCACAAACCTGAGCCTGAAGGCTCGGTCCGGCGGAGAACCGCTGCTCTGTCTGCGGCCGGCCTGACGACATCGGACCGCCCCGAATCGGGCCTACCAGACGTTACCGATCATCGGTAGTGTCATTAGGTAGCGCTTGGGTCCGCAATCAACTGGCAGTTCTGCTCGAGGGGAGACAGTGATGTTCAGGTCGAGGAATGGGCGGTTAACGAGGCACTCCGCAGTGGCGGTCCTCTTGATGGCGGTGATCAGCGTTTCACCTGCGTTTGCGGCTCCGTCGTCGCCGGCGCCCGCCGCCAAAGAAGCTGCTGCCCCTGCACCCACCCAGTTGGCAGCGGAGATGACGATCAATGCCGAATCTGCGGTAGCAAGCTCGGTCGACTTCGCCGAACTCGATGCGGTTGCGGCGGAGGCAGGGTCGGTGCGCGCCATCGTCGGTTTGCAGATGAGATGGGCACCAGACTCGCTCCTCGACGGCATCGACCAGGCTGCCCAGACGGACACCATTCAGGCGAGGCAGAGTGGGCTGCTCGACGCCATCGCCGGAACCTCGTATCGGGTGCTGCATCGCTACTCGTATGTGCCCTACATCGCTCTCGAGCTCGGGCCGGATGCCGTGGCCGCGCTCGAAGCGTCCGGCCTGGCGGCGTCGCTGCAACTCGACGTCGCAGAACCGCCGGCCCTCAGCGGCTCGATACCCCTTATCAACGCTGATGACGCGTGGGCAGCGGGCCACGAAGGAACGGGGCAGGTCGTTGCAGTCCTGGACACCGGGGTCGACTCCTCGCATCCGTTTGTGTCGGGACGGGTGGTAGAGGAGGCCTGCTTCTCCGCCGGCGGTGATTGTCCCAACGCGTCCACCATCCAACTCGGCGCGGGAGCCGGGGTGCACTGCACATACTCAGGCTCCTGTGACCATGGCACACACGTCGCCGGAATCGCGGCCGGGTTTGATGCCGGGGGCGGGTCCGGTGTGGCTCGCGACGCCGACATCATGGCCGTGCAGGTGTTCACCCGATTCGACGATCCTGCGGACTGTGGGTCGAACCCTGTGCCTTGCGCGCTCAGTTGGTCGTCCGATCAGCTGGCGGGTCTGGAGCGGGTGTACGCCCTCCGCAGCACGCACACTTTCGCCTCCGTGAACGTGAGCATCGGCGGCGGCCAGTACTTCGCCACCTGCGATACCGACTCACGCAAGGCCGCCATCGACAACCTGCTCGGGGCGGGTATCGCCACCGTGATCTCGTCAGGCAACAGCGGCTTCGAGGACTCGACCGGCCGGCCCGGGTGCATCTCGACTGCGGTGACCGTCGCCAGCAGCACGAAGGCCGACGCAAGGTCGGCGTTCTCGAATACCGCGCCGTGGGTCGATCTGATCGCACCGGGGTCGGATATCTACTCGTCGGTTCCGGGAGGGGGGTTCTCGTTCAAGAACGGAACCTCCATGGCGGCCCCGCACGTTGCCGGTGCGTTCGCCGTCATCAGAGAGGCATATCCGAGCGCATCGGTAGCCAGCATCCTTTCCGCGCTCCAGAACACGGGGCCGCTGATCCAGGTCCGCAGCGGTCCGGATGAGTTCCTGCCGAGGATCGACATCACGGCCGCAATCGCCGGCCTGGCGGCGGGCAACGACATCTTCGCCAACGCCAGCCTCGAGACCCTTCCGGCATCGCTCACTGGGTCAAATGAGGGCGCCACCACAGAGGTCGGCGAGCCACTGACCTGCGATGATCCGCAGATCATCGGGCTCTCTCCGCTCGGAGCGACCATCTGGTACGGGTTCACGCCCACATCAAGTGTCCCGGTCGACATCTCCACGGAGGGGAGCAGCTTCGACACCGTCATCGGCGTCTACACCGGTTCGAGCGTCGACGCCCTCACTCAGGTTGCGTGCGACGACGACAGCTTGGAGTCGACGGCGGCGAGCCTGTCGTTCATGGCGACCGGCGGCGTGACGTACTGGTTGCAGGTCGGTGGCTACGGAAGCCCCGGCGACACCGGGACTGTCAACCTGAGCATCGTCGCGGATCCGGGGCACATGCCGCCGTCGTGGCCGCCGGGAAGCGTGGTCGAGTTCAGCGACATCCTGGAGGAGGAGGCGACTGCTTCGTGGACTCCCGCCGACGACGACCTCGGTGTCACTTCGTACGGGGTGCTGGTGGACGGGCTGGAATATGGCACCACTACCGGGACGACCTATGTGATATCCGGTCTCAGCCCGAACGCCACCTACAGCGTCGTGGTCGAAGCTCGTGACGCCAACGGCAACGCCACCAGCGGCCCGTCCGGCTTCTTCACGACGGCCATCGACTTCATCGACACGGTCGGCACCGTCTTCGAAGGTGACATCGAATGGTTGTCGGGTGCAGGGATCACTGCCGGCTGCAACCCACCGGCCAACACGATGTTCTGCCCCAACGACCCGGTCACCCGAGGCCAGATGGCCGCCTTCATGGTGCGGGCGCTGGGTCTGACCGACGACGGCGGCGGAGATCTCTTCACCGACGACGACGGGACAGTCTTCGAGGGCAACATCGACAAGCTGGCAACGGCCGGGATCACCAAGGGCTGCAACCCACCTGCCAACACCATGTTCTGCCCCAATGACCCCGTCACGCGAGGGCAGATGGCAGCGTTCATGGTGCGAGCGTTCAACTACATCGATGACGGCGGCGGCAATCTGTTCACCGACGACGACGGGTCGGTCTTCGAAGCCAACATCGACAAGCTGGCAACGGCGGGAGTGACGCGGGGCTGCAACCCGCCCACAAACGACCGGTTCTGCCCGAACGACACGGTGACCCGGGGGCAGATGGCTGCCTTCATGCACCGGGCGCTCGGCTAGAAGGCCATGCGGGACTGAGGGCGCGGCTGCGCTAGCGCTTGACGGCGATGTGCAGCCCGCGCCCCAGCGGGCCACCCGGGTCGTACTCCGGGGCCAGCCCGGCTGCCTCGAGCAGGGTCGTGTACTCGGCGACGGTGAACAGCGCGGTCGGGTGTTCTTCGACGTAGGCGTCGGCGTCGCCGTCGTCCCAGGCGACCGCCCACGCCCACCGCATGGTGACCAGGTTGCCTTCCATCACGCTGGTATCGATGCGAGCGACCGCCAACCCGTCACCTTCAACCACTCGGGAACCCACGTGATGCTCGTTCCAGACATCCGGCGTGAACCAAGGCTCGATGATGAGAATCCCGCCGGGGTCGAGGTGCGCGGCGCTGCACCGAATCATCCGGCCGAGATCTCGCAACGAGGTCACGTAAGCAATCGATGAGAACATGCAAATGAGGGCGTCATACCTCTTGCCGAGATCGAAGTCGGTCATGTCACCGAGGTGGAAGGACGTGTCCGGCATCCTGCGATGGGCAACGGTCAACATCGACTCGGAGATATCCAGGCCCTCGACGTCGTACCAGCGAGCCATCTGTTCGGTGTAACGGGCGGTGCCACACGCCAGATCGAGCACGGTCTGTGCACCGGGACGGCGCTGCTCGATGATGTCGTACACCGTCGCGGCATGGGTCTCGTAGTCGAGCCAGCTGTAGTAGAGGTCGTAGACCTCAGCCGATCGCTCGTACGGATTGAGCATGCTGATCACCCCTCCCTCGGTAATCTATCCAAAGCAGCCGTAGGGCGTCGGTTGCAGATGTTGCCCCTCGGCAGCTCGCCCCCACTCTGGTGCGAAATGCACCACGTTGCGGTGCGGATCGCACCAACTATGATGCGTACTGCACCATGAAGCGCTTTACGGTTTCCCTGCCCGACGATGTCTACGCCGCGGTGAGACGGCGCGGTGAAGTGGCGACGCCCCCGGCGAGTTTGCAGCAGATGATCCGCTACGCCGTGGACACGCTTCTCAATGCACCCGAGACCGCTGAGGTCAACGAGCCCGAGTCGGCACTCCGGGAGCCTGCCGTGGCGACCGTTCTCGAGCCGACGGACCTCTTGGCGTTCTCGGTCCGCGAAGTCACCTACGGGATCCCCATCGAGATGGTCGAGACCGTTGCGGCCGGACTGGCCGTCCACGTGATTCCGACGACAAGTGACACGCTCGTTGGGGTCGCCGCCTTTCGCAACACGCTCACGGAGGTCCACGACGGCGGGATCGTCCTCCAGGGTCGTGTCCTCGGGGAGGAGTCGGATGCGTTGCTGGCCGTGCCCGGCGGCGACGGCCGGGTGCTGCTCGCGGTGAGCTCCGTCTTTGGGTTATCGCCTGCGGGAGAGGCGAAATGGGCGCCTCCCCCTCCATCTTCACTGCCCTGGGTGTCGGCGCTGGTGTGGACGACGGACAGCGTGGTGACCGTCATCGACCCGAGATCCTTCAACCTCTAGTTGAGCTTCAGGGTCTAGCCCCGCGGAGCCCGCCAGATCTTCACGATCGACCGGAGAACCAGCAGCCCGACAATGGCGACGAGCTGGGAGAACATGATCACCCGGGTCGTGTCGGCGGCGGGTACCCAAGTGGTCTCACCGTCCTTGATCTGATAGACCCCGACCGGCCGGCCCGTCATGCCGAAGCCTCCCCCGGAACCTTCGTCACCGGTGTCCTTGTCGACCCCGCCTCCGCCACCGCCGCCACCACGAACGGCTGCGACGGGGATGATCGTCACCCCGTCCTCCTCGTACGGTTCACCGAAGACCCGGCGCACCGAGATTGTTTCCTTGGCACCTGCGAGGGCCTCGTCGAAAGCCTTCATAACACCCTCCGATAATGAGATGGGCTCCCTGCATACCGCCGGGAGCCCATCGCTTCATGAGTTCTCGTCCTGCTAGTTGAGCCCCAGCTCCGCCTTGAGCTCCTCGAGCTTGGCATCGGCCTGCGCCATGTTGATGGCCTCCTTCAGCTCCAGCTCGGAGCCCTCCGGAGTGGCTTCGCGCAGTTCCGCCTTGGCCATGGCCTCGGCCTTGCGGGCCTCGATCTTCTCCTCCACCTTGTCCAACGAAGGAGCGTCGTAGTCGGACATGTTTGACATCGCATCGACGGCCTGGTTGACCGACTCCTGCATCTTCGCCGCTTCGAGCG
>JASJBC010000046.1 GCA_030066715.1 Acidimicrobiia bacterium
TCCGCATACAGACCTCGGGTGCGGTACGAGTAGCGACGGAAGGGGAGGACGCGGGCAAGTGGATCCTCCTTCATCTCCTCGAGTTGACCGGACAGCCGGCTCTCTTCCGCTGCGATCGCGTCCGGGAAGGACAGGTCGTCGAGGCCGAGCCGGGCCATGTGGTGATAGTGCGAGAAGGCACGGGATACCGGCTCGCGCAGCAGCACGATCAGCCGCGCCTCGGGCAGGAGTCGCTGGAGTCGTTCCGGGGCGCGCGGATCGAACAGATAGTCGGGCGTCGCCTCGAACGTGACGAGGCTCCTGCCGAACAGCCGGCTGATCAGGCGACGGAGAGCGAGCGGGAAGTGGGCGCGGTACCAGAGCTCGCCGTTTCCGTAGTCGATCGTGAAGTACTCGATCTCCTTGCGCAGGCTGGGTGCGATCTCGGGGTGCTGTCCCAGGTACTTGTAGAGCGAACTCGTCCCGCATCGTTGTCCGCCGAGGATCACGAACGTAGGGAGGATGCGAAAGCGAGCGGTGACCCGACGCAGCCGGAGACGGAGGCGTACCAGGCGGCGCCGCATTCGCACCGGTGCGATCCGCTTCAGCGCATCGATGCCCTTTTGCCGCAACGCGGTGGCGCTCAGCCGTCGTGTCATGCCAGCCCTCCTGCTACCCCACGCCTGCCGGCGCGGCAGCGTAACAGCGGAGGGGGGCCGCGTACATGGGTTTCCCGCTACCGGGCCCGGCCGCGTCCCTATACTCGCCGCGCCGTGCGGGTCGAGGGAGAGCACTGTGCCGGAGAACAAGGTATTCGGGATCGGGTTCCACAAGACGGGGACGACCACGCTCGCCTCGGCCCTCCGCCTTCTCGGCTACGACATAGCCGGCCCCTTTGGGGTGCACGACGCCGATATCGCCGAGACCGCCTTGCCCCGTGCCCTGGAGACAGCCGCCACGTGTGACGGAGCTCAGGACAACCCGTGGCCGATTCTCTACGCAGATCTGGATGCGGCATTCCCCGGCTCGAAGTTCGTGCTCACTGTGCGCGATCCCGACCGCTGGCTCAGGAGCGTGGTGAACCACTTCGGTGGGAAAACCACGCCGATGCGGGAATGGATCTACGGGCGGGGCGACCCTGTCGGCAACGAGGACCTCTACCGGGAACGTTACGAGTCGCACAACGACGCGGTGCGCACCCACTTTGCGTCGCGTCCCGACGATCTGTTGGTCCTCTCCATCGCCGATGGCGAAGGATGGGACGAGTTGTGTGGGTTTCTCGGTGTCCCGGTGCCCGACGTGCCGTTCCCGCATGCCAACGCACAGCGAGAGCGAAGCCTGTTGCGGGTGCTGCGCCGTCGGGGGAGACGGGCCTTCAGGCGGGGTTGAGCGCCGCTGCCATCCACTCGGCCGATCGGGTGACGAGTACTCGGCCACGCTCGTTCCGATCCTCAGTCGCTTGCTCGTCGAGCCACCACGCCTCACGCCCGGTTCCCTGTAGGTCGGTCACGTCGACACCGGCACCGCCCCAAGCCGCGGTGAGCGGCTCTACGTTTCTGGTGCCAAATGGCACGATGAGGACCGCGGCGCCTGTGGGCGGATCGTCGGCGAGATGCTTGCCCGCAATGGAGGAGTGGAAAGCTGAAGTCAGTTCGTATCCGAGCAGCTCGACCGAGCCCTCTCGCTCCAGCCGGTCCAAGACCTGGTCTACGCGCTCCGGCTTGGCTTCGCCCTTGAGTGCCGAGATGGCGTGGCTGCGGATGGCGTCTTTCATGAAGGCGTCGGCGTCGATGACCGGATCCCACAAGAGCAGCGGTGACCCTTCGTGCTCGGCAGCCAGCCTCGTCGCCGGAAAGGCGCCCATGCGAACCCCGACGTAAGCGAGCCGGGTGGCGCCGCTACGGTCGACCAGCCGCGTGGTGGCGCGCCGGGCCGCATCGATCATGGCCGGGAGATTCAGCTCGGTGTCGGCGCCGTCGCTGTTGCCGTCGCCGCGGTAGTGAAACCTGTGCACGGCAATGCCCCTGGCGGCGAGCTCCCGCGCCAGCAGGACCTCGAGGTGATATGCCTTGAGGAGCTCGGCGTGAGTGGAGCTGCAGATGACGACGGCAGCCTGCGCAGGTTGCTCGGGCAGATGGAGGCAGCCGAACATCTGCTCTTCGTCGCCGAAGAAACCTATTTCCTCGAGCACGCCGAGCGGTGTGCGCCTGTTCGCAGTCACCCCGGTCATGGGGCCAACCTGCCCGCCCAGGCCACGACTGAGTCGATGACCAGATTCTGGACACGCACTGAGAGGAAGCCGCGTACGGTACCGGGGACGGTGGCAACGTCGATGAGATCGCCGTGGCGGTCCAGCTCCTCTCCGAGCCTGCCACTTCTGGCCTCCTGGAACTCCGTCCAGAAGAAATCGTCCGTTCCGAAGAGGATGCGCACCGGGACACCGTCGCTCAACAACTGCCGCAAGGGGCGATGGAAACCTGGTGCTGCACCACGATCCTGCGATTCCTCATCCTGCTGGGAAGGCTGGGTCTTCATGCCGACGGCCGAGCGTGTCTTCTGGGTCAGTACCCGGACCGCTGCCTTGCGTGCCTGTTGACTCCGAAACAGCTTCCGCAGGATCCGCTTCGAGAACGCACGTTTCGCCAGAGAGGCGGTGCCGACGTACTCGGCCAGATGGTCGGCGCCTCCTACTCCTTTGGTCCCCGTCCGCACCGGTGGGACGAGGAGATGAACACCACGGACACCTTGCCTGCCGACCGACCCGGCCAGGGCGGTGCGGGAGCCGTAACAGGTGCCGACGACGAGGTAGTCGGTGACGCCGCGCGAGGCGAGCAGATCGAAGCCGGCGTGGAGCTCGGGGATGGCGGGGCTCTCCAACTCGTAGCAGACGGCATCACCGGCGCTATCGCCGATCCCGGCGTAGTCGAACCGCAGGACGGGGTAGCCGCGATCGGCGAGAGCCTTGGCCATCTTCAGCCACATACGATTGCGCCCGAGCGTTGTCGTTCCGCCGAAGGTGCCCGACAACAGCACAACACCTGTTGTCTTCGCATCGGCCAAAGGCTCGGTGACGATCCCGAAGTACGTCCTGGTGTCTTCCGGGTAGAAGACGGGCGTGTCGGAGGACTTTGCCCCGAGTTCTTTGGCGACGCCGATATCGGTAGTCACAGTCAGACCTCCCCCTGCTGGCAACCGCAGCGATTGTAAGCGCGCATCGACCAGATGGTGAGCGGTTGCCCGGGTCCGTGCCCCATAGTGAGTGGCGGCGGTACCATCGCCCCGGTGGAGGTCAGGATGGGCAAGCTGCAAATGGTTCTCGCTGCCGCGCTGCTGACGAGCGCGTGCTCTGGCGGTGGCTCACCCGCAACGACAACCACGACCGTCGCAGAGGCGGCTCCGCCCCAGACGACAACCGAGGTGACGACTACGACGACCTCCACCACGACCACCACGACAACCACCACCACGAGCGCACCCGCTCCTGAGGTGGTGGCCGGTCAGATCGGCGTTGTGGGGTGTTCGAACACCGCAATGGCAGCGGCAGGCTACGAGGTGCTGTCCGATCTCGATCTGCTCTCCCAGGGCGGTCTCACCGCAGGATCTGTTGCGGTGTGGGGCAACGAGGGAACCGGTCGCAGTGCACGCTACTGGGGTCTCTACGACGAACGCCGCCCGGCCGGCGGCTATCAGGCCGCCTGGGTGCAGCTCTGCATCAGGGAGCAAGAGCATGAGGGGTCGTTCAACTCTCGCATCGAGGGATGGATCGAGCGCATCATCGCCGAGATCGAAGAGCGAGATCCGGGTATCCCAATTTGGGTTTCGGGCGTGAACACGTTCGAGGATGGCCACGTCTGTCGAACCATCGGCCCGGACGGCGCAGCCATTGCGGCAGAGGCCGCCGACTGGGCCGCAGCGACGATCGACGGCGTCGGGCGCGGGCCCGACCTGGGGCCGGTTCTGACGACTCACCTCGATCCGGGGGAGTCGTGTCATCCCAACCTCGCAGGTCAGGCCGTGCTCGGTGAGCAGCTGGTCGCCTTCTTCGATCGCGAGGCCTAGAAGACCTCTCGCTCCCGCAGCACTCGGACGACCTCTTCTCCGATGGCCTTCTTGTGCAACGGCATGAACTTCACGAAGTCGCCCAAGCCCGAGACGCCGACCCCTTTGATGATGCGATCGACATCCACGACTGAGAAGTCCATCTTTGCTGCCAGCTCGATCAACCCGAGTGCGAACTCACGGCGCCGGGTGCGGTGCGGCGAATGGCTCAGCTTGTAGTCGAACACCTGGCGACCCGGGTCGACGGTGAGAGAGTTGAAGACGATGACCTCGGCCCCGAGATCCTGGCGCACGAGGCCGACGATGCGCTCCATGTTGGCCATTGAGTCGTCGAGGCTGATCTTCCCGACCTTCTCGAAGTTGCGGGCGAACCACTTCACGGTGTCGAGGTCGCCGAGCGTCTCTTGGATGTCGCTGGCAAGCCAGAAGCCACCGGGGTCGGCGAGGAACCCGTGCTGGCGATGGCGGTACATCGTGCGCACCAGGTCCGTCGATATCGTCAGCACAACGACGTTCTTCGGGTACCGGCCCAACCGCTCGTGACCGGGGACGACGAACTCCGGTTCGAACAACACCGGCTTGAACATCTCATCCTGGAGTTGCAGGCGTTCGCTCACCTCTGCCACGACTTCGGGATCGACCCCGTCGTAGGCCTGCAGAATGAGGTCACTTCTGGTGAATTGAGCACGACCTGCCGCGTAGGCCGCTCCGCTGGCTGAGATCTCCTTACGCAGAGCCTGACCCGACTCGGCGATGGCCCACACGTCGCATCCGCCGTATCCGTAGATACCGAACTTGCCGCTGTCGCCCTTGAACACGACTGAGGTGGTCTGTTTGCTCAGCGCACCGGAGCGATACCTAGCTCGGGAGCGTGCGGCGCGCAGAGCCGTTTCGATTCGGCTGTCGTCCCCGGCGACTCGGCGAATCGCCCGGACGACTCTCTTGCTCACACTGGCCATCGTCGGCTCTCTCTCATGACTCCATCACCCGCGCTCCCACACGGAAATCGGCGCCCGCATCTGCCGCAGTGACATCCATGCCCCGCCCGGTTGTCATGATTGCTGCCACGTCGCCGGCGTTCACGGCGTGGCCCTCCGGGCACAAGATCTCGTTCACATAGGCTTCGGCGCCGGCCACAACCGATACCTGCATCGCATAGGACCGCTCCGCCTTGGCACTGCGCCCCGACTTCTTGCGCTGGTTGGCGCGATCGTCGGCAGCGAGGTCGAAGCGATGTACCCGAGTCTCAAAACGGACGTCGAACATGGCCTCACCATCGGTGACGAGTTGCCCCGGTTGCACCAGCCACCGGGCGACGGTCCCTTCGGTTGTGCGCCGGTCGAAGCTGGGGACACGGAGGCTCATCACGGGTGCCTGAATGGTGTCGCCGAGAGCCCCGGATTGGTCTATTGCCAGCACGGCCTCTTCGGTAACGAAGTCGACAGCCTCGCCGGCGAGGGCGCCGGCCTCCGGCACGTTGGCGACGGCACCCACCTCGGCAACGGCCCCGTCGACATCGATGACGTTGATGCCCGCCTGCGCCGCCGCGTTCTCCAACTCGATGAGAAGACGGTGGGCACGCACGGCGTAGCTCTCGTGACCGGCCTCAAAAGTGTGGGTGTCGTCGTGCGGATCGAAGGTGGACACATTGAAGACGAACAGCTGGCTCTGGTTGTGAGCGAGGATCTCGCCAACCTCCTCGAGGTTGCGGATGATCTGGTCGGCGGGTGTGTCGCTGCGGACCTCAGGGAGGAGAGAGGTGATCAGTACCTTGCCGGGGCGGAAGACGTCGTTGCGCAAGTCGGTGAGGAGTTGCTCGCTGTCCCCTGCCGGAAGCCGGTCGACCGAGCTCACGCCGCTGCGGTTGTCCAACAATCCCGGGCGGCCGATCGTGGCCAATACGTCGGGCGACCCAACGAGGGAGATCCCGCGCTGTCTGACATCGTCCTCTGCCATGTTGTGGTCGGCCACGATTCCCCCACTTGCCTGTCGGCGGGAGGATAACCAGCCGGGCTAGTTGGGGTAGACAGCATGGCGCGCCGTTCGGGTATAGGTGACCCAGGACGTGTATGGTCGTCGGCGGATGGCCTGGGCCCGGCACGGGGAGAGTGGGAATGAGGCTTACGCAGTACGGAGAACGAGCGTTGCGTCGGGCGACGGCTCCGCTTCGCCATTACCCCAGTTTCCTCATCATCGGGGGCATTCGCTGTGGGACGACGTCGCTGATCAAGTACCTGGCCGAGCATCCCGACGTCGATATCGCCATCACCAAAGAGCCGCACTTCTTCGACTGGAACCATCAGCGCGGTGACAACTGGTACAGATCACTGTTCGGGATGAAGTACGGCCCGATGAAGAGCGGGGAGATCGCGGGGGAGTCGAGCCCTGCCTATTTGATGGACCCCGAGGCTCCCGCCCGCGCCGCTGCTGCGATCCCGGACGCAAAGCTGCTCCTCCTGGTGCGAAATCCTGTGGAGCGGGCGCACTCTCACTACCGGTATCGACGCGAGCGCGGCCATGAACGGGCCGAAACCTTCGAGGAGGCGCTTGCCGACGAGCCCAGACGCATGGCGCTCGCCGAGCAAGATCGTCCCCGCGCGCTGACTTTGCCCCGGTACTTCTACCACGGGTCGTATGCCGAGGGTCTGCAACGCTGGCTGGAGCACTTCGGCAGAGACCAGATCCTCGTGATCCCGAGCGAACGCTTCTATGCCCAGACCGACACCGAGTACCGGAGGGTATTGGAGTTCCTCGGACTAGCTGATTATGAGTTACGAGACTACGTGGTGCACAACTCAGCGGCGTCCTCGAGCATCGACCCCATCACCCGTAAGGAATTGGCAGATCGATACAGTCAGCCAAACCAGCTCCTCTACGAGCTCGTTGGCGACGACTACGGCTGGGAGTAGCCGGCTGCCCTGATATCGGCGGGTGCCCCGGGAGAATTGTCAAATTTCTTACCAAGGGACTAAGCATTTGGCTAGTCTCGGCCTCCTGAGGGATAACGGGAGGGAATGGGAATGCTGTTTTCCAGCCGTCGGCGCGTCTTTGCCTTGCTGGCCGCCTTGGTTCTGTTGATCACTGCGGCTCCGGCCACAGCCGAGCCGGGTGTGCCACCGGACATCGTCGCCATCATCGATGTCGACACCGACATCGACCCGGGGGAGACCCGCAGTCTGATCGCTGAGGTGGTTGGCTTCGACGAGGGAGGGACCTTCACTGTCTCCGGCTCCGACGTGACGGTGACCGACTATCGCCCCAAGAACGGCCGCTATCGGTTGACGGTGACTGCCGACGCCGGCGCCGCCGCCGGGCCTCGTGATCTGATCGCGACAAATCCGGACGGGCTCACCGGCACATACATCGGGGCACTGACCGTGACCGGCGATGTTCCCCCGCCCGACAGCGGCGACTTGACCGGTCACGTGTTCGAGGATCTCGACGGCAATGGCGTCGAGGACGGCGCCGACGCCGGGCTGGTTGGCGTCGCAGTGTCGGTTGTCGACTCGGCCGGGGTGACTCACAACATCGCAACCGACAGCGCAGGTGATTTCTCGCTTCTCAGCCTGCCGGTCGGCGACGCCACCGCCACCTATTCCACTCCTGCCGGCATGGCGCTGACCACGGGCAACTCGCTCCAAGTGATCACGATCGTGGCGGACACCTCTGCGGCAGCTGCGGATGTTGGCTACCAGGACACTCCCAACGGTGATCTCACCGGGTACGTGTTCCTCGATCTCAACGCAAACGGTGTTCCCGATGGTGCTGAGGGCGGGATCAGCGGCGTGGCGGTCTCCGTCACGGACGCGGCGGGCTCCTCCTTCAATGCATCGACCGACGCAACCGGCAACTACACGGTGACGGGGCTCTCCGTTGGCGACGCAACGGTGACCTACACGGCCCCAGTGGATCACGTGCTGACCACAGGCAACGACGTGCAGACCGTGGCAATCTCCGCTGGGGCTACTGCCAACGCTGCCGACGTCGGCTACGACCCGCCTGCCGGTGGCGACATCTCCGGTCACGTGTTCAGCGACGTTGACGGCAACGGTGTCGAGGATGGCAGCGACATCGGTCTCGCCGGAGTCGAAGTGACCATCACCGACGCCGAGGGCGGCGTTCAGGTCACTACAACCGACGGAGCGGGAGACTTCTTTGTCGCCGGCATCGCCCCAGGGAACGCGGATGTTGTCTGGACGACTCCAGACAACTACACCCTCACCACCGGAAACGACATGCAGACGATCGAGGTCTTCGACCGCCTCGTGTCCAACGCCGTGGATGTCGGCTATCAGCCGCCATCCGGCGCGCTTCCCGAGATCGTTGCGGTACTCGGCAACAACGAGATCGACCCGGGCCAAACCAGGAACATCAGGGTATCGGTGATCAACTACGTTGCCGGCGGCTCCTTCACCTTCTCCGGGGCAGGGGTCACCGCAGTCGTCATCGGCGAGCGCAGCGGGACTGTGCGCATGTCCGTGACGGCCGACGCCGGCGCCGCCGGTGGGCCCCGTGACATGACCCTGACCAATCCGGACGGGCTCTCTGACACCCTGGTCGGCGCAATGGTCGTCACCGGAGACGCCCCGCCGCCCGAGAACGGCGATGTGACCGGTCACGTCTTTGCCGATCTCGACGGCAACGGCGTCGAAGACGGGTCCGACGTGGGCCTCAGCGGCGTGACCGTCGACTTCCTCGACGCAGCCGGCGACAACTGGCAAGCCGTCACGGATGGCAACGGCGACTTCACGATCACCGCCGGGGTCGGCGACGGAACGCTGACCGCGACCACGCCTGCGGGATACTCGCTCACCACCGGCAACGACGTGCAGGCCCTGGCCGTGACCGACGGCGGTTCGACCGCGGCAGCCGCAATCGGCTACGAACCAGGGGCGACAACATTCATGGACGTTGGTGGCGCCGCCGGGATAGTCCAGAGCCACACCCCCGGCGCCTTCTGTGGACCCCCGATCGGTGTGGGCTCGGCATGGGCGGACGTGGACAACGATGGTGATCTCGACCTGTTCACCACCGACTTCGCCGGAAGCGGCAACCACCTCTACATCAACGAGGGAGACACAACCGGTGACGGGATCGTCGACTTCACCGACGTGGCCGCCGGGCTCGGCATCGATGCCGTGTCGCTCGACAGTTGGGCCACCGTTTTCGCCGACGTCGACAACGATGGGGACGCCGATCTCTATGTCGCCGACTCGAGCGGCGGCACCCTCTGGGAGAACCTGACGGTCGACACCGGCTCGCTTGCATTCCAGGTCGCTGCCGGCTCGGCTGATCTCTCGGACCTGGGCAGAGTGGAGACCGCAACGTTCGGCGACTTCGACAATGACGGCTGGCTCGACCTGTACCTGGCTAAGCACATGCACTGCGAGGGGACGACGCAGGATCGTCTGTTCCACAACGATGGTGACGGAACGTTCACCGATTGGACGACCTACCTGTGCGATGGCGGCGACCCGGCCACCTGCGACGACGTCAACGGGCTCGGTTTTGCCGCCGGGATGTTCGACTACGACCAGGACGGCGACTCGGACATCTATCTCGTCAACGACAACATCAGCAACGCCAACCAGCCGAACAAGATGTTCCGCAACGACGGATCGGACGGTGCCGGCGGCTGGGTGTTCACCGAGGTTGGAGCAACGACCGGCACGGACCTATCGGTCAACGGCATGGGTCTCGGTCTCGGCGACTACAACAACGACGGCTGGACGGACATCGCCTTCTCCAACGTCGGCCCGGCCAAGCTGCTGATGAACGATGGCGACGGCACGTTCTCCGATGTCAGCGACGCCTCGGGAGTGACCGGAGAGTACGTACCGACGGACATCAGCTGGGGCACGGCCTTCCTCGACTACAACAACAACGGTTGGGAAGACCTGTTCATTGCGATGGGATACATCGGTGACGAGCTGCCCATGCCAAACACCCTGCTCGAGAACAGCGGTGGGACGTTCACCAATGTGGCCGCTCTGACCGGCATGGACGGAACCGACCGAGGCCGCAACGTGTCCATTGCCGATTTCAACGAGGACGGCTGGGTGGACGTCTTCGTCGGCAACTTCAACGCGGCACCAAACCTGATGCGGAACGAGAGCGCCTCCCTCGGCAACAGCAACGGTTGGTTGACGGTGACCGTGGAGGGCACCGAGTCGAACCGGGACGGCATCGGCACCGAGATGGCGCTGGTCACCTCGACCGGGACACAGCGCAGAGTCATCACCAGCGGTTCGAACCACGGTGGCGGTTCGCAGCAGGCTGCGTTCTTCGGTCTCGGCGGCGACGCCACCGGCAGCCTCACCGTGTACTGGCCCAATGGCCAGGTGCAGGTGGTCGGCACAGTGAGCGCCAACCAGGCAATTCACCTCGTCGAACCGGAGACGCCGGGAGCTACGGAAGGTCTCTTCACCAACGTGGCCGCGGCCGCAGGGATCAGCCACACCCACACAACGGCTGCGGCCTGTGCCCCGGCGATCGGGGTTGGCGCCGCCTGGGCCGACGTCGACAACGACGGCGATCAGGATCTGTACACGACCGACCGTGATGGTGCGAACCGCCTCTACCGGAACGAAGGCGACACCAGCGGCGATGGCATCGTCGACTTCACCGACGTTGGATCTGCCCTGGGCATCGACCACTCGGGCGAGGACAGCTTCGCCACGGTGTTCGTCGACTACGACAACGATGGCGACAGCGACCTGTTCGTCGCCAACGCGTCCGGCAACACGCTGTGGGAGAACCAGCTGATCGAGACCGGTGGGGTCAGCTTCATCGATGTCACCGCGACGGCAGGTCTGAATGACTCCGGGAGGATTCAGACGGCAACGTGGGGCGACGTCGACAACGACGGCAACCTCGATGTCTACTACGCAAAGCACATGACGTGTGTCGGCGACGGCACCGACCGGCTGTTCCGCAACAACGGCGACGGCACTTTCGCCGACTGGACGACGTACCTGTGCGCCGGTGGCGACCCCGCGACTTGCGACGACGTCAACGGATTGGGGTTCGCGGCCGGGATGCTGGACTACGACGGCGACGGTGACACCGACATCTATCTGGTCAACGACAACATCGCCGGCAACTTCCAGCCGAACAAGCTGTTCCGCAACGACGGCTCCGACGGCGGCGGTGGCTGGCTGTTCACCGAGGTCGGCGCTGCGGCGGGCGCCGATGCATCGGTCAACGGCATGGGTCTCGGCGTCGGTGACTACAACAACGATGGGTGGCTCGACCTGGCGTTCTCCGACGCAGGCCCGGCACATCTGCTGCTCAACGACGGCGACGGGACCTTTACCGACGTCAGCGACTCGTCCGGAGTGACCGCCGGCACTGCGGACGGCGTGAGTTGGGGGTCGGCATTCCTCGACTACGACAACGACGGCTGGCAGGACCTGTTCTTCGTGCAGGGCTCGATCGCGATCGATTCCCCGATCGCCAACGCCCTGCTGCGCAATCAAGGCGACGGGTCGTTCGTGAACGTCTCCAATGAGACGGGAATGGGCGACACGCAGCGCGGCCGCAACGTGTCGTTGGCCGACTTCAACGGTGACGGCTGGGTGGATGCCTTCGTCGGCAACTACGACGGCACGCCGTTGCTGATGCAGAACGAGAGCGTCTCCATCGGCAACACGAACGAGTGGTTGACGATCACCGTCGAAGGGACCGAGTCGAATCGCGATGCGATCGGGGCCGTCATCTCGGTGACGACAGGCGCCGGAACCCAGACCCAGCTCATCACGAGCGGCGGTCAGCACGGCGGAGGTTCGCAGAAGGCGGCCTTCTTCGGGCTCGGCACGGCCACCAGCGCCACGGTCACGGTCACGTGGCCCAACGGAGTCGTCGAGGACCTGGGGTCGCTGACCTCAGGCCAAGCCGTCCATCTCGTCGAACCGGCCGCATAGATCCCCCGGAGGATCGCCGGGGGTCACCAACTCCCGGCGATCCTCACTGAGGCGCTAGCGTTCGTGCCGCTCCATGAATCCGACGTCAGCACTGATTCTCTCCGACAAGTCCTCCGGCTCCAGCGTTCTCCAGCGGGAGCTGGCGCGGCACAGCGCGGTGTCGATCATGAGAAAGCCGCAGCACCAGGAGGACGAGACCCTCTATTGGAGCAAGGCGGCGGCCGTTCTCGGCCTCGATCAGCCGCCGATGATCGACTCGACCATCCTCCCGATGGAGAGGGAAGTCGCTCTGGATTCGATGGAGACGCTCTTGGCCGACAACCTGCCGGAGCCGATCCCGGCGCCGCAGAGCCGCAGCGAGATCTTCTCGGCCTGGGAGCAACTCGCCGTGGAGTATGGGCCGGTGTTCCTGGAGAAGTCGCCGCACCACCTGCACAACGTCGCCGTGCTCCAGCTGCTCCTGGCGGCGCAGGACGCGACCCCGGACGTCGACTTTCGCTTCATCGGGTTGGTGCGGAACCCGGTAGACACGATGTACTCGATGTGGACGAGATGGCGCACCCCGCCCGAAGCGCGCGAGGGTGAGTGGTGTCGCGCCTACTCGAATCTGCAGTGGCTCAGCGAGCAGGCACCCGAGCACACTCATGTCATTCGCTACGAGGATCTCACCGGTGACCCGGGAGCGCTGCGCGACCTGTTTGGCTTTCTCGGGGTGGAGCCCGAGACCGGGGCAGGAGAGACCCTGCATCGCCGCTCGGTTCAGGCATGGCGCAACGACCGCGGGTTCGGCTACCAGCCGTCGGAGCAGGTGCGCCGGATCGCAGCGAGTTTTGGGTACGCGGAAGACGATCTGGCCAATCCGCACCGCCTGACCTGGCCGCTGCGACGTACCGTCCTCAGCACCGGCCGCTCGCTGCGCACTGCGGCGGGACGGGCCCGCCGTTTGCTGCGTCGCTGATTTGACCTCTGCGGGTGCTGATAATGGGTCATTGCCGTCCCGAGATGCTGAGAAACTGTCTCCACGACAGCGTCCGTACCGATACACTCTGCGCCGGGGATAGACCCCACGAACGGCCGATGGCCGTCCCACGTGGAGGATGAGGGAATGACGGTAGGGGGAGACACCAGAACGCATCGCTCCCGGAGCCTGCTCGACACCGAGTGGCTCCGGCGTCGTGCTTATGGCATCGCGGTCACGGTGATTCTGGTCACCTGGACCACCTACATGATCCTGTCCAACTCGTGGCACTACTTCAGCGAGTACTGGTCGGCTTCCGTGACCATGATCTTGGGATCGTTCGTCGCCGGAGCCACCGCCGAAGGGGGCGCAGCCGTCGCCTTTCCCGTCTTCACCAAGGTGCTCGGCATCGAGCCGGAGACGGCGCGGACGTTTGGCCTGATGATTCAATCCGTGGGGATGACGATGGCGGCGCTGGTCATCGTCGTGCGGCGCATTCCGATCCTGCCCCGGGTGGTGTTCTGGGTGTCGCTCGGAGGAATCGCCGGCCAGTTCATCGGGGCGTACTGGATCGCCATCGGCAGCCCGGACTCAAAGATCCTGTTCACCTTCATCGCTGCGGTCTTCGGGGCAGCGGTGGTCGTGTCCCGCTGGGGGTTCGACCTGCCGACGATCGAGCGTCTTCCGACCTGGCGACTGAACGACAAGATCTTCTATACCGCAATAGGGGTTGTCGGTGGGACCTTTGCCGCCAACACCGGATCCGGGATAGACATGGTCACGTTCATCGTGCTGACGCTGGCCATCGGAATCAACGAGAAGGTGAGCACGCCAACCACTGTCGTCATCATGGGTCTCAACTCGGTGGTCGGTTTTGCCATTCGCGGTCTTCTCATCGGTGACGTGGATGCGGCCTTCCCGTACTGGATCGTGTCCGTTCCGGTGGTCATCTTCGGCGCCCCGCTGGGGGCTTACGTAGCCTCGAAGGCAACCCGCGACCACATCATCATCCTGCTCGTCTCGCTGATCAGCCTCGAGCTGGTGACCACCTTGCTGCTGGTGCCGTTCTCGCCCGAGGCGCGACGGGTCGCAGTGATTGCGGTCCTCGCCAGCATCCTGTGGTTCCTCGCCATGCTCACGTACCGGGTCACCCACATCGTCCCGAGCCTGGCAGCGCTCGAGGAGGCGAGTTGGCAGGACGACCAGACCGCCAAATCGCAGGATGATCCACCTGTAGAGTTCGCCGCCGTTGACACGAGCGACGGAGGGAACAGGGAGTTGGGGGAAACATGACCATTCCACAGTCAGCAGATGTCGTCGTCATCGGCGGCGGGCCGGCGGGATCGCTGGCATCCACCGTTCTGGCGCTCAAAGGCCACGACGTCGTGATGCTCGAGAAGCAGCGTCATCCGCGCCCGCAAGTCGGCGAGAGCCTGATTCCCGACTTCTGGAAGTACGCAGATCTGATGGAGGTCACCGACAAGCTCCTGGCAGAGGGTTTTTTGTCCAAGGCGGGTGCAGTCATCGGCTGGGAAGGCCAGGTGCGCGCCCACTCGTTCGGCGACTTCGGCTACACCAAGCCCGCGATGCATGTCGAGCGGGAGCGTTTTGACCAAATCCTCTTCGAGCACGCCGCCGAGAAGGGGGTTACAACAGTCGAAGAGGCGACGGTCACCGGAGTCGACTTCACCGCAGCCGAAGAGAGCGGCGAGGGTGCGGTTGTTGCGGTCAAGGCTGAGGACGGGACACCTCATTCGATCTCCTGCCGCTACGTGCTGGATGCCAGCGGGCAGGCCGCGGTCCTGGGCCGGCAGCTCGGGCTCCGCCACATTGACGACGCGTTCCGCTATCTGAGCATCTGGGGTTACTGGACGGGTTCCCGCTTTCTCGATCTCGACGGGACGGCGCACAGCCGCGATGAGCTCGGGAGCACACGGCCCGTCACCTTCGTGACCTCACTCAACGAGGCCGGAGATGCCGGGTGGTCGTGGCACATCACGCTGCGCGAGGAGACCAGCATCGGTCTGGTTCTCCCCATCGATTTGGTTCGGACCGCCCGCGAGCCGAATGAGTCGTGGGAGTCGTACTACGAGCGGCGCTGCCGGGAGGTACCCATCCTCCAGGACCTGCTCGCCGACGCCACCCTGCGCCCGGGGAGTGTGTCCTCGATTCGTGACTACTCGCATCAGTCGAGCGCAGTCGCCGGCCCCGGTTGGTTCCTCGCCGGCGATGCAGCCGGTTTTGTCGATCCGATCTTCTCCGTCGGCGTGGTCTTGGCGATGTACGGCGCGGCCACGGCGGCCTGGGCAATCGACAGAGCGCTGACCAAACCGGAGCAGGCGGAGCGGGTGCGCGACATGTTCACCAGACAGCTCAACGGCCGCATCGAAGTTGCCAGGTCGCTGGCACTCCCGCGGTACTCGGGGGCGGGAGGTGAGGTCACCGATCTCGCCAAGAAGACGCTCGAGCTGGAGCGTTCGGCGGTAAAGGACATCATGTACGCGGTGTCCGAGTTCACCACCCGGTCCGACAACTGGGTCGAGATCGTCGGTACGGAGGCGCCCGACCTCACAGACGAGCAGCGGCGGATCATTGACGACATAGTCGTGTAGGACATGTCGGACGAGACCTTCCGGCTGCTCACCTCGAGTGATGCGCTGGATGCGTACCTGGTTGGTCTCGGTGGCCTCCTTCTCCTCGGCCTTCTCGCCCTCCTGGGTAGGAGACCGGGTTTTGCCGGTGGTGTGGTGTTGAGTGCCTCCGCGGTGATTGCGCTGGCGTGGACCTACCGGGTCCCTGCCGAGGTCGTCGCCGGATTGGGAGTTCTCGCCCTGGGCGGCCTCGTGCCTGTGCGATCGCCCTGGTTGGCTATGGCCCTGTCGGTTCCCGGTGCGACGGTGGTGGGAGCGGCCTTCCTCGACTCGCCCCACCCCGAGCTCGTTGTGTTCGTCGTTGCCGGCACGGTCGTCCTCGGAGGTCTTGTCGCACGCTTTGATCGTTACGACGGTCCGGTGGCCGGCATGACATTGCTGGTCATCTCCTTTGTCGGGGTGCTTCTCGTCGTGCCGGATACGGACCAGGTCATCGTCGTTGCTGCTGCGGCCGCCCCCTTGCTCATCGTCGGCTACCCACTGCGACTCGCTCGGATCGGCCCCGGAGGTGCGCAGGCCGCAACGGGTCTGCTGCTTTGGTCGGTTGCGGTGGGCGGTGTGGCCCGTGCGGCGGCATTGATCTCAGGTGCTGCCGCGCTCGGCCTGCTGATCGCAGACCCGCTCTTCCGCAGATCGTCAGCGGGCGGCTCTGACCGGTCGCCGCTTCCGCTGGTCGCGATGCAAGCGCTGATCTGCGTCCTCCTGGCCCTCGCCATGAGTCTCTTCCCGGGCAGGCCCGTCGTTGTCGCCGTTGTGTCGGCCGGCCTGCTGCTTGCTGCGGGGATGTCGGCGCAACGAATCTGACCCGCCCGTAGCGCCCTCCGCCTCGTCGTCGGGAATCGCCCACCCGAGGCCGATGATCAGGGCGATGAAGTAGGGCATGACCTGCGATCTCTGCCGGGCCAGCAGCCCGAAGTTGTTGAACGAACTGAACGCAACGACAAACCCCAGCGTGAACACCAGGGCAAAGATCAGGTACGGCTGCCGTCTGATTCGGACCCCGTTCTTCAGCATCGGCAGGAAACGCCATGCGAACAGGCCGAGGAGCAACAGTCCTTCCATGCTGCTGGCCAGGGCTTGCTCGTTGTTCGCTTCCTGGGGGAAGGGACGGAACAGCACCTTGAGGAAACCGGCCGGGAAGTCGGCGGGTGTGCGAATGCCCGATCCCGTTACGCCGGACCCTCCCTTGGAAGTAGATCCCTCGACGTTGGTCAGCACGTTCTCGAAGTCCTCTGTGGCTTCGAGCCCGGAGGCGAAGTCGATACCGAACTTCTGCGCCGTGAATGCACCCACGACCGCGAGCACGGCGCTGATCAACGCGATCGCAGCGAGCTTCCTGCCCCCGAGGCCGGGGCTGCGGCTCCTCCCGAACAGGAGTGCGATCGCCAGCGATCCTCCGAAGAGCAGGGCGACATGGGGGCGGATCACCGCTGCTCCCAGCGCGCCTATGCCGAAGAGCGCCGCCCAGCGCAACCGGAAGTCGTCGAGCAGCCGCGACGCGCCCAGTGAGCCCATGCCAAGGAAGAAAAACATCAGCGACTCTTTGCCGATGCTGGACGGCCAGTAGATGATGGTCGGGAGGAACAACACGCCTGCGGCGTACCAGCCCGCCTGCTTGCCGTACGCCCAGCGCCGGAACGCCGCATAGAGCATCAACTGGCCGAAGAAGGCCAGCGTGGCGAACAGGAAGAACCCGCCCAGCAGGGTTGGGACGTATGGGATGTACAGGAACGCGGTCGCCATGTTGACGAACTCGGTCCCGATGTCGAACTCGGGGATCTGGAACGATCGCCACAAGCCGACCAACCTGTTGCCCGACCCGTGGTACCCGACGGCGTCGCCGACGCCGCGGTAGATGTACTCGAGCACCAGGAAGCGAGCGAGCGAGGCGAGCAGCTTCACCAGATAGGCGCCGACGATCACCTGCGGCAACCAGTGGGCGTCCTCCTCCGTTGCCATCCGCTTGCCGATGGCGCCCACCACGAGGACGCCGCAGGCGGCGAAGATGACGGAAGCTCCCTCGATGTAGCCCAGGCCGAGGAGAACCAAGCCGGTGGCTAGCAGCGTCGTGCTGATGATCCAGGTCAGGCCGTTGTTCACAGCAGCTCCAGGTCGCTGAGAGACAGATCCCAACTGTCGAGGCTCTCGATTCCGTCACCAAGATTGCGCAGCGGTCGGCACATGAGGGTCATTGTCGCGCCGGGCACGGGGACAAAACCCGAGCGCACGGTGGCGCGCCGCTCGGGTGATCCCTTGCTGAAGAAGGCGCCGACATAGCTGCTCGTCGCGCTCCGTTGTGCGAGGTGAATCGCCTTCCCGAGATGTTCCCCGTAGACCTCGGAGATCAGCAGCTCGCGCAGCCTGCCGCGGTGGGCGATGCGACCGACCGCCGTCGCAGTCCCGGCGGCGAACTGCACGTAGCGGGCGGTGGGGTGGCCGGTGAATCGCCAGGCGTGATACTCCTCCGTGCGCGGAGTGCGCAGGCCACGAAGTGTGCGGTCCGGCGTGGAGCGGGGAGTGACCGGTTCGGGTTGGGCCACAAAATCGGCCGGCTCCGGAAGCTGGGCCGTGTCGGGTCGCTTCCGCATCAAGCCGCGGGCGGGGAAAGCAAGGGGTCGGATGACTCCCACCTCCGACCATCCCATCGTCAAGTAGCCGGCGCCGGAGCGCGGGTTGGGCGTGTTGAAAACCATGTCCACACCGTCCGCCGTAGCCGCGTCGAGCGCAGCCATCGTCAGGCTGCGGAAGATGCCGCGGCGTCGGTACTCGGGATGGGTGGCGGTATCAACGGCACGGACGCAACGAAGGGTGGTCCCGTCGGGTTGCAGCAACTCCCACCTCATGAAGGCACGGAAGCCCGCGATGGTCGGCCCGTCGGCAGCAACGAGCATGATGGATCTGCCGAAGGGATTGTCGACATGCTTCCAGTTGAACAGCTCCGGTGTGCGCTGCAGCAACGCAGTCTCGCCGAGTGAGGAGCGCAGGAGATCGAGCACCTGCGGGAGATCGTCGGTGGCAAAGGGCCGGATGGTCAGGGTCTGCTCAGCCATCGAGCACCTCCGCATAGACCTCCTCGGTCGCCCGCACCATCGCTTCCAGGCTGTAGTCGGCTGCGACGAGCTCGCTTCCGGCCTGACCGAGCTTCTCTGCGTACTCCGGGTTGTCCAGCAGCCGCTCTATGGCTGCAGCCAGGGCGGCCGGGTCACCCGGGGGGACGAGGAGCCCGGTTTCGGCGTCACGCACGATGCTCGGCACGCCGCCCACCGCGGTCGCCACCACCGGCCGGCTTAGTGCCAGCGCCTCGAGAATGGAGACCGGCAAACCCTCGACGTCGGCCGGATTGACGTAGATGTCGGCGGCAGCCATGAACCGGATGGCATCCTCACGTCTGCCGAGGAATCGGATGCGCTCCGCTGCCTGCCGGTCGGCCGCAAACGACCGGATCTCCTCGAGATCCCCTTCCGTCTTCTCTCCGCCGATGGAGACGATGAGGACATGGTCCCGGTCCAGCAGGGTTGCCGCCGCGACGAGGTTGCGATGGCCCTTCAGCGGTCTGATGTTTCCAACATGAACAACGAGCCGGTCGTTGTCCCGTAACCCGAGCTCGCTACGCACGCCCGTTGTGTCGATGTCCGGTGGAATGGCAACGCCGTTCGGGATCACCTGCCGCCTCCGGGCGGGATAAGAGGCGATCGATTCGCCGACGGCGTCGGACACGGCCATCACGGCAGCGTTGCGCGAGTAGGTGGACCTATTGGCGATCTGCACGGGTCGTCGATAGGAATGCGCCAAGTTGTGCTCTGTGTAGACCACGGGGACCGGGGAGACGAGTCGAGCCGCGGCGCCCATGGCCGGCAGATGGGCGTGCACGAGCGCAGCATCGGCCTCACGCACGATGCGGCGGAAGCGGGCAACGGAGGCCGGCGTCATCCCCCGTTTCGACCCGAAGCAGACAACAGGGATCCCGATGTCTTCGAGGGTCGCAACGAGCTGGTTCTTCCACGGCAGCGCATATGCCACGCGGTAGTCGAACCGGGTCCGGTCCCAGTAGCGCGCTCCTTCTGCGATCAGCTTTTCGGCGCCGCCGATGCCGAGGCCCTTGATGGCGACGACGACAGTAGGGCGTTCGGAACTCATGAGCTATACCCCACCCGGCTACCCCCTTCCCTCGGTGCGGGAATGTACTACGAGTCCCCCCGTCCGGCGAGCGGTTTTGAGGCTACGCTGGCGTTGTTGACCAACGGGTGGGGATAGATGGCCAGTCCACAAGCCAATGAGCTAGCTTCGTTCATGGTGGATGAGGTCACAACGTGAAGAGGGCAATCAGAACGGCTGCCAAGAGCGGCTTCCTGGCCGCGGATCTGCTCTCGGGGCGGATGCCGGGACCGCGCCTGCTCATCTATCACCAGGTTGGCGCCGGGATGGGCCGGCAGATGGAGGTGACCGAGGAGGACTTTCGGCGTCACCTCGATTGGTTGGTGGCCCACGGCGAGGTCGTCAGCCTCGATCGGGCGATCGCCGAACGGGGGACACCGGGCGATGACCGCCGCTATGTGCTCACGTTTGATGACGGTTATGCGGATATGTACGACAACGCGTGGCCGCTGCTGCGGGCGCAGCGGCTCCCGTTCACGCTGTACCTGACAACCGAGCCGGTCGAAACAGGTGTGGCCTTGACCCCCGGTGGGCAGGCCGAGCCGCTGACCTGGGCGCAGATCGACGAGATGCTCGCCTCCGGTCTCATGACGCTCGGTGCCCACACCCACCGGCATCGCGAGTTGGGCGACCTGGACCTGGCCGCCATCGAGGAGGAGATCAGCGTCTCCAACGATCTGATCGAGGAGCGCACCGGTGTGACTCCGATCCACTTCGCCTACCCGTGGGGTTACTGGTCGCCTGTGGCCGACACGGTGCTGCGCCGGGTGTACGAGACGGCGACGCTGGGAAGCGGAGCCCCCATCAGCGCAGACACCGACCTCTTCAAACTCAATCGTGTTCCGGTCCAACTCAGCGATGGGTTTGTCTTCTTTCGGCGGAAGATGAACACGGGGCTGATGATCGAGGACAAGCTGCGCCGCCGGCTGGCGAAATACGACGGGCCATGAGCGAGGGACGAACCTTCGTATTCGTCATCAACTCGCTGGGAGCGGGCGGGGCGGAGCGATCGTTGGCGGACATACTCCCGCACCTGCCCGAGCGGGGAGTCCACCCCCTGGTGGTCTGCTTCAAGGCGCCGGAGGTTGGCTTCGAGCGGGAAGTCCGGGACGCGGGCACGGAAGTGGTCGTGTTGCCATCCGGCGGCCTGCTGCGGCACATCCGGCCACTCCGCCGCATCATCAGGAGACGGCGGCCGGCACTGGTGTACACCGCTCTGTTCGATGCACATTTCGTGGGAAGGCTTGCTGCGGTGGGCACCGGTGTCCCGGTGCTGTCCAATCTCACCAACGTCGCCTATGACCCGGCCCGATTTGCCGATCCTCGTGTGAACACGCGCAAGCTGCGGATGCTGCGCACCATCGATGGATGGACGGCGCGACACCTGACGGCGCACTTCCATGCCGTCAGCGGAGCTGTGAAGGATTCGGCGGTCACGCATCTCGGCATCGCCGGCGACGACGTGACCGTTGTATACCGCGGACGCGGGAGGGAGCGGCTTGGCGCCCCCGGCCCGGAGCGGCGCCGCGCGGTTCGGGAGAAGCTGGGGATTCCTCAGCAGGCTCCCGTGGTCGTGACGGTCGGACGCCAGGAGTATCAGAAAGGCCATCGTCATCTGCTGGCCGCGGTCCCCGCTTTGCGGGAGCAGTTCCCGGATCTCGTCGTTCTCATCGTCGGGCGCGAGGGCCACTGCACTGGGGACCTTTGTGCCATCGTCGCAGAGCTGCAGATCGAAGAACACGTGCGGTTCCTTGGCCACCGCACCGATGTCGCCGATCTGCTCAGTGCAGCCGACGTCTTTGCCTTCCCATCGGTCTACGAGGGTTTGGGCGGCGCCAACCTCGAGGCGATGGCCATGGGTCTGCCGATGGTCGTCTCGGACATTCCTGCGCTGCGCGAAGTCGTTGCCGAAGGGGAGAACGGACTGCTGGTTCCGCCCGGCGATCCTGATGCACTCGGTGGGGCCATCGCCGGGTTGCTTGCGGACCCGGAGCTGCGAACGCGTTACGGGACACGCAGCATCGAGATCTACGAGGAGAGCTTTCAGGCGACAGAGTCGATTCCGCGCACTGTCGATCTGATGGTGCGGGTGGCCGACGCCGGCCGCTAGCTCCGGGCGGCGTCGCTCTTGTCTCTCTCGGTCTCGGCTGTGTCGAGGACGGTTTTTGCGGGGTCCGCGACGGCGTCCCCCCCACGGTCTCGGTCTCCCGACGATGCGACGGGCTCCTCGTCGTCATCCTCTGCGGTTTCCTCGTCGCCGGCGTCGTCCGTCGCCATCTCCGCCCCCTTCCTCGTGCTGGCAGGCGAGGGCAGCGGCGTCTCGTCGTCTGTCTCGGTTCCATCCGCGTCGGCAGATACCGGCTCCGGCTCCTCCTCGTCGCGACTGCCGCGTAGATAGTCGGCGATCTGCTCACGAACCGGCTGACGACGACCTTCGAGCAGGACGAGTCCGGCGACCTCGACGTTGCGATCAGCGAGGGCGTCGGCAACCGTCTCGACCCGGACCTTCTCGGTGTACCCGACGTAGCCGACGAGGGCAACGATGTCGACACGATGAATGACGGCGTCTGCGAGGGGATCGGATATCTCCGGCCCGGCCACGATCACCATGTCGAACCTGTTGGCGACAACGTCCATGAGAACGCGGCAATTGGGTGATGCGAACACGTCGATGGGATCGTGCCGCTCGGCGTCGACCGAAAGCGCAGTCAAGCCCGGCGCCGCCGGCGACGCCAAGTCGAGGAAGCTGTTGAGACGTGACTCTGCCTCCTCCGGAGGCACGGCTGTCATCAGGACGTCGTTCAGCACGTTGTCGCCGGGACCGTACTCGGGCAGGCGGTTGGGGTTGAAGGAGTTGCCGTCGATGAGGAGTACTTCACGGTCCGCCATCGTGTACGAAGCGGCGAGATCCGCAGCCAGTTCGCCGACTTCCTCGCCGGCGACGCCCACGCCGAACAAGCCGACGATGGCCGGCCGTTCCCCGGTGACGCCGTCCATCGCCGCCCGCAGCGTCTGGATATCACGGCGGCGTTGCGAGAGAGCTGTCGGGTACCAGATGGCGTCGTCGGTAGCTTCGTCTCGTTTTCTGTTGACGAAACCGAGCGAAATCAAGCCGTCGAGGTCCGTGCCGGCCCACACCGGTTGGCGCACCTGGTCGTACCCGACAATGGCGAGACCAGCAAGAAGCGACCCAACCAGCAGGCCGAGGAAAGCAAAGAGACCGACGGAGCGCTCGGACTGTGTCTCGTCGGTGACGACGGGTTCCTCCACGAAGCCGCCGGGCGGGCGGCCGTCGAGACGACGCAGCAAGCTCACGTATTGGAGCTCGAGCTCGTCGAGATCGAGTTGCAGCGCCTCTAGCTCGAGTTCGTCGACGACGCTCAGGGTGTCTGCCGTCGGCGGGTCGGGAAGCTGGTTGAGGGCGTTGCGAAGCCGGAGCAGGATGATGTTGTTGCGACCCTGTTCGTCCTGGAGCTGCTCTAGCGAGACAATCGGAGGTGGTTCCTCTTCCTCCTCGGACTCCTCCTCTTCGTCGGCGGCACGCGTGGTGGAGGTCTCCGGCTCGACACCGAAGAAATCGTCCTCGGTCGGTCGCAACTCGGGATTCAGGATCCAAATCGCTATCTGGGCTTGGCGCTGATCGAGGGTGGCTATCTCGGTTTCGAGCGCAGTCCGCTCGGCCGTGATGGAGGGATCTTCTGGTTCCGGCTCGCTCAGGCTGAGGGCGGCGATCTCCTCTTTCAGCCGGTCGATGTCGACGAGCACCGTCGCCATGGTCGCCTCGATCTGGTCGACGCTCAGCACGGTGGCGCCGAGCGCCTCGTACTCATCCCGCAGTGCCAGGGCTTCGGCGAGCGTCTCCTCGCCGTCCCGTCCCACTGCGATGAACAGCAGCGCGTTGTCCTCCCGGTCGACCTGGATGGACAGCCGCGGGTTGGCTGCGAGCGTCTCCTCGAGAAGAAGACCGGCCCGAGCCCGTTCGTTCTCCGCATCCACGGTGCCGCCGGACGTGTTGCTGCGGCTGCTGCTCGAATCCTCCTCTTCTTCGATCTGGAAGAAGGTGACCGGCGCCTCGGCTCGCCACCGTGGCCGGATTCCGTCGTTGTGATTGTTGGCCAGGATCGCACCGATGGAGGCACCGGCGACGGCGAGGATCACGACGATGACCCACTTCGCCGTGAGCGTCTTGATGACCCGCCCTAACTGCATCTCAGTTGCACCTCGTTGAGAGTTCTACCCGGCCTCGGTCACGGTCTCGCTCGTCATCGGGGCGAAGGTGATGGTTTCGTCCTCGCTCCACTGCCGGTTCGATACAGAGAGAAGGAACTCACGCAATTCCGCGGCCGTGCCGGAATCCACCATTCCCTGAAGGCTCTCGACCATGTCGAGGAGCGTCACAATACCCGGGTGGCCGGGGCGTGCAACGTGAATCTTCTTCTGCTCGCTCGGCTCGAGCGGGTTCACCGAGAGGATCTCGGCCTTCTTCTCGCCGGGGCGGGCGCCGGTGATCCTCACCTCGATGTCCCGGCCCGGGACCAGCCCGGCGAGACGGATCATCCGCCGAGCCAGATCGCCGATTCGCACCGGCTCGCCCATGTCGAGCACGAACACCTCTCCGCCCTTGGACAGGGCAGACACCTGCAGCACGAGTTGCACGGCTTCGCTGATCGTCATGAAGTAGCGCAGCATGTCCGGGTCGGTCACCGTCACCGGGCCGCCTGCCTGGATCTGCTTCATGAACGTCGGAACGACGCTGCCGCGGGAGCCCAGGACGTTGCCAAAACGAACCGCGGTGTGGGTGCATCCGTCGCCCCACCGCTGCGATGCGGATTGCGTGAGCATCTCGGCGACCCGCTTCGACGCCCCCATCACGCTGGTCGGCTCGACGGCCTTGTCGGTCGAGATGAGGACGAACTGCTCGACCTCGTGCTCCCGGCACGCCTGGAGCAGGTTGTCCGTCCCGAAGATGTTGGTCTTCACCGCCTCTTCCGGGCAGGTTTCGAGGATGGGAACATGCTTGTGCGCGGCGGCGTGGAAGACGACTTGTGGCTTGTGGTCGCGGAACACACGATCCAGCCGCTCCGTGTCGCGGATGTCGCAGAGAATCGGCCGCAGGTCCGCCGTGTAGTCGTTCCAGGTGAACTGCCCGTCGTGAAGGTGGGTTTCGTCGTTGTCGACGGCAACCACCATCTCGGGGGCGAAGCGCAGCACCTGGCGGGTGATCTCAGCCCCGATCGATCCGCCCGCTCCCGTGATGAGGATCCGCTTGCCGGAGAGGAGCTCCGAGATAGGGGTGAGGTCGGTGTCGACGGCAGGCCGCGGCAAGAGGTCCGACACGGCGAGGTCGCGAACGTCCTGGAGCCTGCCATCAGTGCCGAGAACGTCCTCCAACTGGGGCACGATACGGAGGCGGACATCCACCTCGACGAAGAGGTCGACCAGATCCCGCAGTGTGGAAGGGTCGAGCTGGGCTGCGATTAGGACCTGTTCGATCTCATGATCGGCGACGATCTGATCGATCTCGTCGAGCGAGCCGAGGACGGGCAGATCGGCAATGCGCTTCCTTGTGTAACCCGGGTCGGTGGCGACGAAGCCGATGACGCGAAGCGGCTGGTGGCCGCGGCTGCCGCTGCGGGCGAGGCCGGCTGCGGTCCTGCCGGAACCCACGATGACGGTGGGCGCCGAGTCGACCATTCCTTGCACCCGACGGAACGAGAACATGCGGGCCCGGAACCGGGCGGCACCCATGCCGCCGAGCGCCAGGATGCTGCCGAGGACGACAACCCCGATGGGAAGGAGCCGGAGGTTTGATCCGGTGACACGTTGCAGGAAGACGATGCCCACTACCAGCGTCGTGGCTGCCCCGGCGGAGGCGAAGAGGAGACGCATCGCCTCTTCGAAGGATGCGTGCTCCCACTCATGCCCGTATACCCCGGCGATGAAGTTGGCAACGAGATGGACGAGCACGATCAGGGGGAGCAAGAAGACGAAGCCGAGCCGGTAGTCGGACACCGCGGCCGGTGCGTCCATAGCCCTGATGCCCAATGCGGCCGCATAGGTGACGAGAACTGTCACGGCGTCCATCGCCGCAAAGGTCAGGTCAGAGCGAAGCTGCGCCGATGCGCGCGCAAAGCGTGTGCTGAGCCGTGGCTTCCGATCAGAATTGTCCGTCCCTACCTTGCTGGCGATCCCCCGCACCAGTTACCCCTGTCTGTCGTGGGTCCGCAACTTAGCGTGGCGAACCAAATGGAGAGGGATAGTTGTCCCCCACCCGAGTTGACTAGTGCCTAACTTATCAACATCCCGAGCAAAATGTGTGAAGTCCGGGTGAAGAGCTGACTCGGGGTCAGGGGCGGACAAAGCCGAGCCGCCACACGACGCCGAAGCTCACGACGCCGACCGCGGCCAGCAATCCCACGGATCCGAGCCAGTCCGGGTCGGTCGCGGCGAACCCGACCAGAACGGCGACGAGCAGTCCCTGCACTGCCGCGGCGGCGAGATCGATCTGCGGAATTGACCAACCTCTGTCCCGCAATTGGTCATAGATGTGGCTGCGGTCGCCGGCGAACAGCGCCTTGCCGGAGAGACGCCTGCGCAAGATGGTGACGGCGAGGTCGATGGCAAAGACCCCGAGTACCCCCGCTGCGATCAGCAGCATGGGGCCGATGCCGGCCGGTGTGGCGGTGAGAGCTCCGTAGGCGAGCGTGAGACCGATGAGGTAGGCACCGTTGTCGCCGAGGAAGATGCGTGCTTTGGGGCGGTTGAGAACGAGAAAGCCGGCGATCGCTCCCGCCAGGACGGCACCGAGACTCGCAGCAACCAAGCCCTGCCCACTCGCCCAGGCCAGTCCGGCTGCGGAGGCGAGCGTCACTGAGCCAACCAGACCATCGAGCCCATCGAGCAGATTGACTGCGTTGATGGCAACCACCACCAGCACCAACCCGAAGAGGCTCGCACCCACCGACCCCAAGTCCATCAGTGTGACCAGGACCGCCGCTGCGGCTACCTCGGCCACCAGCCGCAGGCGGGGAGAGAGGTCATACCTGTCGTCGGCGAGACCGAGGAGCAGGACGAGCGACGACCCGGCGAAGAGGGCGCCGGAGAAGGCATCCTCGACCAGAAGTCCTGAGTGAATCCCTGCGTACACACCGACACCACCGAGCAGCGGTGTTGGCTGCTTGTGGATCTTCAGCTCGGTGCCGCCCGGCATGTCGACCAGCCCGATGCGGGGACCCACCCACAACGCGGCGTATGACCATGCAAGCGCAACAAAGAAGGCAACGACTAGGCCGGCCACAGCATCACCGTCGATTCCTCTCCCGCGTGCACCTCGATGGTTCCCGCGGTGGCGAAGCCCATCTTGCGATAGGCGGCGATCGCCTGGCCGTTGCTGGAGCCCACTACCACGCGAACGGCCTCGGCCCCCCTCTCCCCGAGTTGTGTCAGGAACCGGGCGCCTAGCTCAGTGCCGAGGCCGCGGCCCCGCATCTCCGGCTCCAGGGCGGTAGCCAGCAGCTCGGCGGCGGCGTCGTCGGCACCCTCGTAGCGCAGGCTCTCCCAAGCCCGCTTGCTGACGCTGGGGCGAACCGCCCGAGGCAGCGCCGCCATGCCAGCGGCGATGCCGTGGTGTCTCAGGAAGTGCTTGTAGAAGGCTCCGGTGTCGAGGACGCCCGCAACAAAGCCAACCGGCCCGCTGCCGTCGTCGAGAACGAGAACCAGCCCGTCGGAGAAATCGATGAGCGCCCGATACAGACGGGTCATGAATCTCGGGCCCAGGCTGGGCAGAAACCCGGTGGAGATCCCTTCGGAATGCAGCCGGGCCAGGGTAGGAGCATCAGCCGCGACGGCCGTTCTCACTGCGACATCGCCACCGGCGGCGCCCGGCATGCTCACACCCTTCTGCTGCGCAAGACGACGGTACGTGGCGAGCACTCTGCCCACAACCGAGCTTTCGTCGAAGTGAGTCAGGGCCCGTCGCCGGCCGGCCTCGCCCATCCGCCTGCGGAGTTCGCCGTCGTTGCCGAGCCGCTCGATCGCGGCGACCAACTCGGTGGCGGCTCCGACCCCGACCAGGATCCCGTTCTCGTCGGGCGCGACTACGTCGCGACAGCCGCGGATATCCGTGGCTATCACCGGCAGTCCCATGGCCGCGGCCTCCATCGCGCTGCGGGGAAAGCCCTCGCGATGGGACGGGAGCACAAACACGTCCATGGCGGCGTAGAGGCGATCGACGTCGGTGCGCATGCCCAGGAACCGGACCCCCTGCTCCTCGGCCTTGGCGACGAGGTCGCGGGGGAGAGCATCAGATTTGTCTTCGTCGTCCGGGCCAATGCAGACGGCAACGTAGCGATCGTCGAGCCTGCCGACGGCCTCGAGGAACTCCGGGTAGCCCTTCTCGGCGACGAGGCGTCCCACCATGCCAACGACGACCTCATCAGGCCCGGCGCCGATCTCCTTACGGGCTCGGGTGCGCTCCTCGTTGCTGAATCGGTCGGGATCGAACCGAGCCAGATCGACGCCGTTGCCGAGATGATGCACCCGGCCGGCCGGGGCGAGGTGGAGACGTTCGATCGTCGCCACGTCCTCGGCGCTCTGCACCAATTCCGCATGGGAGAACCGAGACGCAACAGCCTCGAGCGCGTAGACGACGAGCCTCTTCAGGAACCGATCCTCCGGCGTCGCATAGAGGCCATGAACGGTGTTGACCACGATCGGCACGCCGGCAAGGCGCCCGAGCACTCGCCCGTAGAGACCGGGCTTGGGGTTGTGCGTGTGCAGGATGTCCGGCCGTTCCCGGCGCACGACTCGCCAGAGCTGTCCCGCGGCCCTGAGATCGGCGAGCACATTCATCCCGCGAGTGGACGCGGGGAGGGGGATGTGACGAATTCCGTCCTCCTCGAGGCCCGGTACCCACGGTCCCGGAGCGCTGACGCCGATTGTGTCGATCCCGAGATCGCGGGTGGCGGCAAGCTGGGGAAACACGAGATACCGGAGGCTCAGATCCACGGTGGTGAGATGGGCGACCTTCACTTCGCCTCCTGCAACGCCGACGACAGGAAATCGTCAAAGCGGTCGATTGCCTGTTCGAGCGTGTAGTGGGTGCGAACGTAGTCGCGCTGCGCCTTCCCCATCTCCTCCAATCTCGTCCGATCTGCCGTCAGCTCGCGGGCGGCAGCGACCATCCCGGCGACATCTCCGGGGCGGAACAGCATGCCGGTTTCACCGTCGATCATCGTCTCTCCCGTCCCTCCAACCGCAAAAGCCAGCGCCGGGACGCCTGCCGCACCCGACTCCAGGACCGCCCCGGGAAGACCCTCGCTGTGTGACGTCAGTAGCAGCAGATCGGCCCAGTCGAGATGGGGGGTGACGTCGCCGACCGAACCTGTCAGCTCCAGCCCGACGTCACCGGGCATGGTTGCCGACCGGGCCGCGAGCTCCTCGGCGAGCGGGCCGGCGCCGACGAGACGCAATCGTGCGTTGCCCCCGATGCCCGCGGCGACGTCGACTGCGGCGTGAGGGTTCTTCTCGTTCGAGAGGCTTCCGAGGAAGAGAAGCCGCAGCTCCCCCGAACGTGGCCTCTTTTCCATGAAGAACTCGGGGGGGACACCCGTGGGAGCGACCTTGATCCGAGCGGGCTTGACGCCGAGGTCGCTGATGAGCTGCTCTCGGGTTTCTCTTGACACTGCCAGGACCAGGTCGGCTCGCTGTTGAAAGAACCGCTGCAGAAGCCGGTGCCGGGGAGACCGCAGCCAGTAGCGAGGTTCACCGATACTGCCGTAGGCGAGGAGGGGACGGCGACGAAGTAGGCTGCGGGCAATGACCGCATAGCGGAGTGTCGCCCCTCCGTTGGCGAGAACGATGGCCGGATTGCTTTCTGCCATCCTGCGGCGGAGGGCTGCAACGGTGCGGCGGTTGATACGCCCCCCGGCTTCGGGCGGAGAGAGCGGCTCGGCAGCGACGACCCGGTCGGAGCCCGACGCTTGGATTGCCGCAAAGTCGACATCCCAGCCACGCCGGCGCAGGCCGTCTCCCAGCCTTTCCCCAAAGACCTCGGCTCCCCGCCTGCGGTCGCTGGCGACGAGCAGCAGCAGCGTCTTCTCTCTCACACATCCCCTCTGATCGCGGGCGCAACGGTACCGGAGTCGGCGGCACCGTGCCGCTCTCCTCAGGGCTCGGCCCACATTGGGTCACCCGCGGCGCCTGTGTCGGGCCACGGCAATCATTGACATGAATGCTGTGTATTCTCCGCGGCCGAAAGGGGCCGGAGAGAGGGAATGCGAAAGAGCCGAGCAGCAACCGTTGTCATAGTGTTCCAGCTCGTTCTTGCGCTGGGCCTGCCCGCCCAGGCGCAGGAATCCCCGCGGAGTTCGGCGGACTGCTCGCTGTCGTCGACCGGGTCGGTTCCGATCCCCGACCTGGGTGGCGACACCTACCAGGGGGAGGCAGGCGGCCTCTATCCCGATGGCAGCAACGACCTCCCCGCCGACCACGCCAGCCTCGGGTTGTGGCATGCCGCCCAGATCGAGCCGCTGGACGGTGCCGGTGATCCTGATCCCAGCGGCAGCATCGTCCTGCTTTCGATCGGCGTCTCCAACACCCGCAGCGAGTACGGCATGTTCGCCCGCAGGGCGCGGGATGTTGTCGACAGCGACGTGATGCTCATCAACGGCGCACAGCCCGGCGAGGACATCAGCCAGTGGCAAAGCGCCGACAGCCGCGCCTGGCAGGCCATCGACGGGGCGCTGGGGCAGAACGGTGTCACCGCCGAGCAGGTGCAGGCGGTATGGATCAAGCTCCCCGACATTGTCAATGGACCTGCGGAAATCCTCCCGTTCCCGACCAACTCTCTGACCTATCGAGATCAGCTCGCAGTGGTGGTGCAGCACGCCCGGGATGCCTACCCCAATCTGCGTCTCGCCTATCTGTCGAGCCGGATCTATGCGGGATACAACACGAGCGGTCGCCCCAGCCCGGAACCGCTGGCCTACGAGAACGGCTTTGGTGTGAAGTGGCTGATTGCCGACCAGATTGCGGGTGACGCGAGCCTCAATGCCGATCCGCGCCGTGGCGAGGTCGAGGCGCCATGGTTGGCGTGGGGCCCCTACCTGTGGGCCGACGGCACTAACCCGCGCAGCGACGGTCTGATCTGGGAGTGCGGCGACCTCCAGGACGATGGGATCCACCCCTCGCAAAGTGGTGCCGTCAAGGTTGCGGACATGCTTGTCGCACACTTCACCACGCATCCCACCGCGGCGCCTTGGTTTGCCTCCGACGGCACGCCGATCGGTGAGGTGGTGCTGCCTCCCCCGGCCGACGTCCCGGTGACCACGATGCCGCCGGAGACCACGACCACGACTACTACGCAGCCGCCCGTGTCCACCACCACCACGACGGTCGCTGCGGGTGCGGAGACTGCCCGTCCGGGACCGCCGGACCGGACCCAGCGAGAGGAAGAGCGTCTCGCCCGGCAGGAGGACAACTCCTCGGCAAATTCCAACGAAGGTGTGCTGATAGCCACGGCCATCGGTCTGCTCGTGCTTCTTGGTGCGGGCGCCATGGTCAGTCGCTACCGGCGTGAGCAAGAAGAGCAAGACGAGGCAATCGAGGCAGGTGGATAGGGGCTGGTCTTCGTCTACCCAAAATGGGGCATGACCGACACGTCAAATACGTTGACGGTCTGCTGAAGACCTGGCACCCTAGCGCCCGCACGACTCAGGGATATGGGGGAAGATTCACCGTGGCAGATGTGATCATCATTGGAGGGGGACCGGCCGGGTCGGTTCTCGGCAGCTACCTCTCCATGGCTGGGGTCAGCAACATCATTCTCGAGAAGGCGGTACATCCCCGTCCGCATGTTGGAGAGTCGCTCGTTTCTTCAACGGTCCGGATCTTCGACGAGATCGGATTTCTCCCGACCATGGAGGAAGCCGGCTTCACCCGCAAGTACGGTGCGGCCTGGCGTCCCACCAAGAAGGAAGGGGAGTTCTCGATTCGCTTCGCAGAGTTCCCACAAGAGGGTGTCAACCAGGACTACACCTACCACGTGGAGCGGAGCAAGTTCGATCATCTCCTTCTGTTGCACGCCCGTGATCTCGGGTCGAAGGTCGTGCAGGGCGTCGAGGTTCGGGAAGTGCTCTTCGACGACAACAACGCCGCAACGGGAGTTCGTGTTTCGATCGACGGGGCTTCGACCGAACTCTCCTCCAAGTTCGTCATTGACTGCAGTGGGCGCAACACGATTCTCGGCAACCAGCTGGGGCTGCGCCAGAAGGATCCGGTCTTCAACCAGTTCGCTGTCGCCGCATGGTTCGAGAACGTGCACCGCAGTGACAACCCGGAGACCGAGGAGTACATCCACATCTACTTCCTTCCCACCGAGCGGGGCTGGGCCTGGCAGATCCCGCTGACGGACGAGATCACGTCGATCGGTGTCGTTGCCGAGCGCGAAGTGTTCAAGCAATCGCGGCAGCGCAAGGAGGAGTACTTCTGGGACATGGTCGCCACGAGCCCGGCTCTGGCCACCGCGATGGAGAACGCCAAGCAGGTCGAGGATTTCAACACCGAGGCCGACTACAGCTACGTGATGGAGAAGTTCGTCGGCAACAGCTGGATGCTGGTCGGCGATTCGGCCCGGTTCGTCGACCCGATCTTCTCGTCAGGGATTTCGATAGCAGCCGAGGCAGCCAAGTACGCCTCGAAGTCGATCGTCGAAGCGCTGCAGACCGGGGACCGCAGCGAAGCGGCACTCCAGCCTTATGAAGACAAGATCAAGGCGGGTGTTGCCATCTGGTACGAGTTCATCTTGCTGTATTACAAGCTGATGCACCTGTTCACCTACTTCATCGATCACAAGGAGCACCGTCTCCAGATCCTGCAACTCCTCCAGGGTGAGGTGTACGAGCGCGAAAATGCACCGGTCCTCGATGCCATGCGCGAGATGATCAAGACCGTGGAGGAGACTCCGGGCCACCTCTGGGCCGGACACCTCACCGACATTCCCATCGACTGAAGGAGCCAGACATGGCGGTTGAAGTACGCCCCATCATCACCGAGTACATCAAGAGCGAGTTCGTCAAAGGCGACACCGGCGTCGATGTCGATTCAGCGAACCTGCTGGAGGAGGAGATCATCGACTCGCTCGGGATCTTCACCCTCGTCAGCTTCATCGAGGACAAGTTCGGCGTGTCGGTCGAGCCGGAGGAAGTGAATCTCGACAACTTCGAGACCGTGTCCGCCGTCACCACGCTCGTCGAAGGCAAGCTGTAACGCTGTCCGTCTCGCGCTTGCGAGAGGATTGCGCCGGACGTTGGACCGCCTGTCCTGCTGGGACGGGCGGTCTGTCATTTGTGGTCTATTGAGGAGACGGCCCACTTAACAACCACACATCACTACGCTCGCTATCGCTATGGAAGCGGCCACACATCGCACCCTCCGGCGAAGGGTCGTCTGGCTGACCGGGTTGGCTCTGGCGGCGACTCTTGCGTCTGCGATCCCGCCTCAGGTCGAGCCGGCGGTCGCCTTCGGGGGCAACTGCTCGAACTCATCGGTCGGATACACGCCACTATCGGATAGCGGCGACCTCTATGCGGCCGGCAACACGATGCCGTCGAGTCATGCGGCGGCGGCGCCCGACATCACCCCGCAGGGCGGCGTCATCGGCGTTGTCTCCCTGGGCATGTCCAATGCTGCTCAGGAATGGCAGGCATTCATGGGGATGGCCGAGTCATCTCCGGCTGTGGCGAGCTCTCTCCGGTTTGGCAACGGCTCGATCGGCGGACAGACGA
>JASJBC010000218.1 GCA_030066715.1 Acidimicrobiia bacterium
TCCACCGACGAGGTGTACGGGCCTATCACCGGTGAGGCAGTTGACGAAGCGGCTCCTCTCAACCCGACCTCCCCGTACGCCGCGGCCAAGGCATCGGCAGACATGGTGGTTGCGGCCTATCTCCATACCTACGGCTACCCGGCGATTGTCACCCGGTGCACCAACAACTACGGCCCGTACCAGCACCCGGAGAAGTTCATCCCACGGGCGATCACGAGGTTGCTTGCCGGCGACCCGATCCCGCTGTACGGGGACGGGGAGCAGGAGCGTGACTGGTTGTGGGTGGAAGACCACTGCGCGGCGATCCGGCTGCTCGTCGAGGAGGGGGCGCCGGGCGAGGTGTACAACGTCAGTTCCACACAGCTGTCGACCAACATCGACACCGCGGTGAGCTTGATCAACCTGGTCGGCGGGGGCACCATCGAACACGTCGGTGATCGACCCGGGCATGATCGTCGCTACGCCCTCGACTCGACCAAGGTGCGTTCGCTGGGCTGGCAGCCGACCGTGGCGCTCGATGAGGGCCTGGAGCGCACGGTCGCTTGGTACCGAGACCGAATCGACTGGTGGGGGCCGGTGCTTGCCGCCGACTCGAGCCGATGAAGGGCGTCGTTCTTGCCGCCGGTTCCGGGACCCGAATGCGCCCGATCGCCTATTCGATGGCCAAGCAGCTCATTCCCGTGGCCAACAAGCCAATCCTCTTCTATGCGCTCGATGACGTCTTCGCCTCCGGCGTCTCCGAGGTTGCGATCGTCGTTGCGCCGGACACGGGTGACGAGATTCGACGGGCAGTGGGCGACGGATCGCAGTTCGGCCTCGACGTCGACTACGTGGTGCAACCAGAGCCGCTCGGTATTGCCCACGCTCTTGGGGTCGCAGGCCCATGGGTGGGAGACGACGACGTCCTGCTCTATCTGGGGGACAACATGCTCAAAGGCGGGGTGGGAAGCACCGTGGCTGCGTTCCGGCAACTGCGGCCGAGCTGCCACATCCTGTTGAGCCGGGTCGAGAACCCGCAGCGCTTCGGCGTGGCCACGGTCGGCGCCGACGGCCGAGTTGTCGAACTGGTCGAGAAGCCGGAGCATCCCGCCTCCGACCTCGCCCTCGCCGGCATCTATCTCTTCGACCCGTCGATATGGCCCGCCATCGAGTCGCTGCAACCGTCCGGCCGCGGCGAGTACGAGATCACGGACGCAATCCAGTGGCTGCTCGACAGCGGGCGTGAGGTGCATGCTTCCGAGGTCTCCGGATGGTGGAAGGACACGGGAACCAAGGAGGACCTGCTCGACGCCAACGACCTCGTTCTCGAGGCACTGGTGTCCGAAATAGCGGGCGAGATCACCGCCACCACCGTGACGGGAGCGCTTGCCGTAGGGGCAGGGACGGAGTTGCGGGGTTGTGAGGTGCGCGGCCCCGTGGTCGTCGGGCGCAGCTCGGTCGTCACCGACTCTGTGTTGGGGCCGGGCACGGCCATCGGGGACGATTGTGTCGTGACCGGTGCTGAGCTCACTCGATCCGTCCTCCTCGACGGCGTTCAGGTCGAGACCTGGAAGCTGCGCAACTCCCTGCTGGGGAGGCACGTCTCCTTGCGCGGCCGCGGCCCGGATACCGCAGTTCCCTTGATGCTGGGGGAGCGGTCCGAAGTGGTCGGCGCATGACGCTCATCATCGGCGGTTCCGGCCAGGTGGGCACCGCCCTGCGCCGACTCCTGCCGGAAGCTGTCTGTCCCAGCCATGACGAGCTGGATCTGCGCGACCTCGGTCGGCTGCGTCGCCGGGTAATCGCCCTCGCTCCGAGCGCCGTGATCAACTGCGCCGCCTATACGGCCGTCGACCGGGCGGAAGACGACGAGGAAGCGGCCACCGCAGTCAACGGGACCGCAGTCGGCGAGTTGACCGCGGCTGCTGCTCATCTCGGGATCCCGTTGGTCACCTACTCGACCGACTATGTGTTCGCCGGGGAGGGTGACGAAGTCTGCACCGAGTCGACCCGGCCCGATCCGCGCAATGCCTACGGACGATCGAAGCTGGTCGGAGAGCAATTGGCGATGGAGTACGCAGGCGCTCTGGTCGTCCGAACGTCCTGGCTGCTCTCGACGACGCATCCCAACTTCGTCACGACCATCCTCGGCAAGGTGGCAACGGGCCCGCTTGCAGTCGTCGACGATCAGTGGGGGAGGCCGACCATGGTCGACGATCTGGCGGATGCCACGCTCGACGCCGTGCGCGCCGGGATGACCGGTCTGCTGCACCTCGCCGGAGAGCCGACGACGACCTGGTTCGGCTTGGCGAGGGAGTCATGTCGGCTGAGTGGAATCGATCCGCAGTTGGTGACCGCGTGCTCCACGGCCGAGCTGGCGAGACCGGCGCAACGTCCGCGTCATGCGGTGCTCGGGTCCGAGCGGCGGCCGCCCCTCCCGGATTGGCGCATCGGGCTCGAGCGCTGGCTCACAACCGCCGGCCGATCCCCACACGGCGACCACCCGGCCGTCGACCAGGATTGACGAGCGCGACGGCCCATTTTGGGGCAGGTCGAGCGAGGTCGACAAAACGTCGGCGGGAGCCACCGATCGGGGTCTAAGCTCCCGGTCGTCATGCACTATCAACTGTCCCACCTGAGCGCGCTCGAAGCCGAGGGTGTTCATATCATCAGGGAAGCTGTTGCAGAGGGGGAGCGACCGGTCCTGCTGTTCTCAGGCGGCAAGGATTCTGCGGTGCTTCTCTGGCTGGCAATGAAGGCTTTCCACCCAGCCCGTATCCCATTCCCCGTGATGCACGTCGACACGGGGCACAACTTCCCCGAGGTGCTCGAGTTCCGCGATCGCACTATCGGTGCCATCGGTGCCGACCTCATCGTTGCCTCTGTCCAGGAGGCAATCGACGAGGGCCGGGTCATCGAGCAGACCGGTCCCCGCGCCAGCCGCAACAGGCTGCAGACCGAGCCCCTGTTGCGTGCAATCACCAGCAACAAGTTTGACGTCGTCTTTGGCGGAGCGAGGCGCGACGAGGAGAAAGCCCGAGCCAAGGAAAGGGTGTTCTCCTTCCGCGACGAGTTCGGCCAATGGGACCCGAAGAACCAGCGGCCGGAACTGTGGAGTCTCTATAACGGCCGCTATCGCGTCGGTGAGCACATGCGCGTGTTCCCCATCTCCAACTGGACCGAGATGGACATCTGGCAGTACATCGAGCGCGAAGGAATCTCGCTGCCGTCGATCTACTTCTCGCACCAGCGCAAGGTGTTTGCGCGCGACGGGATGCTGATGGCCGTGTCCGACTACATCCAGCAGTTTGACGGCGAGGAGCCGTTCGAGGCCACCGTGCGATTCCGCACCGTCGGTGACATGTCGTGCACGGGTGCCTTCGAGTCGACGGCAGCCACGGTCGCTGAGATCATCGCCGAGGTGTCGGCTACACGGATCACAGAGCGAGGCGCCAGCCGCGCCGACGACCGAACCGCAGAGGCGGCCATGGAAGACCGGAAGAAGGAGGGGTACTTCTAATGGCCATGGAACTCGTGCGGCTGGCGACAACCGGGTCGGTTGACGACGGCAAGAGCACGCTGATCGGGCGCATGCTCTACGACACGAAGCAGATCTTCCAGGACCAACTGGAGGCCATCGAGGAGGCCAGCAAGCAGCGGGGGACCGACTACGTCGACCTGGCGCTGCTGACCGACGGGCTGCGTGCCGAGAGGGAACAGGGGATCACCATCGACGTGGCGTATCGCTACTTCGCCACCCCGAAACGCAAGTTCGTTCTCGCTGACACCCCCGGTCACATCCAGTACACACGCAACATGGTCACCGGTGCATCCACGGCCGACATAGCGCTCGTCCTGGTCGATGCGAGGGCCGGGATCGTCGAGCAGACCCGGCGGCATGCCTTCATCGCTTCACTGTTGCGTGTTCCGCACTTGGTGCTGTGCGTCAACAAGATGGATCTCGTCGACTTCTCCGAGGATCGCTACAACGAGATCGTCGACGAGTTCAAAGACTTCGCCACCCGGCTCGACATCCACGATCTCAGATTTGTGCCTGTTTCCGCCCTCGAGGGTGACAACGTCGTTGACGAGTCGGATCGCACGCCCTGGTACACAGGGCCTTCGGTACTGCATCTGCTGGAAGACATCTACGTCGCCTCCGACCGCAACATGATCGATGTGCGGTTCCCCGTGCAGTACGTGATTCGGCCGCACACCATGGAGCACCAGGACTATCGCGGGTATGCCGGCCAGGTTGTCGGTGGCGTCCTCAAGCCGGGAGACGATGTGATGGTCCTCCCGTCCGGTTTCGAGAGCAAGATCGTGGGCATCGACACCTTCGACGGGCCTGTTGACGAGGCGGCTCCACCGATGTCGGTGACGGTTCGTCTCGAGGACGATCTGGACATCTCGCGCGGAGACATGATCTGTCGTCCGCACAACCATCCCGACGTCGGGCAGGACATCGATGCCATGGTGTGCTGGCTGACGGATCAGTCCCAGCTGCGGCCCGGGGTCAAGTACGCAATCAAGCACACGACGCGGTGGGCGCGGGCGCTGGTGGCGGACATGCAGTACCGGCTGGACATCAACACGCTGCACCGCGACGAGGAATCCCATCACCTGTCGCTCAACGAGATCGGTCGGGTCCGGCTGCGCACCACCCAGCCGCTCTTCTTCGATGAGTACCGGCGCAATCGGGAAACCGGCTCGTTCATCCTCGTCGACGAGGCGACCAACGCCACGGTCGGCGCCGGGATGATTCTCGGCCCGTCGCAATGACCGAGAACGTCACCTGGCATCCAGGGGCGGTTAGTCGCAGCGACCGCACGACGGTGACCGGGGGGCGGGGGATGACGATCTGGCTCACCGGTCTCTCCGGGAGCGGCAAATCCTCCGTGGCGGCCCGAGTCGAGCGTGACCTGTTTCGCAGCGGCCGCCTCGCCTACACCCTCGACGGCGACAACGTCAGACATGGGCTGAATGCCGACCTGGGCTTTTCGGCCGCCGATCGAGCGGAGAACGTACGCCGCGTGGGAGAGGTGGCGCGCTTGATGGCGGACGCGGGCTTGGTTGTCCTCGTTCCCGTGATCAGCCCGTATCGGGCCGATCGTGATGCGGTGCGGGCCGCCCACGCCGAAGCTGGGATTCCGTTCGGGGAGGTCCACGTCGCGACGCCGATCGAGGTTTGCGAGCAACGTGACCCCAAGGGTCTCTACGCCATGGCGAGAGCGGGGGAGATCACCGGCTTCACCGGCGTCGACGATCCGTACGAGGAGCCCTTGGAACCCGAAGAGGTGGTCGGGCGGGGAGAGCCGCTCGCAGAGTCTGCGGCGCTGGTCGTGAATCTCGTCCGGCGTTTGGGGCAGCCCGAGTAGTCCGCTACCCGGCGCCGTACCGAACCCCGGGCATGAACTCACTCCGGCTCATCTCATGGCTCGTCATCGCCGCAATGGTCGTGTCCATTGGGTTCGCCGCGTCTTCCGGCAACTTCGGTGACGAGGGATCGCAGATCTGGGGTCTCG
>JASJBC010000219.1 GCA_030066715.1 Acidimicrobiia bacterium
GGGTTCTGCTTAATTCGACTCCCCGCCAGCCGACGGTGTCATCCGAGCGAGAGTTGTGACCGGCAATTGCGCTTGCATACGGACGCCGCCCACGGATGTGGTGGCTCAGTCTTCTAGGGACGGAGTGACATCACGCTAGGGGTGATGAAACATGATGCGTTCGATGTTTGCCGGTGTATCCGGTCTTCGATCCCACCAAACGATGATGGATGTGGTGGGTAACAACATCGCCAATGTCAACACCGCGGGATTCAAGAGCGCCCAGATCACCTTTGGTGAGGCGATGGCGCAAACACTCCAGGGCCCGGCAGGTTCCGGTCTCGAATCCGGTGGTACCAACCCTCTCCAGATCGGTCTTGGTGTCAACGTAGCTTCTATCGACGGCGTGTTCACACAAGGCGCCATCCAGATCACGGGCCGCCCGACCGACATCGCCCTCCAGGGTGATGGCTTCTTCATCCTCGATGATGCCGGCGGACGTGTTTACACCCGGGCCGGTACGTTCCGCTGGGACGAGACCGGCAACCTGGTCGCCCCCGGCGGCCACCTGGTGCAGGGGTGGCTGGCGGATCCGACCGGAGTCGTCCAGACCCAAACCGCCGTGCAGGGCATCAACCTGCCTTTGTCCCAGGTCATCGATCCTGTTGAGACCTCCGAGGTGGAGGTCGGCGGCAACCTCTCTGCAGACACTGCGATCAACGACATCCACACGACGTCGATCGTCGTCTACGACTCGCTTGGCGAGGCGCAGGAGCTTCTGGTCGAGTTCGAGAAGACCGCAGCCAACACATGGGACCTCTCGGCAACGATGAATGGCACCTCGCTCACCTTGAGCTCGACGTCGGTTACCTTCGATACCAACGGGAATCTGTCCAGCGCCGGGTCCGTCACTGTTAGCGGCTACACCCCGCCGGGAGCGTCGCCGCTCAACCTCGACCTGGTTTTCGACAGCAACTCACCGCTGGTTCAGTTTGGCGGCGGGTCCAGTGCTGAGAGCGTGGATCAGAACGGAAACGCCATCGGCTTCCTGACGGACTTCTCGATCGCTGCCAACGGCACGATCAGCGGCCAGTTCAGCAACGGCGAGACGAAGGTTCTCGCGATGATTGCCTTGGCGACGTTCAACAACCCCTCGGGTCTTATCCGGGCGGGCGAGACACGCTTCGAGGCATCGGTCAACTCGGGTCAGCCGCTCATCGGGGAGCCCGGGAACGGCAACCGTGGTTCGTTGGCTTCGGGCGCTCTGGAAATGAGCAATGTCGACCTCGCTCAGGAATTCACCAACTTGATCATCGCCCAGCGTGGTTTCCAGGCCAACAGCCGGGTGATCACTGCATCCGACGAGGTGCTGGCCGATCTCGTGAACCTGAAGCGTTGATGATTTGATCGGGGGCCGCCTCGTGCGGTCCCCGAGGCAGGGGGCTCCGCCGTGACGGAGCCCCTACAAGGGCCGGCCGGTTAACCATTGCGGTTGTCGGCCGACAGGAAGAAAAGCAGAACAAGGGCTGCGCTTGCAGCCAGGCAAGGAGACGACGAATGATCGCCGTGCATCGACTTAGAGGTGAGCCGATGTTCCTCAACGCCGACCTTGTCGAGTCCATCGAGGCCACGCCCGATACGGTGCTGACTCTGGTTGACGGGAGGCGCATCGTTGTCGCCGACTCGCCGGAAGAAGTAGCCGATCGGATCATCGAGTTCAGAGCCTCGGTGCTGGTCAGCGCTGCGGAGCTGCGGGGAGCATCGACCCCGGTCGCTTCGATCCATCAGCAGTAGGGTCCACATACCCGCAACTTGACTGCTTCTTCACCGCGCGCCCGGGACCATGCTCGGGATGCTCGTCATCCGATTCGCCTCGCCGCCACGCTACAGACCCGCCCTCAGCAACCGGTTGCCTGGTCGGTGGTTGCGCGGGTACGGTGATCTCGTCGCATTGAGGAGGCACAATGCAGCGCAAGCGTTCCGTGACGCTATTTGCGTCCGTTCTGTTCCTGATCGCCGGCTGTAGCGGAGGCGAGCCCGCAGCCGAAGTCGCCGAGACGGCGCAGGAGTCCGCATCGGATTCGGTCGAAGCCACGACGACGACGAGCCCGTTTTCGACCACTACGACGACCACCACGGTTCCGCCGAGTTATCTGCCGTTGCTCGAAGAGCCGCCGCCCTTCGAAGAGGTAACGCTGGTCACCGAAGACGGGCTCGAGCTGTATGCGAAGTACTGGCCGGGTGGCCCGATCGCAGTGCTGGCCGGGCACGATTTCCACACGGCCTCGGATGCCGCAGACGGAAACAACCCGCGCAGTTCCGAGTCCGAGCTCTGGTGGACGGGCGTAATCGCCGATGCGGGCTACACGGTGCTCTCACCGGACTATCGAGGTCACGGGCAGTCGCCGGAGAACCCGAGTATCAAGAACTCGCCGGTGGATCTGAAGGCCGCATACGAATTCCTCTTGGCGGAAGGCTACGAGACGATCGTGATGGCGGGGATGGTCGGGTCCGGGACCGCCGCGGTCGTGCTCGACGCGGAGGACCCGGAGGTCGAGTTCGCCGGCATCGCAATGATCTGGTCGGCGCCGCAGGAGATCGGGCTCGACGCCCAGCGCGTGTTGTACGGGATAGATGCGCCCATCTATCTGGTCAGCTTCCAGAACCCGCGGTTGGAGCGGTGGGCGAAGCTGATGTCGGACGAGATCGACCACCTCTACGACCTCGTGGTGTACTCGCCGCCGCCGAACGGCACGGCCTTCACCGACGTCTACGGTGAGGAGTTCGTTGGACGACTCGTGGACTTCATCGACTACGCCGGGACAGCCTGACCAGCTCAGGTTTCAGTCGTCGGAGGTTGCGGCTTGGCGCCACATGCGCGTTGTCTTCTCCATGGCCGACTGGAAAGCGGCGCCGATGACGGTGTCATCGACATCGGGCAGCTCGGCGTCCGCCCAGTTGCCTTCCTCGTAGGCAATGACTGCTCGGAGCACCTCACCCATGGGCCCGGAGCCGGAGAGAAGAGCGGCGACTATGTCTTCGGACAGGGAGAGTGTCTCGAGAAGATCGGATGCCGGTGTGTCGAGCATGGCTTCGAGCACAGAGAACAGCCCGACCGTGTAGAAGCTCTGCGGGTCCGGCCGTCCCATCGCCTCGGCGACCGCCTCGCAGACGTGGGCGCGCACCATTGCCGTCACCGTGAGCTCGGTCGGCTTGTCCGACAGCTCGTGCATCTTCAGCAGCCCTACCCAGGAGCCGAGCTGCTTCGTTCCGACGATCATCACTGCGTCTTCGATCGAGTCGACCTGACGGGGCAGTGCGTAGAAGGCCGAGTTGACCACACGCAGGATGCGGTAGCTCAGAGCCACGTCACGGCGAATGAGCTCCGCCATGTGCGTAATCGAGGCATCGGGATCGTTCAGCAGAGCGATCAACCCGAGTGCCGCCAGCTTTGTGGTCTTCATGGCTCGTTTCCGCAGCACGTCGGGTCGGCTCAGGAAGCTCCCCTGGTAGCGATCGAAACCGAGCTTGCGCGCCTCACGGAGGTGCTCGTAGCTGTTGACGTGGTCGGCGATCAGTACCTTGCCCCGCATCCGGAGCGCCTCGAGAGTCGGGCGCAGCTCCTTGCCTGTGAGCTGGCCGAGGCTCAGCCGGATTGCCGCTGCCTCCTCGAGCAGGCCGTGGAGGTGGCGGTTGTTGGTCCAGTCGTCGATGACTATGCCGTACCCGAGCTCGGCGGCGTCGCGCAGCGCGTCGGCTATGGAGTCGACGCCGGGCACGGAGGCCCCGAGCGAGAGCATCGTGGGCCCGACGCGTTCGGGAAGCCCACGCTGAATCGCGTGCGACGACACCGGGATGTGAACCGGCATTCCCCGGGTGATGGCGTCGACATCGACGTCGACCGATTCGCCCAGGACGAGACGGCTGCCGTTTGCCTGCCGGGATTCGATCGAGGACACCGGACCGTCGCGGAGCAGAAGCTCGTAGGCAACCACTTCGAGATGGCGGTCGAATACCGGCTGCCGCCCCACATAAGCCCCACGCGTCCTGTCTATCTGCGTGGTCACCGCAGCTAGCCGCTGTGTCGGTTTAGATGCTCGCCGTCTCCGGGGGAGACCTACTCGTGATGCTCTATTCAACTTCGGATCTTTCAACCTCGGCCCGGCCGCGTCTCCCGGCGGGTGGTAATCCAGTCGGCACATGCCTCGGCCAGTAAACCCTCGCTCCTGTGTTTCTGCGTGTAGCGAAAGGTCCTGTGGCACAGGCGAAACCCCCCGGGAGGGAGGGGAGGGATAGGGGATTTCGCCTTGGAGGGATCTTCACCCGTGGAGGATCAGGGCCAGATCGGGATCGTCATCGGCTGCGTCGAGCCGGCTCCGCCAATTGGTCTCGTTGGACAGCTGGGCAACATAGGCAGCTCGGGCTCGCTTGCCGGCTGCGTCGTCGCTGACATCGGGAGCTCCCTCGTACAGCGTGCCAAACCAGGCACGCAGCGAGGTCAGCGCCTCAGAGCGGATCTGCGACACCCTGGCTTGGGTCACGCCGAGATCCTTGGCGATGTCTTGCAGCATTTCGCCGTGGAAGTAGTAGCGCTCGATCACCTCGGCGTGGGTAGCGGGGAGGCCGGTGACCGCGGTCCGCAGCGTTCCGAGCATCTCGCGCTGCTCCAGCGCGGCTTCCGGTTGCACTGAGGTGTCCTGGTCCACAATGGTGTCTCGCAGCGACACGCTGTCGTCGGGCCGTTGGTGGTCGAGATAGAGAAGCATGGAAGCAGCGGACTGTGCCTGGGTCTTGTCGAGTTCGTCGACGGTGATGCCCAGTGCGTTGGCCAGTGTCTCCCGATCAGGCTCGCGTCCGGTCGAGTCGCGCAAGGAGGAGTTCGTTTCCTCCATCTCGCGATAGCGACGCCGCACCGAGCGTGATGCCCAGTCGCGAGTACGGGTCGAGTCGATGATCGCTCCGCGGATCCGAATTGCCGCGTACCGCTCGAAAGGAATGCCCGAATCGGGGTTGAATCGCCTAGCCGCCTCTACCAACCCGAGGGCGCCAGCGTTCCAGAGTTCCTCCCTGTCGACGTGGCGAGGGTAGCGAGCGGAGACCTTGGCTACGGTGCGCCCTACCAGATCGAGATGCTCACGAACCAGATCGTTCGTGGCATGCTCCGTGTCTCTCGTGCTCATTGTTCTGGCCTCCATGGATCGCCCCACCCGGACGATTCCGTGTATAGGGAGGAATCGGAGACTCATTAACTAGCCTTGATGACCATTCTCGAAATAGTCACTCTCGGTGGTCTTATTCCAACCGATAGAACGCCGACAGTGGTCGGTGAGCGTTGACATGGATGTTGACGATACGAAAGCGCACCGTCCTACAAGGAGGTACACGAAGTGCGTATCAATCAGAATATTGCGGCGTACAACTCGTACCGCAATCTTTCCGCGACCAATTCCCAGTTGGGTAAGTCGCTCGAGAAGCTGTCTTCGGGTTTCCGGATCAACCGTGCCG
>JASJBC010000220.1 GCA_030066715.1 Acidimicrobiia bacterium
GCCTCTGAGAAGTCGGCTTCGTAAATCAGGTTCTCGTCCACTCGCAGCCCGAACGTCCCGATCGCCGCCTTGTACCCGTCGAGCCGATCTGCCGCAGCGGGAGCGAAAGAGGGGCCGGCGATACAAGCCACACGCCGCCGACCCAAGCGGAGCAGGTGGCTGGTTATCTGTTGGGCGCTTGCGGTGTTATCAACGTCGATATAACTGACTCGATCGTCCTCGGAGCGGCCGACGCTGACCATCGGAGTTTGTGAGGCGAGCAACGGTTCGAGCAGCGGGTCATCGACCTGCCCGGCGACAAAGACTATGCCTGCAACGAAACCCTGCCGGGCAATCTCATCGACGGTGTGGCGGAAGCCGGTTTCCCCGAGCGAGAGCATGACGAAGTGGTCCCGCTCATCGGCGGCAACAGCGACGCCATGCAGCAGGCTGACGAAGAAGGGATCGGAGAGGATGTTGTCGACCGAACCGGGCATGACGGCAGCGATGACGTTCGTCTTGCCGGTAACCAGGCCCCGTGCTGCGAGGTTGGGCCGGTAGCCCTCGCGGCGGACTACTCCCAGAACATGTTCACGAGTGGCGGCACTGACCCTCGGGTCGTCGTTCACGACGCGAGAAACGGTCGACTTGGAGACCCCGCTCAGCTCCGCGATCCGTTCGAGCGTGCTCGCCACGGGCCTCCTCCTCCTCAAGTCGCCCGTCCGTGCGTCCCTCTCGCCACCCATTCCTGGGAACGTTCCCACGAATTGCTGGGAACGTTCCCAATATGTCCGATGAACACCTGTATGTCAAGGGGGTTTCGTGGTACAAATGTACGGTAGATGGTGGGAACGTTCCCGTCTGGGCCAAATCGCCCAGACCAGGGAAGGCGAAGGTACACACAGGAAGAGCGGGGAGCGATGAAGCAAGCCCAAGACGACACGAGCCCGGCCCGTGACCGGCTTGACGACAGAGTGACCGGTGAGTTCACGTTGATCGACGGGATCGAGGTCTACCAGATCGCCAACTTCGATCGTATGCCCCCGTTCCTGATGAGTGTCGTCAGCGACTCGGACCACTGGATGTATGCGGCAACGGCCGGCGGGCTCGCCGCGGGTCGTATCGAGCCGGAGCGGTCGCTGTTCCCCTACGAGACCGACGACCGCCTCTACCGCGTCGGTGGCTCGACGGGACCATTCACGCTGCTGCGTGTCTGCCGGGGCGACGCGGCGACCCTTTGGGAGCCCCTCACCGATTGGCAGAACGCAGCTCGGGGCAGGCGGAACCTATACAAGAGCCTGAGCGGAGACACGATCATCCTCGAGGAGGCCCGCGACGATCTCGGGCTCACCTTCCGCTATCGGTGGAGCGTCTCGGGAGAGTACGGTTTCGTCCGCACAGCAACCCTGGTCAACGACGACCCCTCGGCCGGGGTGAGCGTCGAGATCATAGATGGGCTCCGCAACCTCATGCCGGCGAATGTACCGCTGGGGCTGCAGCAATCGAGCGGCACCTTGGTGGAGGCATACCGGCGCAACGAAGTCGATCCCGAGACCGGGATGGCCATCTACTCGCTCGAGGCGCGGATCAGCGACCGCGCCGAGCCCGCCGAGTCCATGCACGCCAACATCGTGTGGTCGATCGGTCTCCCGGATTCGAAGGTGTTGCTCGCCACCGAGCAGATCGGCCGCTTCCGCAGCAACGAGGAGCTCCACTCCGCAACGGTGACAAAGGGTTGCCGCGGTCACTACCTGCTCAATGCGTCCGTCGAGTTGGCTGGAGCCGAAGCCAAGTCGTGGATGATCGTTGGGGATGTACACCAGACGCAGCTCCGGATCCAGCAACGTCGCGCTCAACTGCTCCAAGACGGCGACCTGGCAGCGGACGTGGTTGCCGATGTCAATCGAGGTTCAGAGAGGCTCCGCTACCTGATCGCCACAGCGGACGGTGAGCAATGCACCAACGACCGCATGGCCACCACCCACCACTTTGCCAACACGCTGTTCAACTGCATGCGCGGCGGAGTGTTCGTCAACAACGGCTTGGTGCCTACCGACGACCTGGCCCGGTTCATCGAGCACCGCAACCGTGCCGTCCACCGTACCCACGAGCAATGGTTGGCATCACTCGGCGATCTGATCGATCGTCGTGAGCTACTCGAGCGAGCTTCCGCTCAGCACGACCCGGATCTGGATCGGCTGTGCCAGGAGTATCTCCCAATTGCCTTCAGCCGGCGTCACGGCGATCCCAGCCGACCTTGGAACATGTTTGCGATCAGGGTGCAAGACGAGGAGGGCAACCAGATCCTCGACTATCAGGGGAACTGGCGAGACATCTTCCAGAACTGGGAGGCACTCTGCTACAGCTTCCCGTCGTACTTCGAGAGCATCGTGGCCAAGTTCGTGAATGCCTCCACCGTCGACGGGTTCAATCCCTACCGCGTTACCCGTGACGGCATCGACTGGGAGGCTCCGGATCCGGACAACGCCTGGAGCAACATCGGCTACTGGGGCGATCACCAGATCGTCTACCTGCTGAGGTTGCTGGAAGGGCTCAGCACCTTCGACGCCGGTGCCCTGCCGAGGATGCTGCACCAGGAGGTCTACAGCTACGCCGACGTTCCGTATCGCATCCGGCCCTACGACGCCATCCTGCGCAACAGCAAGAGCACCATCGAGTTCGACGCCGATCGCAACCGCGAGATCGAGGACCGCGCCACGATCATCGGATCCGATGGGAAGCTGCTCCGCGATCACGACGGATCCGTACTGCATGTGACGCTGGCCGAGAAGCTGCTTGTTCCGGCGTTGGCCAAGTTGGGCAACCTCGTCGTCGACGGCGGCATCTGGATGAACACCCAACGCCCGGAATGGAATGACGCCAACAACGCCCTGGTGGGGTACGGGCTATCGATGGTCACGTTGTCCCATTTCCGGCGTTATCTCGCCTTTTGCGCCGATCTCTTTGCAGACCAGGGGGACAACGAGTTCGTCGTGTCCGCCGAGGTAGCGACCTGGATGGAGCAGACGCTGACGGCACTCGTGACGCATCGCGGTTATCTCGAAGAACCGCTCCTCACCGACCGGCACCGCAAGGAGATCCTCGATTGGCTCGGCTCTGCCTTCTCGGAGTACCGGGCCGCTGTCTACGAGCACAGCTTCTCCGGCAAGGCGAACGTCAGCGCCAAGGCAATGGCCGAGTTGTGCCGCGTGGCTCTCGAGTACGCAGACCACAGCCTGTCCGCCAATCGTCAGGACTCCGGGCTGTACCACTCGTACAACTTGCTGCGTCTGGCGGACGAGGGATGGGAGATGGCCGTTGAACGTCTCCCCGTGATGCTCGAAGGGCAAGTCGCCGCTCTCAGCTCAGGTGTCATGTCGTCGGAAGAGGTCTTGGCGATGGTCGATGCACTGTATGTGAGCCCGTTGCACCGCACCGACCAGGACAGCTTCACCCTGTATCCGGCGAAGGAGCTCCCGGGCTTCCTCGAGAGAAACGTGATTCCGCAACGCGACGTCGACTCGAACCCGCTGCTGCTGGCGCTACTCGAGGCCAACGACACCACCGTGGTCGAGGAGGATTCGCTCGGCATCTGCCGTTTTGCCCCCTCGGTCGCCAGCAACGTGAGCCTCGTCACGGCACTGGATCAGCTCAGCGCCCAACCGGAGTGGACCGATCTGGTCGCACACCATCGCGTCGCGGTACACGAGACATTCGAGAAGGTGTTCCAGCACCGGAGGTTCACCGGGCGGTCCGGATCCATGTATAAGTACGAGGGCCTCGGCTCGATCTACTGGCACATGGTGGCGAAGCTGCTGCTGGCCGTGCAGGAGGCGTTCTGGCGGTCGCGCACGGCGGCGGAGACCGACGAGATGCAGGATGCGCTCGCCGCGGCCTACTACCGGGTGCGCGCCGGTCTCAGCTCAGACAAGTCCCCCGCCCAGTACGGGGCGTTTCCTGCCGACCCCTACTCCCATTCGCCGTCGCACATGGGGGCCCAGCAGCCGGGCATGACCGGCCAGGTCAAAGAGGAGGTGCTGACTCGGTGGGGCGAGCTCGGCATACGCGTGACAGACGGCATGATCGAGTTCGACCCTGCGCTGCTGCGGCGCCGTGAGTTCCTCAAGGAGCCAACGGATTGGAGCTATTACGACACGGCCGCCCAGCGGCAGACCCTAACGGTTCCGAGCGACGCGGTGGCGTTCACCTACTGCCAGGTGCCGATCGTCTACCGCATCGGAAGCGACGCTGTTGCCGTGCAGGTCAGCTGGGCCGACGGAAGTGTCACGACCTTCGACGAACCACAGCTGGACAAGGCGACGAGCGCCGCTGTGTTCGAGCGCAGCGGCAGGATCGGAACGATCGACGTTGTTCTCCCCGAGGCCACGATCACCCGACCGTGATACCGCGGATGAAGGTATAGAGCCCGGCGAGCGCAAGCAGCCACATCACGAGGGCCCCCGATCGCCAGGTCTTCCCGCGCTTCCACGCCTTCCATCCGATCCAGACGAAGATGGCGCTGACGATGAGATCGAAGATGTATGGAGGCGGGGGGATCGGTTCCCTCACCTGGGCGAGAATGGCCGCGACCACGTAAGCCATAGCTCTACCCGCCACCCGTGAGGACGACGCCTACCAGCGGCCCGATGGCAATGATCATGAGCAGGGGGGCTATCACTAGAGCTGCGGCAAGACGGGTCGGCACCCGGTGGGCCTCCTTGACTGCGATAACGGCACAAGCAGCAGACCAGATCCCCCCGATCAGGAAACCTGGCACGAAGTTGCCCAGCGGGACAAAGCCCAGCGCCTGGGGAACCATTGCGTATCCGAGGGGGCGTAGCATTTGGTGGTAGGTGGCCTGCCCGCCCATCCGGCCGCCCACGGCGACCAGGAACCACGCACCACCGAAGAGAACCACGGCCGCCCAGGCCAAGGCGCCCAGCAGCCACGACAGCGGATCAATGATCCTCATGAGCATCAACCCGAGGCTCATTACCAAAGCTGACACTGCGGCCACGATCACGGCTTCCCTCGTTCGTGCCGGGTCGTCGGCGACGGAGCGATAGAAGCCCTGGTCGAGCCGCACCGCCTTGGAAAGCCGCTCCAAGGTTGCGCTACCGCGTCTCTCTTCGTACTCCGTGGCTAACCTCCGTGGTGTGTCGAGCAATACTGGCACCACACGCTCAGCCCCCCAACTCAGCGAGCCGGCATCGGGATCGCGCTAGTCGAGCGCCTCGAGCTTCTTCGCCGCCGTTCCCAATTGACCGAGCTGATATACCGACGCACGGGGAGCCGTGAACGTGAAGGTGTCGAATGGCTCCGCCAGCATCCCGTCGAGGTATTGCCGCGGGCCGACCCCGGTGGTCACGTGAGGGTTGAAGCTCTCCCCGGCAGCCTGCGGGTCGAAGGCCTGGACATATGCGATGAGCCGAGGATCGATGACCAGGTCATCCGGAGTCGTGACAAAGGCCCCGGACCCGGCAGTCTCAACCG
>JASJBC010000221.1 GCA_030066715.1 Acidimicrobiia bacterium
ATGACAGGCATCCACAACCTCCTGCTTAACCCCCTTGACCTCATTCCCAAATACCAGCGCATATTTCTCATCATCCACTGGCTCAAAATCATGGAGCAGAGTGGCCCCTTCGGTTTGCTCCACTGCCAGGCAGGTGTAAGCAGAACGCAGTTCCTGCACAAGTGCCACGACATCTGTGCGGTATTCCCAGTCAACACTATCAGTAGCCCCCAGGGCTGTCTTATGGATGTCTTTATGGGGTGGGCTAGCTGTAATCCCACAGAGGTAAATCTTCTCTATCAGGAAGGCGTCTGCGGTTCTAAAGATGGACCCGATATTATTTAGCGAACGGATATCATCCAGGATAAGGACCAAAGGAGTTTTGGTTGCAGCTTTGAATCCTTCAAGATCCAATCGTTCCAGTTCACTATTCTTCAGCTTTCTCATATTCTTCAAATGAGGACATCCTTTCAGGTTCAGGTCTCGTTCGACCAGTCAATTTGAGCGAATTCAGATCGGGTCTCACGAAGTTATCCGAAAATATCAACACCCTTTCTGATTGCAGGGCCAAATTGGTAAATTCGTTTCACTCGGATCAGGACAAAAGTAGTGTAATAATAGAGCTTTGGGAAAAAAAGCAAAAACGAGAAAAATCACGCCGCTCATGCGGCAGTACCAGTCTATCAAGACCAAGTACCCGGATGCTTTGTTGCTGTTCCGGGTAGGTGATTTTTACGAAACCTTCGGGGAAGACGCTGTCAAAGCGGCCCGCATCCTGGGTATTGTACTCACCCAAAGGAACAACGGAGGGGACAAGACTGAATTGGCGGGCTTTCCCCACCATGCCCTTAACACCTACCTGCCGAAGCTCGTAAGAGCCGGGCAACGGGTAGCCATCTGTGACCAGCTGGAGGATCCCAAGCTCACCAAAACCATAGTAAAAAGGGGTGTAACCGAACTGGTAACACCCGGGCTGGCTTATAGTGAGGACATCCTCAATGCCAAGACCAATAACTTCCTCTGCGCCATACACTTTGGCAGGCGTCTCTTTGGAATAGCTTTTCTCGATATTTCGACGGGGGAATTCCTCACCACCGAGGGTACTGGGGAGCAAATTGACAAACTGTTGCAGAGTTTTTCCCCATCCGAAATACTGATCGACAAAGCCCACAAAAAAGAATTCAGGGAGGTTTTCGGGGAGCACCATCACCACTTTTGCCTCGACGACTGGGTATTCCAGGAAGACTTTGGCAGGGAACGGCTCTCCAGCCATTTCCGGACGAACAGCCTGAAAGGCTTTGGAGTAGACCATCTTACTAATGGTATTATTGCCGCAGGGGCCGTGATGCATTACTTGTCCGAAACTCGGCACAGCCGGCTGGCCCATATCAATAAATTACAACCCATTGCCGACAACGACTTTGTTTGGTTAGACCGCTTTACCGTAAAAAACCTGGAACTCTTCCGGTCGAATCATGAAAACGGAGTTTCCCTGCTGGAGGTTCTCGATAAGACTGTTTCTCCCATGGGCGGTCGGTTGTTGAAACGTTGGCTGGCGTTGCCGTTAAAGGACGAAGTCAGGATCAGCAAACGACAGGAGGTAGTATCTAGCCTTCTGGAAGATGAAAGCCTGCTACAGCGGTTGAGATCCGGCATGGGGAATATGGGTGATATGGAGCGTGTGATCTCGAAAGTAGCGGCGGGTAAGATCAGCCCAAGGGAAACCGTCCAGTTAAAAAATGCCCTGGAGATATTGGTGCCGTTCAGGCAGTTGTTACTCCAAAATAAGAACGTGGGCTTGCAGCAGATCGGTCAGCGATTAGATACTTGTGATGCCCTGAGAGAACGGATAAAACAGATGCTGCGGGAAGATGCCCCGGCACAGCTGTCAAAGGGTGAGGTTATTGCCGAAGGGTATTCGGAAGAACTCGATGAATTACGCTCTCTCGCCTTTTCCGGCAAGGACCACCTGGACCGCATGCTGGCAAGGGAAACAGAACGGACGGGTATCCCATCCCTGAAAATTGCTTCCAACAATGTATTTGGATACTACATAGAAGTTAGAAACACCCATAAGGACAAGGTGCCGGAAGAATGGATCCGGAAGCAGACACTTGTCAACGCCGAACGATACATCACGGAAGAACTAAAGGAGTACGAACAGAAGATCCTGGGTGCTGAGGCGCGTATAGCCGAGTTGGAACAACAACTGTTTTCCCAGTTGGTTGTCTGGATGCAGGAATATATAAAACCGGTACAGGGGAACGCCAGAGAAGTAGCCCGCCTGGATAGCCTTTGTGGATTTGCGATACTCGCCCAGGAGAACCAATACGAGAAACCTGTTATTACAGAGGGTACTCAGCTCGATATAAAGGGCGGTCGTCACCCGGTTATTGAAAAGCAACTACCCCTGGGGGAGGCCTATGTGCCCAATGACGTGCAACTGAACCGGGACGAGCAGCAGATCATTATGATTACGGGGCCCAACATGAGTGGTAAATCGGCCTTGTTGAGGCAAACCGCCCTGATTGTGATCATGGCGCAGATGGGCTGCTTTGTACCGGCCGAAGCTGTTGAAATGGGTGTTGTAGACAAGATATTTGTAAGGGTTGGGGCATCGGACAATATCTCCATGGGGGAATCTACCTTTATGGTAGAAATGAATGAAACGGCTTCTATTCTCAACAATTTGTCGGAACGTAGTTTAGTATTGCTCGATGAAATAGGTCGCGGTACGAGCACCTATGACGGTATTTCCATCGCATGGGCCATCAGCGAATACCTGCACGAGCATCCTGCGAGGGCCAAGACCCTCTTTGCCACCCATTACCACGAGTTGAATGAAATGGCTGCCACATTTGAGCGGATCCGCAACTACAATGTTTCGGTAAAGGAGCTGAAGGATACGGTTTTGTTTATGCGCAAACTGGTGCCGGGCGGCAGTGAACACAGTTTCGGGATCCATGTAGCAAGGATGGCAGGGATGCCCCAGGCGGTAGTGAACAAGGCAGGTAAAATCCTAAAAAAGCTGGAGAAATCACACTCCAGCGAAGAGCTCACCGAGCAATTGCAACGCGCCCAGCAGGAGGTTCAGTTGAGTTTCTTCAATCTGGATGACCCCTTATTGGAACAGATCAAGGAGGAAATCTTGCATCTGGATATCGATACGCTCACGCCGGTGGAAGCCCTGATGAAGCTGAACGAGATCAAGCGGATGCTCACCCGGAACAAAAAGGCCACCTCTTAGAGATACGGAAGTAAATCCTCCTATTTTCTTAATCAAATGTTCTTCGGATTTGGCAGAATTGTATTAAATTTGCTCCCCCTGTAGTAGAAACAAGTTTCACTACAGGATGGACCAAATTGAAATTCGAACGATTCGGTTTTTTGATATAACCCAGTATTAGAAGTTCGTTCAGTACTGGATTAGCACCCCGGTCCAGCAGTGAAATCTCAGTATAGGAGTTTATGCTGCCCTGTAGCATGTGCTACAGGGAGGTCGCAAGACCTCCACAACAAGGGATTCGAACCTATCGAATCTTTGATAACGCCCCGATACTACAACTATCGTTGAGTACGGGACTGATGCGAAAATAGCTCAGTTGGTAGAGCGCCACCTTGCCAAGGTGGAGGTCGCGGGTTCGAATCCCGTTTTTCGCTCTAAGTTCAGTGAATAAACGCTGCCCTGTCAGCGTTTTTTTATATCCTCCTCCGCCAGGGCTGCGGAGGACGCAGGCCCACCTTCGTCCCGATAGTTGCCGGGACTACGGTGGACGCAGGCTCGAGTGGTGGTCCCGATATCCCGATAGTTATCGGGAGGGAGATAGACACGCCGGACAACGGGGTGTTGAAATCACTCGAATTAACCAAGATGCTCGAGTGGTGGAATTGGTAGACACGTTGGACTTAAAATCCAATGGACAGCAATGTCCGTGCGGGTTCAAGTCCCGCCTCGAGTACAGATGCATGCAAAAGCCAGTGGAAAACCACTGGCTTTTTTGTTTTGAAAACGTGCCAAGCTTGCTTGAGCAAGGAATTGAGAAACAAAAAAGCCGCATATAAAGCAGGCTTTTGCATGTTCAAAATGTTTGAGCGGGACTCACCGACGAAGGAGGTAATTCTACGCCTCGAGTACGGATGAATAAAAAACCAAGGCAAAAGCCTTGGTTTTTTTGTTTTAGCAGCGTTTCCAAGCTCGCTTGAGAATTAGCGGTTGAAACAAAAAAAGGCAAGCGCGACGCGCTGCATTTTTTATTCTCAACACGTTCGGGCGAGGACTCGCGAGGCTTTGCCGAGCAATTCCCGCCACTTTCCCAATTTGAAAGGCTTACTTCTCTTTTTTCAACACGTTTGAGCTGGAACTCATCGGCTGAGGCCACAAACCATCCACAAACTACGCTTGCTCAGGTTTCGTGGGTTCTAATTCAGGTCCGGATATACGAATGGCTGTAGTTTTCCTTGAAAGCAAGTTAAACAGTGGATAAATACTCCCTATCAGTAAGATCAGAAAGCCTACCCACCAAAGGTTCCCGGTTGTATTGAAAAAAGTACCGCTATTGAGAACGGACAGGATCATTACGGTCGAAAACGGAAAAGAAAGTGCGAGGATACCAATAGCATAAGTGCTATCGAAGGTCTTTCGCTCTTTTTCTATCTCCAGGTTCTCTATCAGTGAAAGATGGGCAAAAGGCCAGAAACTACAAGCACTTAGTCCGAAAGCTAGCATCAATAGCACATCCTTTTGAACATTAAATCCTCCAACCGATACCAAAAGCGCAGCGAGGATGAAAACAAGGCCCGCTCTTAGGGTAAGTAGTGAAAAAATCTGGAAAAACTGCTCTCTTCTAATTTTAACTGCCAGTCCAATAAAAAGAAGGACCAAGGGGGTTAGGATAAGGCTCAGTTTGGTAAGTGTTTCTCCGATAACAAAAGGTAATGATCCCATGGTAAAACCAAAAGATAAAAGCAACAGTGCCAGAGCTATGAATACGTTCACCGGCTCGGTAACAAGCGTTTTTAACAGGGACATGATCTTGGCACTGCTCCTTTTATTCACTTCTTGATTTCTCGAATAATACCATTGCATGGCCACCAGATAAAGGATGACAAGCACAAAAACTTTGTTGCCCAAATCTGCCATGGCTGCCTTGGCCAGGTATGCTTCCCCTAAAAATTCCAGAACAAAGGGAAAACAAGACAGGCCCGGGGCCAAAGACGGGATTAAAAGCCTACCAGTGCGATAGGCAGGGGACTCCTTCTTAACCCCAACCGCAGCCAGCAAAAAGGGAGCAGCCACAAATAGAACAACATTGAATGTGAGTGCCAGGAGGGGAAGCAGCAGGAGACTGGATTCCACTGTAATCCCCATCAGGGCAATGAAAATGGTAGCCGGCAATGCCAGATTCAAAATGATCTTTTTGATGCCATTGACCTCATCGGGGGATTT
>JASJBC010000043.1 GCA_030066715.1 Acidimicrobiia bacterium
TTGCGAGAACAGAGCTATAGCCATGGAACAGACCATCATCGAGTACATCGAAGGCGAGCTGCGCGACGTCGGGGAGGACGTGGACCTGCATGCCGATGACGATCTCGTTCTCATCGGCTTCGACTCTGTTGCTTACGTTCGCCTGGTTGCGTTCATCAAGAGCAGCTACGGAATCAAAGTCCCGGACTCCGATGTGACCGTAGGCAACTTTGGCACGGTCGCTGCGATTGTTCGGTATCTCGAAACCAAGGATGCCGGGTCGTGACGGCCGGCAGCGGGGGGACCCCTACCCAGGCCCAGACGCTGATCTGGACCGGACAGCAGCTTCATCCCGAAGCTCCCCTCTACAACATGGTGCTTGCCTTCCGGCTCACGTCGCCAATCGACGTTACGGTGTTCACCCGGGCTTTCGGCGAGTTGGTTATGGCCACCGACTCTCTGCGCACCGTGTTCCACCCGGACGCCGCCGGGGCGCGCAGGGTTGTGCTCACAACCATCCCAGCCCCGCTCGAGATCCTCGACTTCAGCGAGAAAACGGACCCCGCCGGGGAATACGAGGCGTGGTCGACCGCCGCGGCGGCGGAGCCGTTCGACCTCGACACCGCCCTTTACCGTTCCGCCCTCATCAAGCTCGGTCCTGAGGACTACGTGTGGTGGCTCGCCCAGCACCATCTGATAACCGACGGCTGGGCCGCCGCCATCGTGTACCGCCGAATGGCCGACCTCTACGTCGCCGCCGGCGCCGGGCAGGAATCCGACCTATCCGATTACCCGTCATTCGAGTTCTACGCCGAATACGAACAGCGGTTCCGGGAATCGGATGCTCATGCGACCGCGGCCCAGTATTGGGAGGAGCAAGCCGAGAACGAACTCGCTCCACTGTCGTTCTACGGGGTGACACCCCTCCCCGGTGCAACCACACGCTCCACCAGGCACACCCATGACCTGGGTCTGGAGCGCAGTGGCAAGATCACCAGCTTTGCGGCGGCCGAGGGCGGTCTGGTGGGTGGGGTGACCGAGCTTGGTGTCCTGGCCACCGTCCTGCTGGCCTGTCTCTCCCGGATCAGTGGGCAGAGCGATCTCGCAGTTCTCCTCCCGGCCCACAACCGCCCGTCGCCGCGATTCAAGGCAACGGCCGGTCTCTTCATCGAGGTTCTTCCGCTTCATGCCGCTCTGGGGGAGCAGGAGACCTTCCGCTCGCTGCTCGGCAAGGTGGGTCAGTCTGCCCAAGAGTTGCTGGTGCACGCCCGTCCTGGGACCAGCAGCTCGTCGCACAACCGCGCCTACTCGGTTCTCCTCAATTTCATCAACGCCGCATTTGGCGACTTTGCCGGAATCCCCATGGAGTCGGAATGGGTTCACCCGGGGCACGGTGACAACGATCACGCCCTCCGGCTTCAGGTGCACGACTTCGACGCGACCGGCGCCTACCGGCTGCACTTCGATCTCAATCAGGACGTCTTCGATGACCGGAGGAGCGAGGCGATCGTGCGTGACTTCGTCACCATGCTCGATGCGATGCTCGATGATCCCGATCTCGAGATCGGCTCGGTTGACCTGATGACGGCAGACGAGCAGGCGGAGATCGACTCATTCAACGACTCGGCCCAGGAGCTTCCTCACCCGACAGTTGTCGCCGCCGTTGCGGCGCAGGTGCGCGCCAATCCGGACGCAACGGCGCTCATCGCCGGCGCCGACCAGCTCAGCTATCGAGAACTCGGGGCCGTGACGGACCGGCTGGCGGCACAGTTGCTCGACGAGCTCGGCCCGCAACCCCGCGTCGGCATCCATCTCCGCCGTTCGATTGATTTGGTCGTGGTGGTGTTGGCCGTGCTCAAGGCGGGTGGCAGCTATGTGCCCATCGACTCGCAGTATCCCGAGGAGCGGGTGCGCCTGCTGGTCGGGGATTCCGGCGTGCAGCTGGTGGTGACGGAAGAAGATCTCGTCGCCCGGCTGGGAGATGTGCCGGTGCCGGTTCGAACCGTTCCGCTCGATGCCCCGGCCGCCGCCGGGTCGCTCCCCGAGCCGAGCCCGCACAGCACCGCATATGTCATGTACACCTCGGGATCGACCGGCGTGCCCAAGGGGGTGGCGGTGACGCAGGGGAACCTGGCCAACTACGTCCTGTGGGCCGCTGCGGAGTACGGCCGCGGCAATCCCGTTTCGTTCCCGTTCTACTCCTCCTTCGGCTTCGACCTCACCGTCACCTCGCTGTTCGTGCCGTTGGTCACCGGGGGCAGGGTCGTTATCTACCCGGAGCCCGACGGCAGCGACCTCTCCATCCGCGACGTGTTCGCCGAGGACAGGGTCGATGTCGTGAAGCTGACCCCGTCCCACCTATCGCTGCTCGAACCCCACCTGCTCGACACTGCGCGCATCCGGACCCTCATCCTCGGCGGTGAAGACCTGAAGACGGCCGTGGCCCGGGCGGCCTGGGACGCCGCCGGAGGAAAGCTCGAGATCGTCAACGAGTACGGCCCGACCGAGGCGACGGTGGGGTGCATGCTTCACCGCTTCGATCCGGAGCGCGATCGCGGGACCTCGGTCCCGCTCGGTCGGCCCGCCGCAAATGCCCGCATCCATGTCCTTGCCGAGGATCTGTCGCCGCTGCCGATCGGCGTCGTCGGTGAGTTGTGCGTAGCGGGCGATGGGGTCGCCGCCGGCTATCTCGGCCGGGATGATCTGAGTGCGGAGCGGTTTGTCGCCGACCCGTTCCAGCCCGGCGCCCGGCTGTACCGCACCGGTGATCTCGCCCGCTGGCGAGCACCGGGTGACATCGAGTTCCTGGGCAGAGCCGACGATCAGGTGAAGGTGCGCGGCTATCGAATCGAGCTCGGTGAGATCGAGGCAGTCCTGCGGGAGCACCCAGCCGTCACCGATGTTGCGGTCGGCGTCGTCGCCACCGAGACGGAGAAGACGTCCCGTTCCGAGGCGCAAGGGTGTGTCCGCTGCGGGCTGACGGCCAAACATCCGCTGGCACAGCTCAACGCCGAGGGTGTTTGCCAGCCCTGTCTCTTCTACGCCACCCATCGCGCCGACGCCGAGGCGTACTTCGGGACACCGGAGGAACTGGCGGGGATCTTCCCCGAGGACCGACATCGCAACACCGCCGGGCAGGACTGTGTGATGCTGCTCAGCGGGGGCAAGGACAGCACCTTCGCCCTCTACCAGCTCGTGGAGATGGGTCTGCAACCGCTCGTGTTCACCCTGGACAACGGGTTCATCTCGCCCGGGGCCATCGCCAACATCCGCCGTGCGGTGGATGATCTCGGGCTGGAACTCGTGATCGGGACGACGCCCGCAATGAACGAGATATTCGCCGACAGCCTCACCCACTTCTCGAATGTCTGCCAGGGATGCTTCAAGACCGTGTACACCCTGGGTATGAACCTCGCCCGGGAGCGCGGCTTGCGCCACGTCGTCACCGGTTTGTCCCGCGGCCAGATATTCGAGACTCGCCTCGCCGACCTGTTCCGCATCGGCGTCACCGATCGGGATGAGGTCGATCGAGCGATCGTCGAGGCGCGCCGCGCTTACCACCAGGTCGACGATGCTGTCAGGCGCAACCTCGACACATCCCTGTTCGACGACGCTGAGCTGTTCGAAGAGATCAAGATCGTCGACTTCTACCGTTACCGCGATGTGGGTCTCGATGAGCTGTACGAGTTCTTGGGGACTCGCGCTCCGTGGGTGCGGCCGGGAGACACCGGGCGGTCGACCAACTGTCTCATCAACAACACCGGCATCTACGTTCATACCAAGGAGCGTCAGTTCCACAACTACGCCCTTCCTTACAGCTGGGACGTCCGCCTGGGTCACAAGACGAAGGAGGAGGCCCTGGAGGAGCTGGAGGACGAGATCGATCTCGTGCAGGTCCGCGACATCCTCGACCAGGTGGGCTACGAGCTGAGAGATGAGGGCGATGGCAAGGACCTCCTGCGCAGCCGCGACAGCCGGCTGGTCGCCTACTACGTAGATCCCAGCGACAAAGTGTCCAGCACCGCGGTGCGGTCCTACCTCGCTGCCCGGCTCCCGGATCACATGGTCCCGTCCTACATAGTCAACCTGGATGTGATCCCGCTCACCGCAAACGGGAAGGTCGATCGTGATGCGCTCCCCGATCCGCGCGGTCATCTCAGCCTCTCCTCCGACAGGTATGTGCCGGCACGGAACGCAACCGAACGCACCCTGGTTGGGATATGGGAGTCCGTTCTGGGTGTCGATCGCATCGGTGTCAACGATCCGTTCATCGAATTAGGTGGCGACTCGATTCTGAACATCCAGGTTGTCGCCGCCGCCTCCGACGCCGGGCTGGTGTTCACGCCGCAGCAGCTCTTTCAGAACCCCACCATCGGCGAACTGAGCAAGGTGGCGACTACCGGCCCGAGCCCGGTTGCGCTGCGGATGCCCGGCGTGGCTGCGGCGGAGCCAATTGCCGAGATCGAACTCAGCTCCGATGAGCTCGACGACCTGATCAAGAACTACGGCGAGAGCTGAGCGGGTAGTGACGACCCCCGGCTCCAACCTCGAAGCGATCTATCCCCTGAGCCCGGTGCAGGAGGGGATCCTGTTCCACACGCTGTACTCGCCGGAGGCGCCGCTCTACGTCCAGCAGTACGTCTCCACGATCGAAGGCGACCTCGACGTCCCGGAGTTCCGTGAGAACTGGAACACAGTCATTCGTCGTCACCAGGTACTGCGGTCCCTGCTCACCTGGGAGGGTCGGGAGCAACCCTTGCAGGTGGTGCTTCGTGAGGTCGATGTGGAGTGGGCGATCCAGGACTGGTCCGAATCTCCGCACGACGAGCAGGAACGCAAGCTCGATGACTTCCTCGCCACCGATCGGGAACGGGGCTTCCGGCTCGATGCGGCGCCTCTGTTTCGGTTTGCATTGATTCGGACCGGGGCGGACACCCATCGCTTCGTGTGGACACACCACCATGTGATCCTGGACGGCTGGTCGCTCGGCCTCGTCCTCAACGAGGTATGGAGTATGCAGTCGGCAACATCCGATTCCGGGCAAGCCGACGACGCTCCCTCTTACCGTGACTACGTTCGATGGCTCAAGGGCTACTCGGCCGAGAGCAGCGAAGAGTATTGGCGCAACGAGCTGGCCGGAGTAACTGCGGCGACTCCCGTGGGTCTGCCCGGTGCGGCGGGCGAACGCTGGGCCGAGCTCCACGGGGAGACAACCGCCCGGCTCGACGACGAGACCACGCAGAGACTGCTCGAATACGGGCGGACCCGGGGCCTCACCCTCAACACGCTTCTCCGTGCAGCATGGGCTTACGTCCTCAGCAGGTACAGCGGGAGCAATGACGTCGTGTTTGGGACCACCTTCTCCGGGCGCCCTGCGGAACTGCCGGGGGCGCTAGAGATGGTCGGCCTCTTCATCAACACCCTGCCCGTCCGTGTCCAGGTGCCTGTGGAGCAGCCCATCGAGGACTGGCTGAAGGTATTGCAAGGCAGGCAGATAGAGGCGCTCGACCACGAGCTGACCCCACTTGCCAACGTCCAGCGCTGGAGCGAAGTGCCCAGCGGGGAGCCGCTGTTTGACTCGCTCCTGGTCGTCGAGAACGTCCCCCATCCTGAGTTGGGCTCGGGAGAGCTGGCGGTGACAGACGTTCGCTACCTACAGCGCAGCAACTACCCCCTTGCGATTCTGGCGATGCCCGGCGAGCAGCTCGAGCTCATCTTCCTGTACGACCGCGATCGGTTCGGCGCCGGAATGGTGCAGCGCCTGGCCAACCAAGTCCTCTCCGTGCTCACCTCGCTGGTCACTGCGGAGACAGTTGCCGACCTGGTCCTGTTCCCCGCCGACGAGATGAGCGAAGTGATCGTCGAATGGAACCGCACGGAGCGCGAGTATCCCCATGACGAGACCATGCACGGTCTGATCGCCCAGGCGGCAACCGCGACGCCGCAGCGGCTTGCCGTAGTCGGCGGAGATGTCTCGCTGGACTACGCCGCACTCGCCGCCAATGCTGCGACAGTTGCCGGCGCCCTCCACGAAGCCGGGGTGCAGCGTGGTGATCGGGTCGGAGTGCTGGTCGGGCGGAGCCCGGCCGCAATCGTGGCCATCCTCGGCGTACTCGAGGCGGGTGCGGCCTACGTGCCGCTCGACCCCGACCTCCCCGCGGCCCGCACCTCTTTCATCCTCGCCGACACCGCAGCGAAGGCCGTGATCACGACGCACGGCACCGACACGGACTTCGGGCTCGCAACCATCGAACTCGACGAGACCGGGCTGCTCGTCGGTGGGTCGTCGGGCCGTGCCCGGCAACCCGTTGTGTCCGCCGCGACCGACCTCGCCTATGTGCTCTACACATCCGGGTCGACCGGGCAGCCGAAGGGGGTTGCCGTTTCCCACCGCAGCCTCGTGAACTCGACCCTGGCGCGCCGGGCCGAGTACGGAGATCTGCCGGAGACCTTCCTGCTGCTCTCCCCACTGATCTTCGACAGTTCCATCGCCGGCCTTTTCTCCACTCTGGTCGGGGGAGGAACCTTGGTCCTGCCGGGATCCCGCATGGAGCAGGATGTCGGCCATGTCGCCGGGCTCATCGGCGCCCATGGAGTCACGCATACCCTGGCGCTGCCCAGCGTCTACCAACTCCTGCTCGAGCTGGCCGATGCAGACATGCTGCGATCACTGCAACTGGTCATGGTTGCCGGCGAGCCGTGCCCACCGGCCCTAGTGGACCGGCACTACGGCACGCTGCCCGACACGGCCCTCTCCAACGAGTACGGCCCGACCGAGTCCACCGTGTGGTGCTCGGTCCACCATCTCGACGCAGCACAACCCACGGAGGTTGCGGGGGAGCGCGTTCCCATCGGGCGCCCGATCGCCAACACGCAGCTCTACATACTCGACGCCATGGGAAGACCCGCCCCGGTGGGTGTGCCCGGTGAGCTCTGTGTCGCCGGGGATGGTCTCGCCGCGGGTTATCACGAGCGTCCCGAGCAGACGGTTGAGGCCTTTGTGGTTTGGGAGCTGCCCGCCGTCGGGCCCACCCGCCTGTACCGAACGGGCGATGTCGCCCGGTATCTCGATGACGGGACCATCGATCTCGTCGGCAGGGTCGACCACCAGGTGAAGATACGCGGGCAACGGATCGAGCTCGGCGAGATCGAGGCGGTGCTTCGTTCTCACCCGGACGTTCGCGACGCCGTGGTGACGGTGCACGCCACCGGCGCCGTCCCGGCGCTGGCGGGCTTTGTGGAACCCGAGCTGCCGACGGGCGAGCTTCTCGATCACGCCGCGGCCAGACTGCCCCGGGCGATGGTGCCGGCAACCCTCGACGCGCTCGCGGTGCTGCCACGCGGGTCAACCGGCAAGGTGGATCGGGCTGCGCTGCCCGACCCGCGACCGGCGCCCGTGCCGACGGAACACGTCGCACCACGGGACCCGGTGGAGAAGGCCCTGGCGGAGATCTGGTCGGAAGTACTGGGCATCGAGAGTGTCGGCGTCCATGAGGACTTCTTTGCCCTCGGGGGCGACTCCCTGCTGAGCATCCGGGTGATCGCCCGTGGCCACAAGGCGGGCATTCGCATCACTCCCAAGCAGTTCTTCGATGCCCCCACTGTGGCCGGGCTGGCGGCGGCGGCCGGTGCTGGAGGAGGATCCGAGGTCTAGCGACCGAGTGTGCGGCGAATCCGCTTGCGGGCCCGCCGCAGGTACTCGCGGCCTGCATCAGTCACGGCTCGCCAGGCGCCCGATACGTTCGTTGCCGGTGAGTTCGGTCGCGTCGACGCAGTGAACACGGTGCTGCCGGCGACAACCGGCCAGCGCTGCTCCTGCTTCGATCGCAGCGCACCAAAGCCCGCATGCTGGCGCACGATGACCATTCCCTCATGGGTCTCGTCGGTTGCGACGATTCCGTCGTAGGTCACGGTGAACTGCTCCGGGACGGGTTCGAGCCCGGGTACTTCGTAGCTGAAGATGGCATACGAGAACTGTTTCCTCTCCAAGACACGCCTACCGGTGAACTCGATCGGCCATGGCGACGATGCGTCGTTGATCGAGAAGTGATCCCGGATGTACGCGTCGATCGGTTCCCGCGCCGCATCGATGGCCGCAATGGCGTTGGTCTCATCCAGAGGGATTTCCAGACTCAGCGCCTCGTTGAGTAGGTCAATCGGGAATTGGACGGTGCCGGTGGCCCGACCGCCGTCGATTTCGACGATCGCATAGCTGTGCGTCCCGGTGTGGGCGTGGGCGGTCCTCCGGGGCCGAATCAGTCGCAGGATGATTGTGCGGGTACTGCTTGGCATGTTCCGTCTCCGAGTCCTCTTCAGTCGGGTCAAGTTGCTTCTGGTGCCTGGAGGAGAGCCACGATGGCGTCAATCGCCCGATTGCCCTCCTGCTCCGCGCTGATGATCGAGCCGGTACGAGCTGCATTCACCCGGTATGACTCGTCGCCGCAGAGTTGATCGAGCTTGTGGAGGATTGCGGCTGCCGAGTCCCCCTTCCGATCACCGACCATGCCGAGGCCGTGGAACGCAACTCGGGCTGCGTTCCCCTTCTGGTCGAGAAAGTCGAAGGGGTAGATCAACATCGGAACCCCGGCATCCGCACACTCGTTCACGCTGGTCACGCCGCCGTGGTGGATGGCGATGTCGGCGTGTTTCAGCACCTGCCGTTGTGGCGCCCACTGGAACAGGTGCACATTCGGCGGCGCCTCCCCAAGTGAGCCCGGGTCCACACGACCACCGAGACCGACGACGAAGTCCCAGTCCGGCCGCAATGCGGCTGCCGCGAGGATGCGCCGGAGAAATGGCCTGTCGTCATCCGTGTGCCAAGCACCGAAGGCGCAGTAGACCAGCGCGGTGCTTGCGGACGATTTGCGGCGTTCGTACAGCTCCGTAAGGCGAAGCCCGGTCTCGCCGAGCTCATCGCCGGCAACGGGGCTGAGCACCGGTCCGACGTAGCGACTTGCGGGGTGGGGCTCGTGCGGGAACTCCAGTGCCATTGTGTTGAACACCAGCACCGGGAGGGTGCGGTAGGCGAACGGAACGAGCCATTCGTGCAGCATCGCCTCGTCGGCGAAGGGGAAACCCGTCACCTCGGCGACTGTGCGCAGTCGCGAGATGCGATCCTGGCCGCGGGACTGGAGGCGACGCCGCATCCTGCCCAGCGACCTCCCCAATCGGTAGCGCAGCCAGGCCCATTCCATGCCGATTCTCGTTCCCCGCAGCCCCTCACCCGGCACGATGCCACGATGGAGTGGAGGCAAACCCGGTCTCTTCCACACAGAGAAAAGCGATGTCCACAACACCAGGGGGGCGCCGGTTGCGTATGCCGCCATGACCTCGAAGGCGAGCTCGATGTCGCAGAGGATGAGGTCGGGCTCCATGGCTTCGAGCCGGCGTGTCACCGCAGCGGCGTCGCCGGCAGTTGCCCCCGATGGCAGGTGGGTGTACTCCCGGCCGTGTCGTGCGGTGTAGCTGGAGACATCGCGCGGCGAGCAGATCTCTGTTGTGTGTCCGATCGACTCCAACCGGTTGGCCAGCTCGGACACAATCGCCACCCGACCTGCGGTATCGCTGGTGATGAGAACGATCCGGGCCACGGCTACCCCCCGGCTGGGTCGGATGACCGCGACAGCCAGGGGACTGCCATGTCGAGCAACTCCTCCTGTGCGGGCAGGGTCGAGAAGCCGGTGAGGTCACCGTCGATGAACGCCACGTCGAGCAGGTCCGGGTGCCGGTTCATGAGGTTGCCAAGCGGGCCGGTGCGAGCCTCCGTGAACTGCTCGTACAAGGCGTCGCCGGTGCCGAAGATGAAGCGGACGCGCACTCCGCGTTCGGTCAGAGCGGCGAGTTGGGACACGAGCTGATCGAGGTCGAGCTCCTGTTTGCGCGCTTTGCGTGCGACTGCCTCCTTGACGCCTGCGCTGCTACCCAGTCCAACCGCACGGCGCAGCTTCTGCCACCGCAGCGACAGGAACTTCACATAGACCCGGCGTGTTGCCGGATCAAACCAGCCGCGCAACGTCGCGGGCCGCAGCCCCTCGCGGATCGCCGCACCCAGGCTCATCCGCTCCGCGCGGCGCACCTTCGCTCTGGCGGCAGGCAACGGGAAGGACACCAGGAATATCGCCTCGAGATCGGCGATTTCGGGCGCCGCCGCCAATGCAGATCGCGACCCAAAGCAGACACCGACGAGTGACCGCGGTGCGGGCACTTGATCAGCTCCGGCCAAGACCGCCCCTGGGGAAGGCTCATCGAGGATGAAAGCGTTGCGCTCACCCGGGCTGTCGCCCGTTCCCCGCCACTCGAAGCGGATGCTGGCCACGCTCTCGGCAGCGAGCCTACGGGCCAGGCGAACCATCAGTCGATTGGCGTTGGCGCTCCCGGCATGCCACCCGCCCGGACACAGGATGACTCCGCTCTCGGGCTGCTCGGGTGACGTGTGAATGGCGAACAGCGGGCCATCCGGCCCGGTGAGGAAGAGAGGCGTTTCCCTAGCGGCCATCAGCGATCCTCTCGGAGGAAGCGTGAGGTCAGTGGCACCGCCTCGGTCGCCGTCATCTTCGTTTCCACCTTGGGGCCGTGACCGGGGGCACCGAACCACCAGGCTTCGTCATACGGGATCGTCTCCGTGGCGATCGGGATCCCGGCAGCCGCACAGGTTGCGACGATCGCAGTGAGCGCCGGTCGGATCTCTTGCTTGATGCTCATCTGGATTGTCAACACCGGGCGAGTCCCCCCGTCGATCAAAAGACGATCGAGCCGTTTGTCGATTGTCGACTCGTAGACCGAGTAGGCGACCGGATTGCCGACAACATCGAGGAATCCGTCGTCGGCGAACATCGCCATGAGTTCCTTGCCGCCGGGGCTGCGCTTTCCCTGTTTGACCAGTCCGATCATCCGGGCGCGGAGGATCTCCTTGTAATAGCGTTCCATGTCCGGTGGAGGCTCCCACAGCACCAACGGCGTTCCCGGGTGGCTGCTTGCCGCACCGGCCGCAACGAGGGATCCGAGACGGGTGCCGACGAATGAGATGGCGGTGACCCCGGTGCGCTCAGCAAGAGCCGCGGCAACGTCTCGGGCGTCGCCGACCATCTGGTCGAACGTCATGTCCTCCGGCTCACCGGCGCTGTGTCCGGTCCCCCGGTAATGGAAGCGAGCCACGGCCATCCCCTGCGCCGACAACTCCCACGCCAGCGCGAGCTCCCGTCGCTGGTTGCGGGCCACCTCTGCCGAATACGGCTGGCAAATCACGACTCCTGCGGTCGGGGTCGAGGCTGGTTCGTTGTACGCAACGAACAGCGGTCCCCGTTTCGTATCGAGGAAGGTTGCGGTCGTGCGCAGTCCGTCCTCGTGCACCATGGTGTCTCTACCCGATGCGGACGCGGTCCACCCCTGCACCAGATGATCGTCTAATGGATCCATTCACTCCCCTCCGCCGAGACGCTACCAGCCGCCTCTTCGGGGCGGTGACGAAGTGGGTCATTGCGGGCGGAGAGTTAGCCAATTCGCAAACTCGCGGTCGAGGAGATGCTCCAACTCCCGCACCTGCGGCTCGTGCAATTCGCGCAGGTACGCGACGACGGCGTCATCACGCATTTCGTCTTGTGAGACAGGCCGCAACAGCACAGAACGCACCCGGTTGAGCAGGCTCTCCGGGAGCAGAGAGCGGATGCGCCGGTAGCCCGCGGTCCTCCCAGCCTGATGGAGGAAGCCGGGGCCGCGGACCATCGCAACGTCGCTCGGGCTCGCGTTGCGCTGCGCAAAGGCGGCTCCGGCGCCCGCCTCGTCCAACCCGAGCCAGCTGAACAGTGCGCCCATCTCTCGGTCGGGGTCACGCACGAGGTCCTCTAGAGCGCAAACACGGATGCGGCCGGCGAAGCTATCGAGATATGGGCGCAGTTGCATCGCATAGTGGCTCACGGCGGCATAGAAGGAATCGTCGGTCACCGCGGCGTGCAGCGGACGTTTCTCCTCGCGGGCTCGCACCGCATAGCGATAGTGGCTCAGCGTCCGCTCGACCGGATCCCGGACGAGGTAGAGGATGCGGGCTTGCGGAGCAACGGCGGCGATCCGATCGGCAACGCCGTTGATCCGGGGCATCTTCGTGTAGTGCGTGCTCGATTCCCCGCGGTACACAGCGTCGCCGGCGTCGGCGAACAGGGTCAGATACCGCGCCCGGTCCCCGACGTATCCCGCCTGTGACACGATGCGGCTGTCGGAGGCGAGCTCGTCGGGATCGGCGAAGAAGGCCGGCTCCTTGAACGAGCTCATGACGATCTGCGGATGGGCGTTGAGTGCTTCGTGCAGGGCCGTCGTCCCGGCTCGCATCGCTCCGATCAGGAACAGGTTGGGTAGAGGTTCCGTCATCGCCGTCAATGTAGCTCGGGCCATCGTCCGCACGGCCCATGTCCGGTGCGTATCATCGCTGGCCATGCCCGCATTGCCTGCTCTCTTCGTCGTCTCCATCGATCTGGAGATGTCATGGGGCGCCGTCCATCACGGAGCTCCCCATGACGACTCTCCTTATCGTGCCGAGCGCGAAGTCGTATCGCTCGTGCTGGCGGCTATGGAACGCCACGGAATCTCCGCCACTTGGGCGACGGTGGGGCACCTCTTCCTGGACTCCTGTTCTCCGGTGTCCGGGGTCAAACATCCCGAGGTGGTTCGGCCGGAGTACGAATGGCTCGAATCCGATTGGTATGCGCTCGACCCCTGCAGCGACATCACCACCGCTCCCACCTGGTACGGAGCCGATCTCGTCGCCGCCATCAAGGATTGCAGGGTGCCGCAAGAGATCGGGTGCCATGCCTTTGGGCATCTCATTGCCGGCGATCCCGGCTGTAGCGAAGAGTCCTTTGCCGCCGACCTAGCGGCGTGCCGGGCGGTCGCCGCTACCGCCGATGTCGACCTGCGCTCTTTTGTCTTCCCGCGCAACTCGGTGGGGCACCTGGACGTGCTGTCCAAGAGCGGGTTCACCACCTATCGCGGGGCTACCCCTCCGCGATTTCCCAATCTGTCGTCATGGCAGCGGCGCGTCGCCAATGCCGTCGATCGGGTTCGGCCCATGGCGAAGACAGCGGTCTTTCCGGCGGTCGAGGGCGATCTGGTCAATGTCCCCCACACGTATCTCTTCGACCCGCACTCGGCAACTGCGCAACGCTTTGGCACCGCAGCCTGGTCATGGCTGGTCAAGCGGCGCATGCATCACGCCGTACGCACCGGTTCCCTGTTCCACCTGTGGTTTCACACGCACAACCTCGCGCCGCGTCTCGACAGGGCGGAGACGGCTCTGGATTCGCTGTTCGGTGCGGCGCGGGAGCTGATCGATGCAGGACGTATGGAGAACCTGACCATGGGCCAAGTCGGGGCCAGGCTCGCCGGGACGGGTAGCTAGGTGTCCCGATGCGAGTCCTGACCATCATCGACAGCCTTGCGGTTGGCGGAGCCGAACAGTCGCTGGCGGGACTCACTCCCCATCTGACGGCAAGCGGCGTGGAGGTTCATGTCGCCTATTTGGTGGAAAGGAGCGGCGTCGGACCGGAACTGGAGGCAGCAGGGGCAGTGCTGCACTCGCTTGTCGGCACAGGCGGTAGGTTCGGGTGGCTGCGCCGCACCCGGGCCTTGATCCGCAAGCTCCGTCCCGATCTGGTCCACACCACGCTCTTCGAGGCCGACATCATCGGCCGTACTGCAGCGTGGTCGTTGCGGGTCCCCGTCGTCTCCAGCATCGTGACCGAGGCGTACGGCCCCGAGCATGTCGATAACCCCGAGTACCGGGCGTGGAAGGTCCGCGCGGCCCAGGCCGCCGACGCAGTAACGGCGAGAATGGTGCGGCGCTTTCACGCGGTCTCCTCGTCCAGCGCCGAGGTCATGGCGAAGCGTCTTCGCATTCCTCCGGGGAAGATCGATGTCATCCCCCGGGGTCGCGACGTCGCCAAGCTCGGGGAGCGGACACCGGAGCGGAGAGCTCGGGTGCGGGCGAGCCTCGGATTGACCGAGGATGAACCGATGGTTCTGGCCGCAGCACGTCACTTCCATTCCAAAGGACTGGACGTTCTCGCCTGTGCCTTTCCGGCAGTCGTCGACCGCTTTCCCTCGGCACGGCTGATCATTGCCGGCCGCAACGGACCGGCTACCCCGGACATCGAGCGCATCGTCCAGGACGGAGGCGTTGCGGAGGCTACGGAGTTCCTCGGCTATCGCAACGACGTACCGGACCTCATGTGCGCCGCCGACGTCTTTGCGCTGCCGTCCCGGGTCGAAGGGAGCCCGGGTGCTCTCATTGAAGCCATGGCATTGTGTGTTCCCGCAGTGGCCAGTGATATCCCCTCGGTCCGCGAGCTGGTCGGGCCC
>JASJBC010000222.1 GCA_030066715.1 Acidimicrobiia bacterium
GCCGACTTCGAGGGGGACATCGTTGTCCTCAACTTCTGGGCTTCGTGGTGTACCAACTGCCGCGTCGAGCACGATGCTCTGAATGCCGCTGCCGCCGCCTACGGTGACGCCAACGTCAGTTTCGTCGGGATCGCCTATCAGGATCGCGAGGGGGCGAGCTTGGGCTTTCTCGAGGAACTCGGCCGTGGCGACCCCTACGTGTACGGCATCGATGAAGGCTCCAAGGTTGCCGTCGAGTTCGGCATCCTCGGACTGCCGGAGACCTTCTTCATCGATGCCGACGGGACGATCAGGGCGAAAGTAAGTGGTCCCGTGAACGCGGCACTTCTCTCGCGTACCATCGAGGCGATGTTGATCGGCGAATCCGTCGATCCGCAGACCACCACCGATGAGGTGCAGAACCGGTAGTCCGCGGGGCTCCGGCGGCAAAGATTCCTGGAACCCGGCGGGCGTCGGCACGCGTCCCAGTTGCATCGCAAGGTTGCGACCTTGCGGCCAACTGGGAGGCAACAATGACCAGACACAGGAACATCGCTTCAGCCGTTCTGGTGATGGCGATGATCGTTTCATCATGTGGCGGGGATGACGAATCGGCGGACGACACCGTTCCCCGAATCGACCGACCGGCCACCACCGCAGCTCCCGACCGGGAGCGTGGGGTGACCCCAACGACAGCGGCGGCAACGGAGACAACTGCCGCCCCCGAGACAACTGCGGCGCCGTCGTCAGACCTGACCGCAATCGCCGGCGGTGACGCCGAACGGCCCCGCGAACAGCTTCCGCCGGAGCCCACTACCCCCACCGACACCCACTTCGCCGACTACGGCGTCAATCCCTTTGTGGACCCGGCGGAGGATGCCCTCTCCACATTCGCCGTCGATGTCGACACCGGGTCCTACACATTGATGCGAGCTTGGATCAACAGCGGGTTCCTCCCCGATCCCGACATGGTTCGAGTGGAGGAGTACGTCAACTACTTCGACGGCGGCTACACGGCTCCGGAGGATTCCACCTTCGCCGTCTTCGCCGATGGTGGCCCGGCTCCGTACTGGGACACCCGCAACGACATAGTCAGGATCGGGATCAAGGCCCGCGAGGTGACGGAGCGGCATCGGCAGAACGTCAACTTGACGCTCGTCGTGGACGTGTCCGGATCGATGCAGGAGCAGGGCAAGCTCGAGATGGTGCAGGACTCGCTTGCGGTCCTCATCGACGAACTGGACAGGCTCGACAGCGTCGCCATCGTCGCTTACGAGTCGGATGCACACGTCGTTCTCGAGCCAACTCCGGTGAGTGACGCCGACGAGATCATCCGCGCCATCGACCGTCTGGATGCCGGCGGCAGCACCAACGCCGAGGCCGGTCTGACGCTCGGATACGACCTTGCCGACGAGGCCTACGACCGGGATGAGGTGAATCGAGTCATCCTTCTGTCGGATGGTGTCGCCAACGTCGGCAACACCGGTCCCGGCTCGATCCTCGAGGAGATAGGGGAGCGGGCGCGCCGTGGTATCGATCTCGTGACCATCGGGGTTGGGATCTCGACATACAACGACGTCCTGCTCGAGCAACTCGCCGACCAGGGTGATGGATGGTATGCGTACGTCGACACCAGGGAGGAGGCCGAGCGCCTGTTCCAGGAGCAGCTGACTACGAGCCTCGAGACAGTCGCCCGTGACGCCAAGGTGCAGGTCGAGTTCGACCCGGGCTACGTCGAGGAGTATCGGCTGATCGGGTTTGAGAATCGCGCCGTTGCCGACGAGGACTTCCGCGACGACGAGGTCGATGCGGGTGAGATCAACGCCGGGCACACCGTGACCGCCCTATACGAGGTCGCTTTGACTCGCGATGCTTATCGTGACGATGCGGCATTCGCCACCGTGCACATGCGCTGGATGGATGCGACCACCGGCCGCAGCGAGGAAATCAGCGGCGACATAACGACTGCTCTCCTTGCGGACCGATTCGACGAGACCAATGCGGAGTTCCAGCTGGTGACGTCCGTCGCCGCCTATGCCGAGGTGCTTCGCGCCAGCGAGTGGGTGCGCGGATTGGATCTCGACGAGATTCTGGAGGAGGCGGAGGATCTGCCGTGGCGGGAGATCGATGACGACGCAGCCGAGGAGTTTCTCGATCTGCTCGAGGAAGCAGTCAGGCTCGATCGGTGATCGAACGAGTTCCCCCGGTCGCGGCCGGGGGAACTCCTCAACTCTTGGCGCCCCGGATCACGAGACCGTTGAGGAGGTCCGCCGATGCGGTCTTGATCTCGGCGACGGCGCGTTCGAACACCTCCGTGTTGTGCGCCGCCGGCTGAGAGAAGCCGCTGATCTTGCGCACGAACTGTCGGGCGGCAGCTTCGATCTCGTCGGGTGTTGCCGGTGTAGCCCCTTGGCGAAGACGCTTGATGGATCTGCACATATCATGACCCTACATGTCGGAAGTCGAGCGCAAGCACTGGGATCATCGGTACCGCACAGAGGGTGCTCGGAGTAACGAACCCGCCGCCTTCTTGCTCGAGGTAGCTCCGCGGATACCGCCACGGTCCCGAGTCCTGGACGTTGGCGGCGGCAACGGAAGGAACGCGATCTGGCTCGCCCGACACGGCCACGACGTCACGATTGCCGACGTGTCGGCTGAGGGCCTGACCCTGGCGAGGAGCGCCGCAGCATCGGCAGGAGTATCCGTTGCGACCAACCGAATGGACTTCGACATCGACCCCATGCCGCCCGGGCCCTGGGATGTGATCGTCGACTTCCACTTCATCAAGCGGCACCTGTTCCCAACGTTTCGCAAGGTGATTCGGCCCGGTGGTTTCCTCATCTTCTGCCGGGCCACGACGCGCAATCTGGAGAGGAACGATCGCCCCCCGCGTCCCTTCCTGCTCGCCGAGGGCGAGGGATGGGATCTGCTCGATGATTTCGAGCTCGTGATCGCTCGTGAGGGCTGGTCACTCGAAGGTCGTCACGAGTTCGAGGCGCTGGCCCGCGTCCCGGACCAACCTGCCGGATCCGATTCGGAGTAGTCCGCCGTGTCCCCGCCACGAACTCACGACAGGTAGGCGCTGGATCGAGGCTCACATGCGGCCTCTAGCATGTATCGGCACCGCAAGATGAGGAACCCGCAATGAGCACAGAAGCCGAATACCGCCTCCCCAGGACCGTCATCCCGTCTCGGTACGAGCTGACCCTCGCACCGGATCTGGGGTCGGCGACCTTCGCCGGGTCGCAGGTAGTGGATGTGGCCGTCATGGCCCCGGTGCGCGAGGTCGTCCTCAACGCAATCGAGCTGGAGATCGCCGAGGCGGCCATGGTGGACGCTACCGGCCGGTCCCACTCTGCCGCCACCATCGCTTACGAGGAGGAGAAGGAGCGGGCCATCCTGCGTTTCGCCTCCGAACTCGAGCCGGGCGAGTGGAAGCTGCACACGGCATTCTCCGGGATTCTCAACGACAACCTGCACGGGTTCTACAGGTCGACCTACAAGGACGCCGCCGGCAACGAGCAAGTGATCGCGACCACACAATTCGAGGCAACCGACGCCCGGCGCGCATTCCCCTGTTGGGACGAGCCCGACCTGAAGGCGACGTTCGCCGTCACTCTGATCGTGGACGAGGACCTGGTAGCGATTTCAAATGCTGCTGAGGTCGCTGCCGAACCGGTCGGCGACGGCAAGGTCGCCCACCATTACGCCGAGACGATGAAGATGGCGACCTACCTCGTTGCGTTCATCGTCGGGGACTTCGAGGTCGCAGGACCGGTTGATGCGGGTGGCGTACCCCTGCGCGTGCTGCACACCCCGGGTAAGAACCACCTCGCCGACTTTGCGCTCGAGGTCGGAGCCTTCGCCCTCGACTACTTCGGCGACTACTACGACATCCCGTACCCGGGTGACAAGCTGGACATGATCGCCGTCCCCGATTTCGCCTGGGGCGCGATGGAGAACCTAGGGGCGGTCACCTACCGCGAGACGGCGCTTCTGGTCGACCGGAAGAGAGCGACTCAGGACGAGATGGCGCGGGTGGCCGACGTGATCGCCCATGAGCTGGCACACATGTGGTTCGGTGACCTGGTCACGATGAAATGGTGGAACGGCATCTGGCTGAATGAGGCATTTGCGACGTTTATGGAGCTCAAGTGTGTCGACGCCTTCCGGCCCGAGTGGAAGCGATGGCTCACCTTCGCCCATTTCCGTGCGCAGTCGATGGATGTCGACGGCCTCAGCTCGACCCGCCCGGTCGAGTTCCCGGTGGTGTCCCCGGAGGAAGCAAACGCAATGTTCGACACCCTCACTTACGGCAAGGGGTCGGCGGTGCTACGCATGCTGGAGCAATACCTCGGTGAGGAGACCTTCCGCAACGGTATCCGGCGCTATCTCCGCAAGCACGCGTACTCCAATACCGAAACCGACGATCTGTGGGCTGCGCTCGAGGAAGAGTCCGGTGAACCGGTTGGAACCATCATGAGCGGCTGGATCTATCAGGGCGGGTATCCCCAGATCGATGTGTCCGTCTCCGCAGACGGGTACCAGTTGGAGCAACGCCACTTCCGTTTCCTCGGGTCCGGGGACGCAACCTGGCAGGTGCCGGCGCTGTTCCGCAACGACGCTGAGGACGGCCGGGTCATCGTTGGTGGCGAAGCCGTCGCGCTGCCGGCCGGCGACGACTTCCTGCTCAATCGTGGTGGAGATGGGTTCTACAGGGTCAACTACCCGGCCGCCACTCTGGAGCGATTGGCGAGCGAGTTCGCCGGTCTGCAACCTGCCGAGCGGTACACGCTGATCGCCGACACCTGGGCGAATGTGCTGGCGGGGGAGAAGACGGCTGCCGACTTCATCACCCTGGTCGGCGGGCTCGATGGTGAAGACGAACCGGACGTTTGGGGAATCGCCGTGTCCGGCCTGGTCGAGCTCAGCCGCGTGATCTCCTCAGATGATCGCCCGGCCCTTCAGGCCAAAGTGCGTGAACTCGTCCGGCATCGCGCTGCCGAGCTGGGTTGGGACGCCAAGTCCGGGGAGAGTGATCTGACCCGGCGGCTGCGCGGTCTGCTGCTGAGAACGCTGGGGAACCTCGGTGATGATGTCCCCACGCAGGAGACGGCCCGAGATGTGCTCGATCAGTCTCTCGAGGATCGGGACGCGGTCGATGCCGACGTTGCCGATGCCGTCATCGGGATAGTCGCAGCCAACGGAGGGAGCGACGACTTCGAGCGTTTCCTCGCGCTCCGCGACGATGCGGCCAGTCCCCAGGACGAAGTCCGCTACCTGCGGGCGGCGGCCGCCGTTCCGGAGAAGGACACCGCCCGTCGACTGGTGGAGATGGTCCTGGCCGGTGAGATTCGCAGCCAGGATTCCAACTGGTTGCTGGCCCGCCTGCTGGGACACCGTGACACCGGGCCAACCGTGTGGGC
>JASJBC010000044.1 GCA_030066715.1 Acidimicrobiia bacterium
CCTTCACCGGGGCCAACCTGGAGGGCTTGTGGAGAGCCGCGCTGGCACTCCTTCTTGCAGGTGTCGCGCTGGTGCTCCTAGCGAGAAGGCGTCGCACCCGCTCAGCCGGGCCTCGCTAGCGGGAACCCACCGCCGCCGTGTGTTGCAGGATCAGCGCAGCCGCCCCCTCAGGGTCCAGCGCCGTGATGTCGAGGTCCATCTGATTGCCGTGTTGCGGGTCGTACGGCGGCCCCTTGTCGGCAAGGCGGTACGGCTCGACGGGATCAACGGATTTCAGCAACCCGCGCCGCTCCAGTGACACGATCCGCTTTGCGTTCTCCGCGGGATCGCACAGCAGACGGACCGGGACGAAGATCGAGCCGCGCGCTGCGGCGACCGCTTCGAGACGGGGAACGGTGCCGGTGTCGCTCTCACCATCCAGGTAGGCGGTGAAGATCACGTGCCAGTGCGCGGGTGTGATCGTTTCGACCGTGCTCACCACAGCCGCCGCCACCTCGCCGACACGGTCCCAGACAGCCGGCGGAAGCGGGGTCACCCCGTCCTGTGCAATCAGGCCGAAGATCGGGTTGTTGATCCAGTGGTTGTCGACGATGCGCACGGTTTGGCCGGCGGCCTCGAGCTGTGCGGCCATCGCCCGGGCCACAGTCAATTTGCCGGTACCCGGAAAGCCGGTGAGCAGATACAGCGCAGGAGACATTCCCGAACCCTACCGGCGGGGCGTAATGCCGGGCGGCATCTGCAACACTATCGGCTCATGTCTGTGGTCAAGGAGAGACTCGAAGCCCGAGCGATGCGGCTCGAGTACGCAACCATTGGTTGGAACGGCATCGAGATGGTGGTCGCGATTGGTCTTGGAATCGCCGCCCGATCGCTTGCGCTTGTCGCGTTTGGTCTGGACACGATGATCGAGCTCTTCGCCTCCAGTGTCGTTGTTTGGCATCTCCGTCACCCGGGGCGGGAGAGCGATCAGGTGACGGCTCGTGCCCTTCGCATGGTTGCTGCGGCATTTGCTGTTCTTGCGGTCGTCGTTGCGGCGAGCGCAACTTGGGCCTTGGCCACGGGGTCTGCACCCGAGGAGTCGCCTTGGGGCATCGGCTATCTGGCCTTGACCGCTGTCGTGATGCTCTCGCTCGGCCTCGCGAAGCGGGCGATCGGGCGAACCCTCGACAGCGAACCGCTGGCGGCCGAGGCGCGCATGTCCGTGCTCGATGCAGCCCTCGCCATGAGTGTTCTCGTTGGTTTGGCGGCCAACGTCGCCTTCGGCTGGTGGTGGGCAGATCCCATCGCTGCCCTCTTCGTGGCAGTCGCCGCGCTGAACGAGGCGAGGGAGAACTTCGCCGAGGCGAGGGAGCTGGTCGAGTGAAGTACCGGGCCGTCCTGCTCGACTTCGATCACACCCTTCTCGACTCCGACACATCCGAGATCGAGGCCTACACGCTGACGCTGCGCAACCAGGGCGTGGCCGATCCGATGGCGCACTTCGCCACCTACAAGCGGATCAATCTGGGTCTGTGGGCGGCGGTGGAACGCGGCGAGTTGCTGCCGACCGATGTGCGCGCCAAGAGGTTCGAGCTGCTGATGGCTGAGCTGGGCCTACCCGCCGATGTCGAACAGATGGCTGATGACTTCGTCATCGGGTTTGCAACTCACGGTGATCTGTATCCGGATGTCATCGACGTCCTGGAGGAACTTGCGGCTCAGGCTCGGCTTTGTCTCATCACCAACGGGCTCAGCGAGGTGCAGCGGCCCCGGATCGAGCGCCTCCGCATCGAGAAGTACTTCGCTGCGATCGTGGTTTCTGCCGAGGTCGGGGTCACCAAGCCCGGAGGCGCCATCTTCGACATTGCTTTCGAGCAGTTGGGCAACCCGGACAAGGCGGAGGTCTTGATGGTGGGGGACAGCCTGAGCTCTGATATCAAGGGTGGCGCCGACTATGGCATCGACACCTGTTGGTACAACCCAAACGGCAACACCGCCGGGCCTGAAGACCGGATCACATACGAGATCAAGGCGCTGCGAGACCTGCTTAAGCTGATCTGACCAGGCGATTCGGAGCCGCCATGGCAGAAGCCGTCTCTCTACGTCCCGCTGCGCCGCAAACCGACGACGGCCTCGCCTATGCACGCCTTCTCAACGAGGCGGCAGCGGGCATGTACAGGATGAAGCTCGGGCGCCGCTACGACCGGGTGATTGCCGAGGCCTACTTGGAGCCGGCCCATGATCACTCCTTCCAGTACGCAGTGTTCGCCGCGGATGAGCGAGCGATAGTCGGCATGGCGACCGGCTACTCCGCGGCGGATCACGCAACCTCGACCGATGATGCGCTGATCAAGGCAGCCGGATGGCGTGCCTACCGGATGGGAGCCCACGTCCGGGTGATGTCGCGACTCTTCGACTTCATGGGGAGCGTGCCGGACGGGGACTTCTACGTGCACGCCCTGGCGGTCAACTCAGCAGAACGGAGCCGCGGCATCGGGTCACAGCTCCTCGACCGCATGGAGGCTGAAGCCCGGCGGGTCGGATCACGGCGCCTCGTCCTCGACGTTGCCGCCACCAACAAGGGTGGTCGGCGGCTCTACGACAGGCGCGGCATGGTTGCCGAAGCCGAGTCTCCGCGGTGGTTTGGTCTCCCCAACACCAATGTCATCCGCATGGTTCTGCCACTCGACCCTGTTCGCCCGGCACCGGGTCGTTCGTGATTCCGGCTACTTAGCGATCGCTATGCAAGGCGGTTGACGAGGTCTGTGATGAGACCCGTCCAACCGGTCTGGTGGATGGCGCCAAGACCGCGGCCGTCGTCGCCGTCGAAGTACTCATGGAAGAAGAGGAGATCGCGGTGGATTTCGCTGGCCGTGTCCCGATCGAACGGTCGCTGCCCGCTCTCGTCGCGAAGGAAGAGCGAGACCAGTCGTTGCCTCAGGTCCTGGGCAATCTCGCGAAGCGTCAGCAGTTCGCCCGAACCGGTCGGGTGCTCGACCGTGAAGTCGTCTCCCAGGTAGGAGTGAAACCGGTCCAGGGATTCGATGAGTAGGTAGTTGAGCGGGAACCACACCGGACCTCTCCAGTTGGAGTTGCCGCCGAACAACCCTGAGAGCGACTCGGCGGGCTCGTAACCGACCTGTGCGGAGTAGCCGGCGATGTCTATGGAGAATGGATTGTGCTCGTGGTGCTTGGACAGTGATCGGATTCCGTACGGAGAGAGGAACTCGTCCTCATCCAGCAGGTAGGCGAGGATCTGGCGGAGACGTTCCGGGGTCAGGATCGAGGCAAGATGCCGGCTGCCCTCGCCGGTCTCCTCGATACTGGCGACATTGCCGCTCAGGTGCGGCCGGCGTTCCAGGAACCATCTCATGCGCCGGGCGAACTCAGGCATGCGGTCGATGGTCTCCTGGTCGATCACCTTCACCGCAATCAACGGGATCAGCCCGACCATCGACCGCAGCTGAACCGGGATGGATCTGCCGTCGGGGAGGCGGATCACGTCGTAGAAGAAACCGTCCGTCGGGTTCCAGAGGCAATGGTCGTCGGCGCTCATTGCCGTTGCGATGCCGAGGAAGTGCTCGAAGAACTTGGTGGCGAGATCCTCGTACACGTCGTCGTAGCGGGCCAGCTCCAATGACAGTGCAAGCATCTCGAGGGTGTAGAAGGCCATCCACGCCGTGCCGTCGGACTGATCCAGATGACCGCCCCCGGGAAGAGACTCGGAGCGATTGAAGACGCTGACATTGTCCAGGCCCAGAAAGCCGCCCTGGAAGACGTTGTTGCCGTCGACATCCTTCCTGTTGACCCACCAGGTGAAGTTGAGAAGGAGCTTGTGAAAGACGCGCTTCAGGAAGTCGACGTCCGGCGCGCCGTTGGCGGCAGCATCGATCTCGTAGACCCGTCGCGCTCCCCAGGCATGGACCGGCGGGTTGACATCGCCCAGCTCCCACTCGTAGGCGGGGAGCTGGCCGTTGGGGTGCATGTACCACTCTCTGGTGAACAGCTCTATCTGGTTCTTGGCGAACGCAGGATCGATTTCGGCGAGCGGCACGCAGTGGAAGGCCGAATCCCATGCCGCGTACCACGGGTACTCCCAGGCATCGGGCATCGAGATGACGTCGAAGTTGTTCAGGTGGCGCCAGTCCCGGTTGCGTCCCCACTTGCGGGAGAGCGGGGGATTGGGCCCGGCGGGGTCGCCGTCGAGCCATTGCTCGATATCGAAGTAGTAGAGCTGCTTGGTCCAGATCATCCCGGCATAGGCTGTTCGCTGGAGCTCCCGCTCGTCTTGGCCAAGGCCGACCGCCTGAATCGACGTGTAGAACTCGTCGGCTTCCTCGCGTCTGGACTGCATGACAACGGCATGATCCGCAAACGGCTGCGGATGTTCCGCGGTGCTGAGGCGGAGGCGTACCGACCGCGTCTCCTCCGGTTCGAGCGCGATCTTGTGGATGCTGGCGGCTTTGGTGCCGGAGCCGGCGTTGTTCACGGCCGAGTCCTCGCCGCCCACCAGGTAGCGATGGAAGGCGTCCTTGACGTACGGCGAATCGTTGGCCGTCCCCCACAGGGCCTCGTTGTTGGTTTCGTTTTCTGTGAAGACCACTCCGTCGGGATTCTCGATGTGGAGGTAGTAGCGGCCGAGGACCTGGTGATCGGCTACGACCGCCGATCCGGCCCGGCGCAATGAGGGGCGCTCGGCAACGTCCCCCATGGGCCCGGCTGCGTATCCCCAAGACCAGGTGTTGCGGTACCACAGCGTCGGCAGGACGTGACAAGTGGCGGCGGCTGCGCTCCTATTGGTGACCTCGACCTCGATCAGGATGTCGTCGATGTCTGCCTTGGCGTACTTGATGCGGACATCGCAGTAGCCCGCGGCGAACGCGGCGGTGTCCTCGATCTCGTACTCCGGCTCTGCGGCGCTCCTTGTGCCGTTCCCAGCGACCAGTTCGTGATACGGAAACTCGGCAATCGGGTATCGGTAGAGGAACTCGAGGTAGCTGTGGGAGGGAGTTGCCGCGGTGTGGGCATAGACCTCCTTGACGTCCTCGCCGTGGTTGCCCTCCTTGCCCGTCAGCCCGAACAGCCTTTCCTTGAGAATCGGATCTCGGCCATTCCACAGGGCGACGGAGAAGCACAGATACTGGTGGATGTCGCTGATGCCCCCCAGACCATCCTCACCCCAGCGATAAGCCCGCTTCCGGGCGTGATCATGTGGGAAGTGACTCCACGCCGAGCCGGTGGGGCTGTAGTCCTCCCGAACCGTTCCCCACGAGCGATAGCTCAGATAGGGGCCCCACTGATCCCAATCGGCGGACCCGCTGTCACGATCCGCCAAGCGACGATGTTCCGCTGTGGAGCCGGCCATTGCACCCTCCCTCGAGCGGACGGCATGCTACCCAGGGTTCGGAGGTCGTCTCCCCACCGGATGACGCATCCCCGCCCGCCCCGGTCCTTGGATAGGGTTCTCGGTAGGGGGAAGGACCGGATGGTGAATCATGAAGGCAGAAGTCCGATCGTTCGAACACGAGTCCGTTCAAGTCGCAGCCTCGACGCTTGCGCCGCCGGTGGTGACCTACATCGGTCCCGGCAACGTGTGGCGGCTCGAGGCCGACTACCCCTATCAGGACGGGCCCACGCTCATCACAGTGCCCTCCGGCTTTCTGTTCGATCTCGCCTCGATACCACGCGTCTTCTGGTGGCTCATCTCACCTTTCGAGCTGTCCGTTGCGGCACCGCTGCTCCACGACTTCCTGTACGCACACAAAGGGAAGCTGCCACAGGGCTCGGTGGATCCGCCTCGCCAGTACTCCCGCAAGGAAGCCGACCAGCTGTTCAAGCGCGTGATGGAGAGTGAGGGAGTGCCGGGATGGCGCCGTCATCCCGCATATGCGGCCGTCCGCTCCTTTGGCTGGATCGGCTGGGGCAAGAGCACTCAGTAGATGTCGCGGCTGTGGGTGGCGTCCTCCTCGTCGACGGCGGCGAACCCCAAGGCGAGGTAGAACGCTGCCGCATCGGGATCGAAAGTCCGCAATCGGACCCGGACGAAGGTCGGCTTCGCTGCATCGAGACAGTCGGCAACGAGACGGCGGCCAATACCCCTGCGGCGATGCTCCGGGGCAACGTAGAGATGGCGAATCCGTCCGATGGTCGGATCGCCGGCAAATGGGTCGATGTTGAGCCCGCACATGCCGACCGTCACCGCTGCCGCCCGGGCCAGCAGAAAACGTTCGCCGGGGCGGTCGAAGCGGTTGGTCCCCGAGGCCCACTCGCCGACCGTGCGCGCAACGAATCTGTGATTCTCGGCGCGAGCGCTAGCCGGTAGCGATCCCAGATCGAGCGTTGCTCCGGAGTTTGCTGCGATTTCCAACATGAACCCAGCCTATGCCGCTGCGACTCTCGTCGATCGCACCGGCACTAGGCGACGTTGGACACGCTCGAAGTCGACGCCTTCTGGTCCGCACCGTGCGGGGCGTCCTCCACTGGCGACCCGGTGGCGGCACGGAGCCTGAGCCGGAACCGGCTCCAGGCGCCGTCGCGCACGTATTCCAGTTCGCCGCCCATTGCCACCGCCAGATTGCGGGATATGAACAGACCGAGACCAACCGACCCAACATCGGTACTCGGCGAATGTGCTGAGTGGTAGGGCTCGAAGATCGACTCCCGCTTGGGGCGTGGAACTCCATCCCCGTTGTCGGCTACGACGATCTCCGCCCAGCCGGTGCCTTCTGCAAGCTCAATTCGTATCTCAGGTCCGCCGTACCGCTTGGCGTTGGTCAAGAGGTTGCGAAGGATCTGGCGGACTCGTTGTGCGTCGGCGTGGGCAGTGGCCGGCTTACCTGCGATTGGTCCGTTCACTCCTGAGGTCTCCATGGCGCTTCGAACCTCTGCTCCGAGATCGACCTCCTCGTAGTGGATGGCAACCTTCCCGATGTCGCTGCGAGCGGCGATCAGTAGATCCTCGACAATGCCCGTCAGCTCGTTGGTCTGCTCGAGGAGCATTGCGAGCAAGCTGCGTTGCTCCTCGGCGGCGAAGTTGGCGGGCTTGTCGTGCAGTTCGTAGGCCAGCCCGGAGACCACGGTGAGCGGAGTGCGCAGCTCATGCGAGACCGAGGCGAGGAATCGGTCCTTGTCGTCGGCGAGTTGACGAAACTGCCGAACCCGACGGTGCTCGTTGCGGCGATCGACGAACAGCCACAGGGCCAATGCCGCAAAGGCGGCCAGCGTTGCGACCGCAGCAGAGGTGGTCCACCACGGAAGTCCTTCCAGGTCTGCCAGTGCGTCGTCGGTCGGCGCTACTGCGAGGGACCAGGTGGTCCCGGGCAGCTCGATCGGGGAGATCAACGTATGAGGCGATTCGACACGAGACGGTGTGCCCCCGGGCGGAACCACCTCCCAGTCGATTCGTTGGAGCGCTTCGGTGCTCATCTTGCTGATCAGCAACGGCTCGTGCATCATCGCCATCACCATCCGCCGCTCGGATCCGTCCTCGCTTCTGACCGGCACAAGCACGAAGAAGACTCGCTCGAGAGTGACGAGTTCGAACTCGAGCGTTATGAAGTGGGAAAGCAGGGGACCGTCGTGTGCGATTACTGCGGCCAAGTCCTCGCCCCAGATCGGGTCGTATCCGGCATCTAGACCTATCCCGAGCTGGCCGAAGGCGGGCACGGCCTCAACAACGGACTGGAGAACAGCGCCGACGGCGAAAGCACCGATGGGGTAGTACATATCGCGTGAGGACAGGTCGACCGGTGCGGTTGTGGAGCCCTGCACGAACTCGAATAGGTGATACCAGTCCCCGTGCAGTTCCTTCTGGGTTGCGATGTACTGCTCGATCTCGCTTGCCGAAACCGCCGTCAGGTAGCCGATGCCGACGGCGCCGTCGAAGCCCTCGATGCGGTTGGTGAAGCTCACGAACTGCTCCGGAGTCGGGTCGGTCTCCTCGATGAACGCAGTCACCGCCTCGACATCGGCGACGACAGCGTCGACCGCCTCCTGCACCGCACGTTCCGCCACGGCCGCTTGATCCGATGTCCACTGCTGCACTTTGGTGCGGTGAGATGCCAACTCCAGCGCCGATGCAACCGCAAAGGCAACGATCACAATGGCAACGAGTGCGAGCGCAAGCGGCGCCCGATTTCCGTCACGGTTCGACATTGACTATCTGTCGGCAGTGGGGGTCTACTCGAAAGCGAGTCGCATGGGATGCGCTTCGTCGCGGTTCATCCGGCGCTCTCGTCGCAACCGCGACGAAGCCGCCGGCGGGAACGGCGGCTCCGTCTCATGCGGCTCAGGAGGAGGATGAGCCGGACTCTGTTCTCTATGCGGCCTTGGGGGGAGCGACGACCACGGGGACTGGCGATTTGGCGACCGAGGACTTCCAGTTGCGCCGGTTGACCAGCCGCTGGGGCACGACCACAGATGTTGCGTCCTGGAGAGTGGCCCGGTCGAACACGACCTTGTTGGCGTTGGGACCATCGGCGACGATCGTGACGCGGCCGTTGCCGATCTCCGAATAGTGATCAGCGATCCGCTCCAGGTAGATCTCACGACCGTCGGGGAAGGACAGGTCCTCGGACTTGGCGAAAGCGTCGATGTTGGCGACGGTCTCCTTGCCGATGAGCAGGATGACCGTTGCGACTCCGCCTCGATCGGATGCTTGTCTTGCGTACTCGACGGGAAGCTCGCCGTCGAGCGTGGGCTCGACCACGGCAACCGTGTGTTCTTGGGAAGTCATTTCAGGCACCTTCGTTGTCTGGTGAGTTGGGGTGTGCTGTGCCCGACGGGTCGTCGGACCAGGGGATCGTGCCGATCAGTTCCCAGAGGTACTCGTCGTCGACTGGGGACCCGGTGAGCAGGATGCGGTAGTACATCGGACCAAGGATGTGGTCCATGATCACCTCGACGTCCTCGTCCGTTGTCGTCTCCGGGGCGATCCTGCGGATGAGCGCAGCGGGGATGGCGCGGCGCTCGCGCCAGAACTCCTGGAATCCCGCCGCAAGCCGCTCGTTACGCGCCGACTCGCCAACGACACCGGCGATCAGCGGACCCAAGTCTGTGTCGAGGTTGACCTTGCGGATTGCCTGCAAAAAGACAAACAGTGCATACCGGGCGTCATCGAGTTCAGGAGCGGGGACGCTCTGCTCCGACATGGTCTTGAGCAGATGTAGTACCAGGTCCTCCTTCGACTTCCATCGCCGGTACAGCGTGTCTTTGCCTACGCCGGCCTGCCGGGCGATCTCGTCCATCGATGTGCCGGTGAAGCCCCTACGCGCCAGTACTGCCCGGGCCGCATCCAGGATCGCCTGATCCACGGCCGGGTCCCGAGGTCTTCCTCGTCGTGTCGGCGTCTTGGTCATCATGCTGATACAATACCATACCGTCCCGTATGGTAAAGATGAATTCTATGTGAATTGTCTTGGCAAAGCCAGGTGTGGAGTTGCGCTGCGGCCCGCAATCGCCGACGATGTTCCACGTTCAATCAAGCAGCGCCGACAAGCCCTTCCCCTGCGACCCACAGGAGATCCTCATGCTACGAACGCCACAGCGCCCAACGAGTCTTGCGGTGCTCACCAGCGGCGGTGACGCTGCGGGGATGAACGCAGCGGTGCGCGCCGTTGTCCGGGCCGGGCTCGACGCCAACCTCACTGTCTATACGGTGCTCGAGGGCTTCCAGGGCCTAGTCGAAGGCGGAGAGCGGATCAGAAGAGCCACGTCCGAATCTGTGGGCGGCATCCTCCACCAAGGTGGCACGGTGTTGGGTACCGCACGGTGCAAAGAGTTTCGCACGCCGGAGGGACGGCGCCGGGCGGCCAAGAACCTCGTCGAGTTGGGGGTCGATGCCCTTGTCGTGATTGGCGGGGACGGCAGCCTCACCGGAGCCAACATATTCAAGGAGGAGTGGCGGAGCCACCTGAAGGATCTCGTCGAGACAGGAGAGATCGACAAGGACATGGCGGAGGCTCATCGCAGACTGACCCTGGTCGGGATGGTGGGTTCTATCGACAACGACATGTTCGGCACGGACATGACTATCGGCGCCGACACGGCGCTGCATCGCATCACCGAGGCGATCGACGCCATTCACAGCACGGCGTCCAGCCATCAGCGTGCGTTTGTGGTCGAAGTCATGGGTCGCAATTGCGGCTATCTGGCTCTGATGAGCGGAATCGCCGCCGGGGCGAATTGGGTGCTGATCCCGGAGAATCCCCCTGAGGAGGATGACTGGGAAGAGTCGATGATGAACGCGCTCCGCGACGGGCGTGCGGTCGGACGCCGCCTCAATATCGTCATTGTCGCCGAGGGTGCCCAGGACAAACACGGCAATCCGATTACCGCCGATCATGTGCGCGGAGTGCTTGCCGACCGGCTCGGCGAGGACACTCGATTGACCAGCCTCGGCCACGTGCAGCGGGGTGGGGCTCCCAGCGCTTTCGATCGCTATCTCAGCACCGTGCTCGGCTACGCCGCCGTCGAACAGGTGGTCACATCGCCGGGTGGCGAGGCACAACTCATCGGGCTCAAGGAGCACCAGATCATCAGCTCGCCGCTCATGGAGTGTGTCGCCGAGACCCACGCCGTCGCCGACCGCATCGCCGAGCGGGACTACGAGACAGCGATGGAGATGCGCGGCGGCAGCTTTGGCGACTCCTTCCGCATGATCAAGACCATGGTGCGAGCAAAGCCGCACGAACCGGATCCGGAGCAGCGGCGCCTGAATCTCGGCATCATCCACGCCGGTGCCCCCGCACCCGGCATGAATCCCGCTGTCCGTGTCGCGGTCAGGGTGGGGATCGATCGTGGGCACAAGATGTTTGGGATCCGCAACGGGTTCCGTGGGCTCGAAGCCGGCGACATTGATGAGATGGACTGGATGAGTGTCAACGGCTGGGCATCACGTGGTGGCGCTGAGCTCGGCACCAGCCGGCATCGGCCGCGCGGCGAACACTTCGCCCAGATCGCCGAGAACCTCGAGAAGCACCAGATCGACGGTCTCCTGATGATCGGTGGTTGGGCCGGCTACCACGTTGCGTATCAGATGCGCGAACTGGCAAACGATCACCCGATTCTGGGTCTACCGATCGTCTGTGTCCCCGCAGCCATCAACAACGATCTGCCCGGTTCAGAGGTGGCGATCGGTGCGGACACCGCTCTCAACAACATCGTTGGAGATGTCGACAAGATCAAGCAGTCGGCGGTTGCATCGGGTCGCTGCTTTGTTGTTGAGGTGATGGGGCGCGACTGTGGCTACCTCGCCTTGATGAGCGGTCTTGCCACCGGTGCGGAGCGGGTGTACCTGCCGGAGGAAGGCATCAGCCTGACCGACCTGGAAGCCGATGTCAGCAGCCTCAAGGACGGCTTCCGCCTCGGCAAGCGGCTCGGCCTCGTGATCACCAGTGAGAATGCCGACCCGGTCTACAACAGCGGCTTCATCAAGCAACTGTTCGAACGGGAGAGCGAAGGTCTGTTCTCGGTCCGGCAGTCGATCCTCGGTCATATCCAGCAGGGTGGCGATCCGTCCCCGTTCGACCGGATCCAGGCGACTCGGTTCGCTTCCAAGTCGCTTCACTATCTGATCGATCAGGCCCTCAGTGAGTCGCCGCAGAGTGCGTTCATGGGGCTGCAACACGGCACGATCCGTTTCACGGATCTCTCCGAGTTCCCTTATCTCATCGAGCCGGACGCCCATCGTCCGACGGACCAATCCTGGCTGTCGCTGATGCCCCTGGCCAAGGTGATGGGCCGGCCTGGGGTTCCCGCGCTGTAGTCACGCAAACCTGGATGGGTGTGCAACGGACTGGTGCCCTGCGGCATTGAACTGTTGAGATGAGAGGTGTTGTGACGACCGACCAGGACGTCTACGAGGCAGTGGCCCCGTCGTTGGTGCGATTTGCCACGGCTCTGGTTGGACCCTCGGATGCCGCCGATGTTGTGTCGGCGGTCGTGGTTCGAGTGCTCTCGAGGCGATCGCTCTCGTCCCTGGAGAAGCCGGAGGCGTATCTCATGCAGGCGGTCATGAACGAAGTCCGCCAACTGCACCGGGGCCGAACCCGGCAGCGCGCTGCCGTGGTGCGTGTAGGGCCGGGACCCGACGCCCGGGATACTGCCGACATTGCTCGCACCGACCTGACTGATGCGGTCATGGCTCTGCCTCCGCAGCAGCGGGCAGCGGCGTACCTGGTGTATTGGTGCGGCTACACCGCTGCCGAGGCTGCCGAACTCATGGGATGGAGTGACGGCACTGTTCGCCGGTACCTCCACCTCGTCCGCAACAAGCTCGGGAGGTTCACCAATGAGTAACGACCGGGACATCGCCGCCGCGTTCAATGAAGGGATCGAGCCGGTGATTGACGAGACTCCGCCTGAGCCCGAGTGGGAGTCGCTTCAGTTCGAGTCGCTCACTCCTTCCGACGGTCGAGGGAGGTGGTGGGTAGCTGGGATCGCTGCGGCCATGGTGCTTGTGGTTGGTGCGGGATCACTTCTCGTGTTGGGCCAGCTCAGCGGTGACGACGATGCTGGCGGTGACATCCCGGCCGTCACTACGGGTGTGGGTTCGATTGAGGGCCTCTGGGTCCTCGAGTCCTGGGAGGACGGTGGCGAGCGGGTGATGGTGGAGGTTGGCGAGAACACCGTCGATCAGCCGTGGCTCGAGTTCACTGCGGATATGTACAACGGCTGGACCGGCTGCAACTCGATTAGGCCAGCCGCCTACGAGTACTCGGCCGGTTTCCTGTCGCTTTCGGAAACGATGATCCAAGCCGTCGGGTGTGAACCCGCAAATGCTGAGGACGTTCTTGTCGCCATGCTCTGGAACACAGCGGACGGCATCGAGGTCGTCATGGGCGACGACCGGATGGAATGGTACGGCAGCAATCTCGATGGCCGGACCTACCCGCTGGTCTTCCGTCGGGCCGAGGCACGCATCGCCGAGCCCGAGCCTGCGCCGGAGGGGACCCCCAGCACCACGATGGCGCCCGAGCAGGGGATAGCGGTCCGGACCTACGACGTTGCCGGCATCGAAGTCGTCATTCCCAGCCTCCTCCCGGCGTTACCCGAGCGAGCGACGCTGGTGGAGTTTCACACGACGGTGATCGATCCGGGCAGCGGTCCGGAGCTTTGTCTCGGTGGTGTTGAGGACTCATTGCCGCCGCAGTGTGGCGGTCCGGTGGCGTTGAGCCTCGACATGGACGGCTGGTCCGAGGAAGCGCAAGGCGTCCGGTGGGGGGACCGCTCCGTCTTGGTGACGTGGCCACCCGTCGACGGTGCGGTTGAGGTGATCTCGCAAGCGGAGTACGACCCGCCCCAGATCGTGTATCCCCCGGGAGAGCTTCCGGCGGCGTGTGTCGGCGCCGATTTGCGGGCAGGAGTGGAGGCGATCCACACCTACCGCGAGTCGCTTGGCCCGGCTGACGGTGACGTCTACTTGTCCAATGACGGCACGCTCGTTCTCCAAGTCGTCGGCGATCCCGAGCCGCACAGAGAGGCGTTGGCCGAGATGGGCGGAGCCTGCGTGGTTGGGGTTGCGTATTCGTCGGCCGAGCAGCGAGCCCTCCAACAGGCAATACATCCCCTGTTGCGCGATGCGCTCGAATCAATAGGACCGTACGCCTCCAGCACCGGCCCCGGCGGCAGAGTCGACGTCTACCTCCCGGTGGTCGATCGCGAGACGGCGCTGCTGATCGCCGGCCTGGTTGATGACCCGGCAGCGATCAGACTTATCGGCTCGGGTGTCTTGCAGGGGTGAGGTCGATCGGGAAAGGGCATGAGTTGCGATCGGCCGGATACCTGTTACTGTGCCCGCCGGCCACACCGGGTGGAGGCCAGCGAGAACTTCGTTTCCCCGGTGATCTGACGGCCTGCTTACTTCTCATCCGGTTGGACCGCCTCTTCGGCCGAAGCTCGAACCTCTAGGCGATTGGCGCCGCACGTTCAGCGAGACCGAAAACCCAACCACTTCCCAGGAGAATCATGACGACCTCGTTCGCCCAACTTGGGCTGCCCGAACCGCTCGTTCGCGCACTTCGCAGCAGAGACATCACCGAGCCGTTTCCCGTGCAGGAAGCGACCATCCCCGACGCGCTCGCCGGACGGGATGTCAGCGGCAAGGCACCCACCGGCTCCGGCAAGACGCTCGCATTCGGGCTGCCATTGCTGAGTCGGGTCGACAAGGCGCAGCGCAACAAGCCACGGGCGCTCATCCTTGCCCCTACCCGCGAACTCGCCGAACAGATCAAGAAGGAACTCACCGCACCGGCCAAGGCGGTCAAGCGGTATGTGTTCGCCGT
>JASJBC010000223.1 GCA_030066715.1 Acidimicrobiia bacterium
GGCTTCGGCACGGATGTCGACTTTGTCGTCGCAGTGAAGGCCGCCGAAGGCGTTTCGGTCGACACGTCCCGGGCCGTCGTCGATGGAATCGCTGCGGATTACCCGAACGCCAATGTGCGTGATCAGGCCGAGTATCGCCAGTCGCAGGAGGACCAGATCAACACACTGCTGTTGCTGTTCAACCTGCTGATGATCCTCGCTGTGATCATTGCGGTGTTCGGCATCACCAACACGCTTGCGCTCTCGATCTTCGAACGGACCCGGGAGATCGGGCTACTGCGTGCGGTCGGCATGAATCAGCCGCAGGTGAGACGCATGATCCGACACGAAGCGATGATCGTGGCCATCATCGGTGCGTTCCTAGGCATCCTCGTCGGGATCTTCTTCGGAGTGATCGTCACCAGTGCGCTGGCCGCACAGGGCGTCGATGTCCTGTCGATCCCGGCCGGTCAGATCATCTTCCTGGTGATCTTCGGCGCAATCGCCGGCCTGGCGGCAGCCCTGCTGCCCGCCCGCCGCGCCGCCAAGCTCAACATCCTGGAAGCCATCGCCTACGAATAGAGATAAGAACCCGCACACAAGGGCCGCCCTCCGGGGCGGCCCTTTCCCGTTCTTGCGGATCCTGCTTCCGTATTTGGGAGTGACATCCGCAAGTTCGTCAGGACGCCGACTCTCTCTTGTTCTTGCGGATCGCGCTTGCGCATTTGGGCATGGCGTCCGCAAGTTCGGTGGCGGATTGCTTGTCGGTGCGAGCCGTCACAGTGTGGGTATGACTACTCAGAAGCACCACGAGCTCGCCAGTATCGCCGAGGGCCACCATGGCGCGTTCTCTCGCAGCGAAGCCCTTGCCGTTGGCATCGGCGACACCAACCTCTTCAACGACGTGCGAAAGGGCCGCTATCGGCAGCTGCAGCCCGGGGTCTACTCAATAGCCGGCAGCCCGCGAAGCGTGCATCAGCAGATGGCGGCGGCTGTGCTGTCGATGCCGGCGCTCGCTGCTCTGTCTCATCGCACAGCCGCCGAACTGTGGGGGCTGATGGATCGTGGTATCCGGCAGATAGATGTCGTGACAACACGGACCGACCGCGTCAGACGCAGCGGCATCGAGATCCACGAGTCGAACGACCTCGTCGCAGCGGACATCGACCAGGTCCAAGGCCTTCCGGTGACCAATCCAGTCCGCACCGTGGTGGATCTCGGAGCCGTCAGCCCATGGGCTGTCGAGGCCGCCCTCGAAGCGGCCGTCAGAAAGCATCTTCTGGTTCTTGCTGATGTCGAGCGGTTCGTGGACAGGGTCGCTCGCCGGGGCCGTCGCGGAGTGGGAGTGATTCGGCCGCTTCTCGAAGAGCGGCGGCAATGGGACGCCGCTACAGAGAGCGCCCTCGAGGATCTCTTCAGACGGGTCGTGGCCGAGGTAGGGCTACCGACCCCGGTCGCGCAGTACGTCGTGAGAGATGATCAAGATGCATTCATCTGCCGGGCGGATTTCGCCTATCCGAATAGCCGCCTCCTGATCGAACTCGACAGCGAGGCTCATCACATGGATCGCATGACCTTTCGTCGCGACCGCTCGAAGCAGAACCGCGCCACGGTGCTCGGGTGGACCGTGCTGCGGTACACGTGGTGGGATCTGCGCGACGAGCCCTACCGCATTGCTGCGGACATCAGGAACGCTCTTGGTCGCAAGCCTCCCACCTAGTTCCGGCGGATCCTGCTTCAGCATTCGAAAGTGACGTCCACAAGTTCGTCGCGAGACCGTCCGCTCTGCGTTCTGGCGGATCGCGTTTCCGTATCCGGAAGTGGCGTCCGCAAGAACGGGAGGGGGGTGCTGGTCAGCTGTCGCCGGGGATGACGAGACCGGATTCGTAGGCGACGACGACGGCCTGGACACGGTCGCGGAGCTCGAGCTTGGTGAGGATGTGCGAGATGTGGGTCTTGACCGTCGTTTCGGAGACGAAGAGGACCTCGGCGATCTCGGAGTTGGACAGGCCCCGCGCCAACTGCCGCAGGACCTCCTCCTCCCGATCCGTCAGGTCCTGCAGCCCGGCGGCCGGTTGCGGAGCGGCGGCCGGGGTTCTCGTGAACTCCTCGAGCAGCTTGCGTGTGATCGACGGCGACAACAGCGCGTCACCGGCTGCCACCAGCCGGATTGCGTCGGCGAGGTCCTCCGGAGGTGTGTCCTTGAGCAAGAAGCCGCTCGCCCCGGCCCGCAGTGCGTCGTAGACATAGTCGTCCAGATCGAACGTGGTGAGGATGATGACCTTGGGGCAATCGGTCGCCAGCGGCTCCTTCTCGCACAACACCCTCGTCGCTGTGATGCCGTCCATCTCCGGCATGCGAATGTCCATGAGAACCACGTCGGGCCGCAGCTCCCGAGCCGCCCGCAGCGCCTCGACGCCGTTGCCGGCTTCGCCCACCACGTCGATGTCCGGCTCCGTGCCGAGGATCATCGCAAACCCAGTGCGGACGAGCGCCTGGTCATCAACGATCAGCACACGGAGTTTGCTCATGCCGACGGGATTGGGATCTTCGCCGCCACCCGGTAGCCCCCGCCGGGTCTCGGGCCGGTGTGAACGGCACCGTCGAGTATGGCCGCACGCTCGTGCATCCCGACCAGGCCCTGTCCCGGCTCGTCGGCCGACCCTTGCCAGGCGGCGGCACCGCGCCCGTCGTCGTTGATCTCGATTGCAAGCGAATCCGGCTCGTATGCGATCGATATCTCCGCCTGCACGTCGGGGCCACCATGCTTGAGCGTGTTGGTCAATGACTCCTGGATGATCCGATACGCATTGAGATCAACGCCAAGCGGCAGCGAACGTACCTCGCCGCTGACCTCTAGGGACGTGGGCAGGCCGGCCTCGTTCATCTGATCGACCAGCCTATCGAGATCGGCCATTCCCGGCTGCGGATCCATCGCCGTCGGATCGGTCGTGCGTAGTACCCCGAGCATCCGGCGCACCTCGGTCAGCGCACGATGGCCGGCGGCTTCTGCCGACTCCATTGCCTGTTTCGCCCGGGCCGGGTCGTCCTCGACGATGCGACGAGCCCCGGCAGACTGGATCGTCATCACCGTGATCTCGTGAGCAACGACGTCGTGCAACTCGCGTGCGATGCGGACGCGCTCCCGGTTCACAGCTTCGTTGGCCCGTTGCTCCCGTTCGTGCTCCGCCTTGATGGCCCGCCGCTCGAGAGCAAGCATCCGCTGCTCACGATGGTATGTCTCGCGTCCGATCAGCAGCGGGAAACCGAGCACGGCTACGACGCTGATGAGTGCGAACCACTCGATGTCGTAGAAGTAGATCCCGGCCAGCGTCCAAAGCAGAACAACGTCGAGGGCGATGCCGCCGACCAGCAGCGACCGTTTGGGGGGAAGCTGCGACCCGACCGAATACATGGCGATGGCGATCCCGAAGAAGGCCCATGACGACGGATAGTTGATTCCTCGGTCGATGACGAAGATGAAAACGACGAAGCTCAGCACCCAAACCGGGTACCGCCGTCTCCAAATCAGCGGGAGCGTCTGCCCTCCGATCAGCGCATAAGCCCAGAAATCAGGCTCCCGCGGGGCGGGACCCGTGTTGCCTTCCCAAACGAGCATTGAGCCGACGCCCAGAACGAACATGCCCACCGCGATGAGGGTGTCAATGATGAGCGCACGCCGCGGGTCGTCGGGTTTCATGAGCGGATCGTACCGTTCGGCGCTCATCGAGCCATCCTTCCTCCGGCGGATTCTTCTCTCCTCCGTTCGGGGTAGGTTGGCGGTATCGTGATCGCAAGCGACACAGGGGTCGGACATGGGTGACGGCAGACGGGCGGCAGCGTTCTTCGATCTCGACCGAACGCTGATTGCGGGCTCCTCTGCGTTTGTTTTCGGCCACGCGGCTTGGCGAAGCGGCATGATGCCGACCCGCGAGCTCCTTGCCGACGCCGCCAAGGCGATCACTTTCCGCTTCTCCGGTGCCTCGGACGAGAAGGCGAATGCGGTGCGAGACCGCATCCTGCACGCCATCAAGGGGCGCAGCATCGACGAGTTGATGACTCTCGCCGACGATGTCATTCCCCGGCTTCTCGATGATGTCCGCAAGGAATCGCAGGGCTTCATCGACCTGCACACCGAGGCCGATCGGGACACCTACATGGTGACAGCCTCCCCGATCGAGATCGTCCACTCTCTGTCTGCCGAGCTGGGCATGACCGGGGCGATCGCCACAGTTGCCGAGACGGTGGATGGCATCTACACGGGAGGGCTGTCTGAGCCATTCTGCTACGGCCCGGCCAAGGCGGATGCCATCGCACGAGTTGCGGAGCGCGAGGGCTACGACCTCGAGCTCTGCTACAGCTACAGCGACTCCGTCAGCGATCTCCCGATGCTGGAAATCGTGGGACATCCAGTCGCAGTCAATCCCGACAAAGGACTAGAGGCGGTGGCGCGCGCCCGCGGCTGGCCGATCGTCGAGTTCTCCCGGACCGCCCGCCGGGTGGTGCGGACGACGACTGCGAGCGTCGGCGCCGTGGGGCTTGCGGTCACGACCTATGCGCTCGGCCGTCGCCACGGGCGTCGCGCAGCTCTTCTCTAGCTGCGTCCGGAGCCCGCACCATTCGGCGCAGCGTTCCCGTCAGCGTGCGGATTCCGGCGATGGCCGCTCCTATCCAGATGATCACCGCAGCCGCGTCAGGTGGACCCAGCGAGCCGAGAGCGGAGAGGAATAGGAGCACTCCGGCCCACCGGATCAACCTGCGGCGCGTCCAGCCTGCCGCGGGAGAGACCGCAGGCGGGGCTGAAGCAACGGAACCGGCCAACGCGCTGTGGAACAAAAGGCCGAACCCGGCGTAGAGGAGCCACACCACGACGTGGCCGAGAAGTGGGGGGATGCTCTCCACATTCCACAGGGGAATGAATACGAGATACTGCAGGGCCAGAACCGTGGCTATCGCCTTTCCCTGCCGGTCATTTGGCATCAGATCTCGCAGGTTCCACGTCATGCTGCGTCGACGGCGCCACAGCCAGACGGCGAAGAGCACGGCCGCCATCGCCGAGGCGGTGGAGATCAAGGCCAATGCCGGGTTCCCGGTCATCATGCCGTGAAGCACCGTTGCGGCCCCAACCCCGATGGCGATCCGGCGGGGACCCGCTGCGGTCAGCCATGACGGCAGCCGACCGGACACCCAGCGGCTCCTGGTGCCAATCGCCTCGCCGATCGCAAGCGGGAGAATGAACGCCAGGAACGGATGCCAGAAGAAGGCGAGCACGATCAGCGCCACCACATCGACGTGGGCGAGAGAGATCGTGTCGCCCCACGGTGGAGCCCACAGGACCTTGGTTATGTAGAACTCGTAGAGGCCGAAGAGC
>JASJBC010000224.1 GCA_030066715.1 Acidimicrobiia bacterium
TACGTCCCCGAGAGCTTCACCGAGGACGAAGCGGACATCCTGCGTCGGTACTTCACCAACCTCGACGGTCCCGTCTTCGCCATCATGAACCTGCCGGAAGTGGTGAAGGGGGCGCTGTTCGCCCGGTACAGCAGGTCACCCAAGTCCGTGCGCAGGCTCTTCCTCGACGAGTTCTACAACGAGCCCGAGTTGGGTGCCGGGCATATCGCCGCACAACTCGACGGCGGCGATCCCGTCGTCAAGCTCCAGCGTGCCCAAGACTTGTACGACCGCGTGTTCTCGGAGTACGGCGACGACTCCGTTGCCCAGTTGGGTGGCGCCCACCTCGCCTGTGAGCAGGCTTCCAATGTCCTCACGAAGGTGCTCGAGTGGGGCCGGCTGGCTTCCTACCTCGAGCAAAGCACGCGGTACATCTTCTACGACAAGAGGCTGGGCGATCGCTATCGCTACATGGTGCCGCCCGAAATCGCCGGCTCCCGGTACGCGGAACCGTACACAGCGACGATGGAGTGGCTGTTCACCGCATACGCCGCGCTCGTTGCCAAGCTGGTCCCCTACTACGAGACGCTCTTCCCGAAGCAGGAAGGCGACTCCAACTTCATCTGGCGATCCACCATCAGAGCGAAGGCCTGTGACGACATCCGCGGTCTCTTGCCTGCGGCAACGACATCGAACGTCGGCATCTTTGGATCGGGTCAGGCATACGAGATGTTGTTGATCAGGATGCGCGCTCATCCGCTCGCCGAGGTCCGCGATTACGCCGATCTCATGCTCACCGAGTTGCGCAAGGTCATCCCGTCGTTCCTGCGCCGGGTCGACGTGCCGGAGCGCGGGGTCGACTGGAGCGACTACCTGGGCTCCATCGGCGCACGTATGAACGAGCTTGCGGGCGTCATCGATGCAGTCCCCGAGGAGCGACCGGAGGTGGTTCTGGTCGATTGGGATCCAGAGGCCGAGACCAAGATCGCAGCCGCGGCGCTATACGCCTACACGAACTTGCCCGACGATCAGTTGCTGGAACTTGTCGCCGCCATGGCCCCGGCAGAGCGGGAGTCGCTCATCCGCGCCTACGTCGGGGACAGACGCAACCGCAGGCACAAGCCCGGTCGTGCGATGGAGAGAAGCGACTACCGGTTCGACATCCTGTGCGACTACGGCATCTTCCGCGACCTGCAGCGCCACCGCATGCTGTCCATCGAGTGGCAGCGTCTCTCCCCCGAGCACGGCTACATCACGCCCGAGTCCATCGCCGACGTCGGTGAGACTGCACTCTGGGATGAGGCCATGACCCGCACCGCCGCGTTGTACGACCAGATAGCCGCCGACCTCGGTCCGGACGTCGCCCAGTATGTCGTGCCCTTTGCGTACCGGATCCGCTTCTTCTTCCAACTGAATGTTCGGGAGGCGTTCCACTTGCTCGAGCTGCGCACCGGCTCCGGAGGGCATCCGGGGTACAGGAGGGTCTGCCAGGAGATGCACCGGCTCATCGCAGACCAGGCCGACCACAAGCAGCTTGCGGCCGCCATGGCCTACGTGGATCACAACGACTACGACCTGGCCCGTCTCGAAGGAGAACGACGGGCCGCAGCCAAGCGAGCCGCTCTCGGGATCGGCGACCCCGGCTAGGCCAGAGGGATCCTGAGGACCAGGCTTCCGTCTTCGATGGCCCAGCTCGCCCCACCGACGAGCGAGTAGTCGAGATAGTCCTTCTCCGCCTGCTGGATGAACTGCTGACGCGCCTCCCCTTCCAGTGGGGGAATGCCACGGTCTTTGACGGCGCGGGCGCGATCACGGAAACGTGCGAGGAACTCCTCTACATCGAGTTGAGCCACTTACATCCTCCTGGTCTTCTCTGCGCTCCAGGCTAGCCGTCACCGTCTTGCCTACCGGCCTCCGGTTTCAGCATGCGTCGCGGAGCGCCTACGCTCACCTGCGATGCTCGACTGCAGGATGACGTTCGTCTCGGGCAAGGGTGGCGTCGGCAAGTCAGCGGTCACCGCTTCGCTCGCTTTGCAGGCGGCGCGCCGCGGCCAGCAGGTGCTGGTGGTGGGGATGGTCGAGGGAATCGGGGCTGCTTCTCACCTCGCCACCGAGCGGCTCGACTACACGGCGCATCAGGTCCGCTCCGGTATCGACGGGCTTGCGGTCAATCGCAGCGACGCGCTCGACGAGTACCTGCGACTCCAGCTCCACGTTCCCCGCGCCGCACCAACGAAGGTCCTCAGCCGAGCGTTGAGCGTGCTGGCAGAGACGGCACCCGGAGTGCGCGAGATCGTGACGATCGGGAAACCGGTGTACGAGATGTGGCAGGCCAACTACGACCTAATCCTTGTCGACGCCCCGCCCCTCGGCCAGCTCTTCTCCTATCTGCGGGCGCCAACGACGATCGCGGACCTGGTCCCCGCCGGACCGATCCGGGCGCAGGCGGAGCGGATGAGCGGAGCGCTCGCCGACCCGGAGGCGACTTCGCTGATCCTGGTCGTCACCCCTGAGGAACTGCCCGTACTCGAAACCCAGGCGACGCTCGACCGCCTCGACGCTGAGCCCGTCATCACTCTGGCGGGGATCGTGGCGAATCGCATCCTCCCCCCGCTCGGTCTGTCTGCAGAGCAGATCGCCGGGCTGCCGGACGGTTCTCATCGTGCTGCCGCACAGCATCATCGCGCCGTACAGGATCAACAGGAGCGATGGCTCAACGAGCTGCCCGATGGGCCGAGACTCCCGTACCTGTTCGGGATCCACACGCCGGGCGAGGTTGCCGAGCAGCTCGCCGATCTCTGGGACGATCAGCTGTGAGTACCCAGGTTCTCGTCGTCACCGGAGCAGGAGGAGTCGGTAAGACGACGCTGTCCGCGGCGCTGGGCGTGACTGCGGCCAGGCGCGGACTGAGGACTTGCGTGATGACGGTCGATCCCGCCCGCCGGCTCGCCGACGCTCTCGGGTTGGAGTCGCTGGACAATCATCCCGAGCCGGTTGCCGCCCAGCCCGGGCTGGCCGCAGCGATGCTCGATGTCACCGCCTCGTGGGAGGCCATGGTGCACCGGCACGCCGAACCCGAGATCGCCCGACGACTGCTGGATGATCCGTTCTTCCGGGCTTTGGCCGATCGCTTCCCGGCCGCACAGGCCTACGCAGCCGGGGAGCAGATGGCAGAGCACATCGAGTCGCACCGTTGGGACCTGGTCGTCGTCGACACCCCTCCGGCCGGAGGCGGACTCGACTTCTACACCGCACCCGGGCGCATGCGGGAGCTCATCGGCGGGCGGCTGCTTCGCTGGCTGACCGGAGCCAGCATTCCGGGGCGCCGGGCCCTCTATAAGGTCACCGCCCGCCCGGCGCTGCGGCTGGCCGATGTAGTGCTGGGGGGACCACTCCTCGAGGAGATCGCCGACTTCCTCATGGATCTCCGGTCCCTGTATGACGGGATCTCCCGTCGGGCGAGCGCGATCGAGAACCACCTGGGTGAGGCAACGTCGATCGTCGTCACGACCGCCAACCCGACTCCACTGCGCGAGGCCCGTCGCTTCTTCGAGGAGTTGGAGAACGGCAGACCCACAACGGTGGTCTTCAACAAGCAGCTTCCCGAAACATGGACGGATCGGGCGAGCCTCCGTGGGGTGGATCTCGATCCCGACACGCGGGCGGCAACACGGGACAATCTCGCTCGCTGGGCCAGCGAAGTCCGACTCCAGCACGAGATCAAGCAGGAGTTCGTCGCCCGCTACGGGCTCCAGCTACTCGAGGTCCCCTGGGCCGATACCGCCCCGACGTCGGTCGACCTGCTGGCCGACCTGCTCGAACAGGCCCCGGATCTCGTGGCCAAGGTCATCGCCGAACCGAACTCAGATCACGGCTGAGGGGCCGAGCAGCTCGCGCAGCTCGGCGAACAGCGCGGACCTCGGCTCGACACGATGATCTTCGCCGAGACGGATCACCTTCTCCCCGTTGTCCGACGTCATGTGGAGATACACGGCCGCCCCGCCGGGATGGTTCTGCAGGGCACCCCGCAGCCGGTCGACCATGTTCCGGGACAAACGAGAAGCCGGCACGCGGAGGCGCACCATCGCCTCGGCAGTGAGCTCGGGCTCTCTCACCTCCTGGGCGATGAACTTGACGTCGTCACCGCGATGGTCGACACGACCGGTGACCACGAGGATTGCGTCCTCTCTCACCAGAGGCCCGAACTCCGCCACGACCTTGGGGAAGGCGACAACTTCCGTGCCCCCTTGCAGATCCTCCAACGCAAAGAACAACATGGGGTCGCCACCCTTGGTGTAGCGCCGGGTGATCGAGCCAACGACGCCACCTATGGTGACCTTGTCCTTGTCGTCCCGCTCCCAGAGCCCGGGAACCGTGCAGGTGCACATGGCTTGCAGCGCCTTCTCGACGCCAAAGAGCGGATGGTCCGAGACGTAGAGGCCGAGCATCTCTTTCTCGAAGGCAAGCTGGATCTTCTTATCCCAGTCGTGGTCCGGCATTGCCACCTCGACCTCTTCGATTTGGTCCTCGGCACCACCGAAGAGGCTGTACTGGCCCATCTCCTCGGCGCGACGGCGGGAGATGGTGGCGTCGAGAATGTCGAGATATGACTCGTAGAGACCACGTCGGGTGTGTCCGAGCGAGTCGAAGCCGCCGGCCTTGATCAGCGAATCGATGGTCCGCTTGTTCAGCACCGCAAGATCGACCCTGTTGATGAAGTCGCCGAAGGAGGCGAACTCTCCGCCACGCTCTCGTTCCTTGGTGATCAGCTTGACCACCGATTCGCCGACGTTGCGCACGGCCGACATGCCGAACGTGATGTCGCCGCCGACTGCGGAGAAATCGACATCCGACCGGTTGACGTCGGGCACCAACACCCGTAGCCCCATCTGCCGGCACTCGTGGAGGTAGAGAGCAGTTCGGTCCTTGTCTCTCTTGACCGCAGTCAGCAGCGCCGCCATGTACTCGGCCGGGTAGTGGGTCTTCAGCCAAGCCGTTTGATACGCAACGAGTGCATACGCGGCCGAGTGGGACTTGTTGAAGCCGTAGCCGGCGAAGTGCTCGATGAAGCCGAACAGCTCTTTGGCGTGCTCGGCCGGGGTCCCGTTGGCGACGCTCCCCTCGATGAACTTCTGCTCCTCGGCTGCCATCACCGAGGCGATCTTCTTCCCCATCGCCTTCCGGAGCCGATCGGCTTCGTCCATGGTGAACCCAGCGACCTTTTGCGCCGTCTGCATCACTTGCTCCTGGAACACCATGATGCCGTAGGTGTCGGCGAGGATCTCTTCGAGATCCGGGTGGGGATAGGTGACCTCCGATCGGGCGGACGGTCAGCGTGTTGCCCACGTAGCTCGAGGCGACCGATGCACC
>JASJBC010000225.1 GCA_030066715.1 Acidimicrobiia bacterium
GGCAGCGACGACCTGTTCACCGACCCGGTTGGGACGCTGCACCGCATCGCCGACTTCGTCGGCGTCGGCCGGTGGGCGCCCGCCGAGTTTCGCAACTACAGCTACACAGCGCAGCCGGTGACGAACCCCGACATCCCGGAGGAAACCGCCGCCCAGCTCGGCGAGTTCTTTGCGGGACCAAACGCCGAGTTAGCGCGCTTGCTGGGGACTGACCCGGGCTGGGGTGACTGACGAAAACCGGTGTCTCCCGACCGGCCGCGCTGCTACGCTCCGCGCCCGACAGGGGTCCTCCGAGGGGGAAGATATGACAACGACGATTCGGGTTCTGGCGCTCGGCGACGAGGTGCTGCGCGACTCGCTGTTGAGCCGGGACGAGGGAGGATCCGTACTCGACCAGGGTCTTGCGGCGGCGGTGGCCGGCCGACACGACGGCTACGAGGCGACCGCCCGTTTCGACGAGATCGGGAACCTGGCCAAGCTCACCGGCTTCTCGTATGAGGACGACCTCGACGTGGTGATCCTGGGGACCAACGGTGACGTGCTCGGCCTTACCGGAGATCCCGAGCAGGGAGTCGCAGAGTTCCGTCGGGTCCTGATCCAGGTCTTTGACGAGATCAGGGCGGCCAGCGGCGCCCACGTCCTCGTCGCCAACACCTCGACTTTTGATCCGGCCGACGAGACATCGAGCCTCTACGGTCTGGCTACCGAGCCCATCTCCATGCGGGCACACCGCATCGACCTGGCTCTTCTTCAACTCTCGCACGAGGTCGGCTTTTCCATCATCGACGTCGACCGCATCACCGCCGAGGCCGGATGTGCGGATGCGGTGCCTGCCGCCCTCGAGCTCTCTCCAGCGGGCTTGGCGCTCGTTCGCGACGAGGTGGTGCGCGTCCTTGCGGACTACGGATTCTTCGATGAGCGCAGCCTCGTTGCACAAGTTGGCAACAGGGGAGGTTCGACATGAAGCTGTCGCTGCAGATGCCGGCGGTTGGGCCTGCTCTGCAGGGGGGTCGTGTCATTCGCTGGTCGAAGCAAACCGGCGAGAGCTTTGCGTTCGGGGACGAGCTGTGCATTGTTTCGATCGAACAGGTTGCCGCCCTCCGCAAAACACAACAGGCCAGCATCCTCACTTCTCGCCGCCGCAAGAAGAAGATGCGCGAGGAGATCGAGATGCGGGAAAGTGTCGGCCTTCACTTCCAACTGGTCGCCTCGGAGGCGGGGACAGTGATCGACCACCTCATCCCCGCCGGACAGCCCATGCAGGTCGGTGACGTCTTGGCCGTACTCGCCTCTGAGGACGACGACGGTGCGGCACCGCCGGGTGATCCCGATTCGCTTGCAGCCATCCGGGTGGTGGCCAACCCGGTCGATCCGGAGGAGGACTGACATGCCGGTATCCCGAGGTTTGAAGCTCGGTCACAAGGTGCTGCGTCGAGTTGCCGGCGAGAACACCAAGCTCGAGCGTGCACTCAAGCGCAGCTACATGAAGCGAGCTCGCGGTCGGGTCGCCAGTGAGTCCGGGCCGGGGTGGACACAGCGCGCCGGCAACGGCTTTGTCGTCATCGGCGAAGAGGACTCGTTTGCCGAGCCCCGCCGCGGCGTAGCTCTGCGCGGAGGCTGCGACCTTCCCTCCGTCTTCACCGCGGCGCCACTGATCCGCCGCGGCATCGAGGGAAGTCTGGCGATCTCCAGGGAACGGACCGGCGGGACCGGGGCCCACGCAACGAGCCAGGTAGTCCAGACCCTGAACGGGATCCCGCCCGAGGCGACCGCCGAGTTGCGCTCCCGGCTCAACCTGACCAACGACCAGTTCGAACCCACCTTCTTCGGCACTTCCCTGCAATACCCGCTCGTGGAGCGCTTTGGCGAGTTCCCACGCAATGTGGTTGTGATGTCTGCTGCAACCGACGTCGTGCGCACCCTGTACCGCAACCGTAAGCACGGCTACGTCGTCGATCCGGGCGGGTGGTGGCTGAATCAGGACCTCGGGGAGGTTCTCGGAGACCTCAGCAACGTCGAGTGGTTCCGGGGGGAGTTCGAGAAGGTGGGCAGGATCGCAATCGACGACTTCATGAAGAACGTCGAGACCATCGTCACCGAGCTGCGCAATCGGGCAAATGCGGAGCTGGTGATGTACTCGGCGCTGGTGGTCGATCCTGAGGATCCGACCCACAACTACCAGCTGGTGCGACAGGCAAGCGTCACCCGGCGTCGCGAGTTCCACATTGCCCTGATGGAGCTCTCGAAGAAGTTGAACTTCCATGTCGTCGACGTTGACCGCATACTCAAGCGGGAAGGCGTCGAGGAGCAGGTGGACTTCGCCCATTTCACCGCAGAAGGCATGAAGCCGATTGGTGCGGAGTTCTACCGCATCCTGAAGGAACTAGAAGTCGTTTGATCGCCGGGGGACCAGCGTGAAGCCACAGCCAGTCTTTCCCGTCTTTGTCGGGAGCGGTCGCTCTGGAACGACGCTGCTGCGCACGATCTTCGACGCTCACCCGGATCTGGCCATGGCGCACGAGCCACAGTTCATGGGCTCGGTCGTCAGACAGGCGAGACGCTTCGCCGGCGACCCCTTCCCCACCGCAGACTTCATAGACGCCATCTATCGCAACCCGAACTTCCGCCGGCTCGAGCTGGACCGAGACTCGGTCACGGCAGCACTCGAAGGCTCCCCACCCCAGGACCTGGCCGGGGCGGTGCGGAGCGTGTTCTCCCTCTATGCCGAGCAGCAGGCGGCGCAATGGTACGGCGACAAGACACCCGGCTACGTGATCCAGATTCCAGAGCTCGCTGCGCTCTTCCCGGAGATTCGGTTTGTGCATGTGATCCGTGACGGCCGCAACGTGGCTCTCAGCTACATGGAGCGCCCGTTTGGGCCTTCATCCATCGCCGAAGGCGCCCTCTACTGGCGCTCTCGCGTCACCAGAGGCCGTGCTGCAGGAGCCGACCTCGGCCCGGAGCGCTATACCGAGGTCCGCTACGAGGACCTCGTGGCGCATCCGGAGCGGGAGGTGAAGCGGCTCTGCGACTTCCTCAGCATGGAGTGGCACCCCGACATGCTCCGCTACCACGAGAATGCCGCTTCCTTCATTGCGAAGTCGCACGAGCCCGATGCGTTTCGCGGCGTCGCCAAACCCCCGACGACCGGCATGCGCACCTGGGCCGATCTCATGAGCGAGCGGGACATCGCTCTCTTCGAGGCGATCGCAGGGAACCTGCTGCGGGATCTCGGATACGAGGTGCGCACGGAGCGGAGCGGATGGCGTATCCGCGCCCTGGCCATCACCGAGAACGCAAAGTGGGGCACCCGCAGAGTTCGTGCGGCTACCGTCGGCCGGCTACGTGGCTGAATCCGGATCGGACAAAACATGATCGAAACGCTGCGCCAAACCGTCCAGGTATTCATCCCTCCGGGTCATCGTGCCAAATGGGTGGGGCTGATCTGTCTTGCGCTGCTCGTCGCAGCCGCCGAGACCGTCACCGCCTATCTCATCTTTCAGGTTCTGGAGCTTGCGACCGATCCCGAGCAGGCGGAACTGTCGGCGGAGCTCCCGTTCGGCATCGAATTGGATCTGATCCCGCTGCTGGTGGTCGCCGGAATCGCCTTTGTGCTGCGCGGGGCACTGGCGACACTCACCACGTACGCTCAGTCGCGCGTTGTGCAGAACTCCGGTGCGGCCGTCTCCTCGCTCGTCCATCGCCGCTACCTGCAAGCCCCCTACCGATTTCACCTGACGCGGAGCTCAGCGGAGTCGGTGCGAACCGTGCTGTGGAGCGTCGATCAGGCGACGCAGAACGCATTGAACCCGCTCGTGAACGTGTTCACCCAGATCCTCGTCAGCGGGATGCTTCTCGCTCTCCTGATCAGCATCGCACCTGTCTTGTCGATCTCGGCGATCGTCGTGCTCGCCGGCGGGCTCGGGCTCGTGCTGGCATTTGTCCAGCCCCGGCTCGGTCGCCTCGGGAAGCTCAGTGAGACCACCGTGCAGCATCTGCTCGTGAGTGTGCGGGACAGCTTCGACAGCGTGCGGGACATCAAGGCATACCGAGCCGAGGCCTACTTCGACACTCGCTTCAAGCGGCATAGGAAGGTGCTGGCCAATCTCCGCATCCGCCGTGCGGTGCTCGACCTCATTCCCGGCACGGCGCTCGAGTCCATGGTCGTGCTCGGGCTGCTGGTGCTGATCGGATTGGCCCAGACCACCGATTCGCTGACCGCGGTGGTGCCAACTCTCGGCGCTTTCGGGTACGCCGCGCTGCGCATCATCCCTTCGTTGAACAAGATCGTGTCTGCGGCCAACCGGCTGAAGTACGGACGGCAGGCGGTGCAGAACGTCGTCAACGATCTCGAATCGGCAATTCCGGCCAAGACTCGCGACGAGGACTCCTCCGCCGCTCCTGAGGTCCTATTCACCGACACGATCAGATTGAGCGGGGTCACGTTCCTCTACCCGGAAGCCGAGGCCCCGGCCCTCGACGACGTTGATCTCGAGATTCGCTGTGGCGAGATGCTTGCCATTGCCGGTGGTTCCGGATCGGGGAAGAGCACCCTGGCCGACATCGTCCTCGGCCTGCTCGAGCCCGATTCGGGGTCCATCGCCCTCGATGGATCCGACGCAGTACCTGCGGAGTGGCACCGTCGGGTGGGGATCGTCTCGCAGACCGTCGTGCTCCTCGACGGCACGGTCCGCGACAACGTGGCTTTTGGGGCGGGAACGAAGGCCGACGACGACCTGGTGATCCAGTCGCTGGAGCGTGCCCAATTGGGCGACTGGCTCCGCTCCCTCCCGGCCGGTCTCGAGACGATGGTCGGAGAGTCCGGCAAGCTGATCTCGGGCGGGGAAAGGCAGCGCGTGGCCATCGCCCGTGCCCTGTACCGTCGCCCGGCTCTGCTGATCCTCGATGAGGCGACTTCGGCGTTGGACGGCGCCACCGAGGCTGCGGTCATCTCCGCCCTGGCTCAGCTCACCGGTGAGCTCACCACGATCATCGTCTCGCACCGGCTGGCACCGCTCCAGGCGGCGCATCGCGTCGTGATGATGGAAGGGGGTCGAGTCACCGCAGTCGGTTCCTACCTCGATCTCTCCATCTCGGTGCCGGAGTTCCGCAATCTGGTGGGTGGCTGATGGGCAGCACCGCTCGTCTTGCCGATTTCCTCGTTGCCGGGGCAATGCGATCCGGCACTACCTCCCTGTACAGATACCTCGGGGCGCACCCAGCGGTGTTCATGGCGCCGAAAGAGCTCGGCTACTTCACGGAGCGCTACGCCTCCGGCCCGGAGTGGTACGGCGGTCAGTTTGCAGGCGCACAACCCGACCAG
>JASJBC010000226.1 GCA_030066715.1 Acidimicrobiia bacterium
GGACTCAAAGATCGACGTCGACCGGGACCGGTGACCTTCGCATCCAAACTGAGTGCCCGAGACCAAGGGCGATGCTCATCGCCAGGTAGGCAGTTCCACCGGCGCTGAGGAAAGGGAGGGGCAGCCCGGTGACCGGTGTGATCCGGACCGTCATGCCGATATTGACGAAGGCGTGGAATACGAGCATCGAGGCCACCCCGATGGCGACCAACTGGCTGAAGCGGTCTCTCCCGTTGGCCGCGGCGACCAGCAGTCGCCAGGTGATGACGACGAAGAGGGCGATGACGACGGTGGCGCCGACAAACCCGAGTTGCTCCCCTATCGCAGTGAAGATGAAGTCTGAGGTCTGCTCGGGGACAAAGGACAGGTTGGTCTGCGTCCCTTCGAAGAGACCACGGCCAAACAGGCCACCCGACCCGATGGCGATCTTGCTCTGTGCCAGGTTGTAGCCGGTGTTGGCGGTGTCGGCGGCAGGGTCGAGGAAGGCGGTGATCCTCGTGATCTGATACTCCTTGATCGCGCCCACCTCGAGCAGGCTGATCGTCCCGACGACACCGGCGATGGTCATGAAGGCGAACTGACGCCAGGTCGTGCCGGCGGTGAAGACCATCACCACGGCCACAAACCCGAAGACCAGCATGGTGCCGAGGTCGGGCTGCTGGAAGATGAGCGCAGCCGGAATAGCTACGAGCACGACGGCCCGGGCCACTTCCGCCCAGTGCAACGAACGATCCCGGGCACCGGCCAGCAAAGAGGCGAGAGCGAGAATCACCGCGATCTTGGCGATCTCGGAGGGCTGGAACTGAAACCCACCAATCGGAATCCAGCGGGTGGCTCCGGCGCGAACGGGGCCGAACAAGACGATGACGAGAGTCACCAGACTGGCCACGTACGCAATCGGCGTCAGCATCTTGAGAGTTCGGTGCTCGATGAGCGAGGTAGCGAAGAAGGCAACTATGCCGAGCACGACAAAGATCATCTGCCGGAACACGGCCTCGGTCGGGCTCGCGCCGTCGGCAATCAGCCTGGGCGCCGACGCCGAGTAGATCATCACCAACCCGAGCCCGCTCAGCGCGAGGTAGGAGATGATCAGAACCAGGTCGGGGCGCAGCGTCCGCTCCCGCTGCAGGAGGGTGACCGGCTCGGTGCGACGTGCTGCGAGAACCATCAGTCGGCCTCCACGCCGGCCTGGACCTCGGTGATGGGCTGATCGAGCAGGAACTGCAGGATCGGCTTTGCCGTAGGAGCGGCAATACCACCACCGCTGCCGCCGCGTTCCACGATGACAACGACGACCCACTCCGGATCGTCGATCGGTGCAACGCCGACGAACAACGCCGTTGTGACGGACTCCTGGATCACGTTGCCGTCTTCATCCACCCGCCGCTTGATGATCTCGGCCGTTCCCGTCTTGCCACCGACCTGTGCCAGTTCTGGACCGAAATCTGCGAAGGCGCTGTGTGCGGTCCCGCGTGCGTTGTTGACCACCTGCTGCAGGTCGTTGCGCAACGCCCGCACGGTCGAGGCCGACAGATCGTCGATCTGGTTGAGAACCGTGGGCGGCATCGACTGGACAATGGAGCCGTCTTCGGTGCGGACCTCGGCTACAACCCGTGGCTGCCACACGGTGCCACCATTCACCAGCGCCGCGTAAGCAGTCGCAAGTTGAACCGGAGTCGCCAGCACAGATCCCTGTCCCACCGCAGCCTGGAAAAGGTCTCCACCGAACCACGGGCTGAGGAACTCCAGACGTGACGGGTCGAGCCTCGGATCGCCCTCGTCGGCCCACCGGGTGAACAGAGCGCGGTCGGGAATGATCCCTTCCTTCTCGAAAGGCAGGTCGATTCCGGTCTCCTCATCGAAGCCGGCGAGCCGCGCCCAATCCTGGAGGAGATTCTCCTGCTCCGTCCCCTTGTATTGGTTCCAAAGTGACAGGGTGAGTTCCCAGAAGTAGGTGTTGCAGGAGCGCACCAGCGCAGTGTGAATGTCCTGCTGCCCATCATCTGCCCGGGTCCAGTTCTGGAACACCTGCTGGCTCCCCTCCCCGAGCGCTGCTGCGGCCAGCTGCCCGGCACAGAGGATCTCGTCCTCCACGGAGTCGACACCTTCCGGGGAGATTCCCTCCTCCATCGCCATCACATAGGTGAGGGCCTTGAAGGTCGAGGCGGGTGCGTACTGCCCTTGGACGGCGAAGTTGGTCAGGGCACCGTCGGGAAGTGCGTCGAACACCTCCTTGTCAAAATTGACGAAGAGCCCGGGGTCGAAGTTGGGCACCGAACCCATGGCGAGGATCGCCCCGGTGTTGACGTTTTGCACAACACCGACCGCACGCACCGGGCAACCCTTGTCCTCGGTTCCTTCATCCTCGCTCCCCGGATCGCACCCATCCTCGTTGTACTGATTGCGCGCCAGTTCCAGCCCATCGCGTAGTGCGTTCTCCAGCACCTCCTGCAAATCGATATCGAGTTCGAGGATGAGCTGGTTGCCCGCATCCGGGAAATCCTCACCCAGCACGTCGAGAACGGCCCGATACGCATCGACTTGATACTTGATTGCGCCCTCCTCACCCTGGAGAAGGACGTCGTACTGCTTCTCCAAACCGGCCTTGCCGAGAATGTCGGTAGGCCTCGCCCCGGCCTCGATGTCCGTTGCGTCGGGTCGCCCGATGTATCCGAGTACGCCTGAGGCGAGGTTGCCGTACGGGTAGGTGCGCTGGGGAACCGGGACTACGGACACCCCCACGAAATCCTCGGTGTGCTCGGCCAGATAGATGGCATCCTGTTCGTCGAGGTCGCGAACGATGACGCGACGGTCCCCACGATCACGGGCATCTGCGACGACCTCCCTGACCTCTGCAGAGCCGAGGCCGGTGAACGCCGCGAGCAGGGAAACCAGCTCGTCGACTTCTCCCTCCGGGACCAGTGCGCCGTCGACAACAGCAGACAGGGCAGTGGTGGTACCCGCGAGCTGTCGGCCGGCTCTGTCGACGATCTGCCCCCGTGGCGCCGGCGTGTTGACGAACTTGATTTGGGAGTTCTCGGCTTCCCTCACGTAGGTGTCCGTCGCCACCACCTGCACCTGCCACAGCTGCAGCGTGAGTACGGCGAACATCACCGCAAAGGCAACCCCGACCGCTCCGAGACGCCACCCCGACTTCATGCTGACCAGATGTAGTTGCGCCGCGAGCCAATCAGCCGGGTGGCCAGAGGAAACACGACGAGGGCGACGGGCAGGTTGTAGAAGGCAGGGACAATCATGTTCTTGATGAAGGCGGTGCTGGTGAAGAAGCGCTCGCCGAACAGCGTACCGACTATCAGGAACAATGCGTTGGCTACGAGGGTCAGGCCCACGACGCCCACGGCAAGCGTGGCAGGACCGTCCTCGGCGCGCTCCTTGAACCGCAGGGCGATGTAGACCACAACCGTGTACGAGATCGCCCAGAGGCCCAGCGGGGAACCGCCGAGCAGGTCGAGCAACATCCCGCCGGTGAACCCAAGCAGAATGGCCGGTTCTGGATCCAGATGTCGGGCAAAGGCCAGCACCACAACCAGCACAACAGAGGGCGACACTCCAAACGGGTTGATGCGACCGTCGCCGAAGACCGCGGTTTGTGCGACAACGGCCAAGACCACAAAGAGAAGCGAAATGCCGATGTCACGGCCGCTCATCCGGACTCTTCTTCGCCCGGAACCGACGCATCAGCGTCTGACGACGGCTCCACACCCTCGTCGTTGGCGCCGTCCGGGTTGGGCCCGGCGGGCTCCTCCCCGTTGACCTCCCGCTCGATGCTCGGCGCATCCAGCGGGGAGTAGCCGACAATGACCTTCACGAAGTCGAGTCGGGAGAAGCTCACGGCCGGCTTGACGCGCGTATCGAGGCCAAAGCCAGCGTCGTCGGCGGCGGTCCTCGTAATCGTCCCGACCCGGATCCCCGCCGGGAATCGGCTGCCTGCAGTCACGACGACGCTGCCCTCACGGGCTGGCTCCTCTGCAGAGAACATCCGGAGGACGAGATCATTCTCGTTGTCGCCACGAACCATCCCCGCCTGGCTGGTCGATTGGTCGAGCACAGCGACCTCGACATTGGGGTCGAGGATCAGCCTGACCCGGGCACGATCGTCGAGAACCAGGTCGATGCGCCCGATCAGTCCTTGCTCGTCGATGACGGCATCACCCATCGAGATACCGTCGTCTGCGCCCTTGTTGATGTAGCGGACGTGGTCGAACGAACTGGAACCGGCGGAGGCGATGCGGGCCGTCACCGTGGGCAGGTCCTGTGGCGCTTCGAGATCATTGATCTCCATGAGCTGCTCCAGCTCGGATTGCACGCTGTCGAACTCGTCGATCTGTCGCTTCAGGTCCTCGTTTTCGGAACGAAGAGCATCGTTCTCATCCCGCAGACTCGCGATATCCGACAGGGCATCGATGAAGCCGACGACGGGGCGGGTCACGGCTGACGCAACATCCTGGAGCGGGGAGAAGAGCGTCTGCGCACCCTCACGCATCGTTGTGCCGACCCCGGCCCCGGCGCTCCGCACGTCGAAGGTAGCGAGCATGAACGCAACGACTATCAGGACGATGGCCAGCGTTGTCGGGCGATCAAATCGTCGGAAGGACTGCATCAGCTGGCCATTTCGCCGACGGCCGCGACTGCCGGAAGGACGGAACGCTCGGCTGGGAGCGTCGGCCGGCTAGCGGCGTCCGCTGGAGGACAGCACGACATGGAGGACCTCGAACTCCTCGAGACACGCCCCGGAGCCCATCACAACCGATTGGAGCGGCTTCTCCGCAGTGACAATCGGCATTCCGGTCTCGTTGGCGAGCCGCTGATCCAAGCCACGGAGCAGAGCTCCTCCCCCTGTCAACACGATTCCCCGGTCCATGATGTCGGCCGCCAGCTCCGGAGGCGTCTTGTCCAGGGCGTACTTGACCCCATCCACTACCTGCTGAACCGGCTCCTCGATCGCCTCGCGGACCTCGGCAGCGCTGAGAACCACCGTCTTGGGGAGACCGCTCACCAGGTCCCGGCCGCGCACCTCTGCTGAGGGCTCATCCGGGAAGGGGAAAGCCGACCCGATCGCCATCTTGAGCTGCTCCGACGTGCGCTCGCCGAGCATGAGGTTGTACTCCTTCTTCACCCACGACATGACCGCCTCATCGAGCTCATCGCCACCGATCCGGGTGCTCTTGGAGACAACGATGCCGCCGAGCGAGATGACGGCAACCTCGGTGGTGCCGCCGCCGATGTCCACGACCATCGAGCCGGTCGGCTCGGTCACCGG
>JASJBC010000227.1 GCA_030066715.1 Acidimicrobiia bacterium
AGACCGCGCATCGGTCTCGAGCTTGTTCTCGATGGCGGCCAGCCCAAAGATCACCGCCAGGGCGGCGAGGATCAGAGTGCCGAGCACTGTCACCGACACAAACATGCCGAGTTCGACCAACTGGGTCTCGCTGTCGCGCCCCGGCATCGGGGGCGGCGCCGATCGCGATTGAGACCCGCCGATTTGCTGGAGTCGGTTGGTTACCTTTTTCTTAGCCATGGGTCCCTGAAGCCTCGATCCGACGGCCGGATCTGCCGAACCGAAATAGTACCGGAGTCCCGGAAATGTGCGTTGATTCGCTCCGGCTCAGCCCGCGACCGCGGCGTCCTGCGTCTCGGACTCTTCGCCGTCCAGCACGACCTTTATGATCTCGTGCCGCTCGGCACCGCTGGTCAGCATCTCGGCGACTGCATCCTGGAGCAGGCGCAGCGCCGCGGCGAGGCGGTCGTGCTGCTGCTCGGCGCCGGCCAGGATGGCTGCCGCCTCCGTCTCAGCAGCGGCAAGCATCCGCTCGGCCTCGGCCTTGATCGCAACGACGGCGGCTTCGCCATCGGAGGCTGCTTTGGCCCTGATCATCGCCGATTCGCGTTCTGCGTCCGACAACATTGCCGAGGCCTGTTCCAGCATGACTGCGGCTTGGGCGCGAATCGCCTCAGCCTCCTGCGCGGCCACACTGCTGGCAGCATGACTCTCGGCCCGCTCGAGGATCTCGTTGGCGCGCTTCTCCGCATCGGCGAGCATCAGTTGCTTCTTCTCGACTGCCTCGAGGAAAGCGTGCTCGACGCTCGAAGACGACTGGCGGCGGTTGGCCAGCTCGGATTCCAGCGCCTTGACCTTGGCGTGGAGGGCGGAGTTCTCGTCTTCTATGGTGCGGACGCCTTCGACTGTGGCATCGATGAACTCATCCACCTCAGCCCGGTCGTAGCCGCGCACCGCAAGAGTGAACTGCGCCCCTTCGATCTCTGTCCATAGCTTCACGGCTGTCTCCATATCGTCTGCACAGCCCCCGTACCTACCGCCACCCTAAGTGTATCGGTCGCTACTTTACGTGGTCAAGCCTTTTCCGGAGACGTTTCAAGAATTCAACTTGGGCCGGATTCAGAAGACGTTGCGCCTCATCCATGGGACACCAACGCAACTCGTCGATTTCGGGGAATTCGATCTGTCTTCCGCTCCCCCGCGGCCATTCCATGCGCACCAGGTTGGACGATGCCTTTCCGGGATCCAGATCGCCGCGTATCGCCCAGGCGACCACTCGCTTTCCCGAGCGCAGAGTCACCTCGCCCAGCGGGTGCGCTTCGGTGTCCGGGAGCGGGTGACCCGTTTCTTCGGCGAACTCGCGCAACGCTGTCTTCCGAGCATCTTCGCCCGCCTCCACCAGACCCTTGGGGATGCTCCAGGCACCCTCTTGCTTTTTGGCCCAGAACGGCCCTCCGGGGTGGCCGATGAGGACCTCGAGCACACCGCGGGTAGTGCGGTACAGCAGAATCCCCGCACTCAGGCTGCTGCCACCCACGGACCTAGAGAGGTTCTGGTGGCGGGGGCGGTGGTGGCGGGGGCGGCTCCGGATCGTCCACCACCATCGGGTTATAGCGGTGTGTCCACGTCTCGAACGTCGAAGTGCCGTCCTGGTAGTAGATGGTCCGCGTCACGGTTGCCGAGCCGCCGCCGAAGGTGGTGGCCGACCCGGTCGTGGTTGTCTGCACAACACGGCCGCCGTTGGCCCCGACCAGTTGCACGGTGATGCTTGTGCTCGTGTAGCTCGTGTCGATCGTCACCGGATGGTCCGTGTCGTTGGTGAAGATGATGTCCGGCAGAGTCCAACCCAATGTCGCCTCCCGACCGAGCGGATATCTCGAGAAGTAGATCGAATGAGGCCGGTGATAGACATCCTCGAGACCGGCGAAGAAAATGGCGTTGTACAGGGTCGTTGCGAACTGACTGGTCCCACCCCCGACCTCGGGCACCAACTCACCACCGACGATGGCTCCGGCGGGCACGTAGCCTTTGGCAGTCGTGCGCTGCCCAACATGGTCGTTGAGCGACCATGTCTCCCCTGGAGGAACGACTACGCCGTCGACAGCATCGGCGATCAAGTGGATATTGGTGACGCGGGATTCGCAGCAGTTGTGGTAGGTCGTGAACTCGCCGATCACCCGGGGCCGGACCGGCGGCACAATTGGCTCGAGTTCGAGAGCGCGCACCAGGAAGACGGCGAGGTTCTTCCGCTTGATCGGGTCCTCGGGACAGAACGTGGTCTCGCCACACCCTGCGGTTATGCCAGCCGCAGCCATTGCCTCAATGTGGGGCTCGAACACCGAGTAGTCGTCATCCGTGAAGGTGTCGGCTCCTTCGGGAGTCTCGTAGCCAAAGCCGCGCACCATGAAGGCGGCCATCTCGCCGCGTGTCACCGGCCTGTCCGGACAGAACTGAGTGTTGTCGGGCGGGTCGCAGCCTCGTGTGATCCCGGCGGCAACCAGTGCGTTGATGTCGTCCTGGTGCGGCGATTCCTCGTCGTCGTCAAACTCATCGTCGGCGGACGGGGGCAAGCCGAGTGCCCGCACGAGGAACGAGGCAACCTGACCTCGTGTCACCGATTCGTTGGGGCAGAAGATGTCGTTGTCGGGGGGATTGCAGCCCTTGGTGACACCGCTTGCTGCCAAGGCCTCGATGTAGCCCTCCTGCTGCATCTCGTCGTCATCGAGAAACGTGCCCCCCGGGGGAAGCTCCGCAGGCTCCGAGCCGCGAGCGGATGCGACGCTCAGCGCGAGCGCGATGAGGCCGAGGAGCACAACGACCCCAACCCGGTTGAGCGTGTTGACCAGCGCGTTCATTCCTGCTCACAGACGAGAGAAGACGCCAGATTATCGCAGCTGGCGGAGCAAGGGAATTCCTCCACCAAAGGAGTAGACAACCCGGTAGGGTTCGCGGTCGGAGGATGCGGCCTAGCCGCACGAGGAGGGAGAGCAAATGACACACCGGAGTAGTTCCGTTCGGCTTCTTCTGGTCGTCGCGATGCTGTTTGGCACGGTGGCGGTCGGGAGCGCCGCCCAGTCGGCCGACGCACAGAGTGGACCGGAGATTCGACTGCGCGACGGCAACCACAGTGTGGCCGAGCAGACGGACCGGGCCGCGGCGCTCGACGGCCGGGGCCGGGGAAGCTACCTGATTCAGTTCGCCGGACCGATCGCCCAGGAGCAGGCCGACGCCCTGCGCGGCCTCGGGGTCGAGTTGGTGGCATATGTCCCCGACTTTGCCTACAAGGTGTCCATGACCGCCGGTCAGGCCAACCATGCGGCCGGTGTACCGGGGGTGACGGGAATCGGTGTCTATGCCGCGGACTACAAGCTGAGCCCCGATCTTGCGCCCAGTGGCCTGTACCGCATTCGCCTCGACAGGAGTGCTGACGTCGCAGCGGTCCAAGTTGACATCGAGGCGGCCGGCGGCTCGGTCGTTGCCGGGTCCGGTCGTGTTCTCACAGTGATCGCCGACGGCGCCGCCCTGACCGATGTCGCCGCCCTCCACTCGGTGGCCTGGGTCGAGAACCTCGTCCTCCGTGAGAAGCACAACGAGTACGGGGCCGGCGTCATCCTGGGCGCCAATGTCGCAAACGCCAGCGGGTACGACGGCTCGACCCAAATCGTCGCCGTCGCCGACACAGGCATTGGCGGAGCTACCGCATCCACGGTTCATCCCGACGTTCCTGCGAGCCGGGTCGTCGACATCTTCGACTGGCCGGGCGTGAGCGTCCGCGGCTGCTACCGGGTAACCCCCGACGGGGCCATCGACGTGGACTCGGGTCACGGCACGCACACTGCGCTTTCGGTGCTCGGGGACGGCAACGCATCCGGGATGGGTACCGGAACGGCGCCGGCGGCGAGCCTCGTTTTCCAGGCCACCGAGGACTGGGCCCAGTTCCGTGGGGCCTGCTCCGGCAACGAGAACGGGTACTACCTGCTCGGCCTCCCCGACGACCTCAGCGACCTGCTGCAACAGGCCTACGACGTGGGCGCCCGCATCCACTCGGACTCGTGGGGCAGCAGCGTCGCAGGCGAGTACACCATCGACTCCTCCCAGGTCGACAGTTTCATGTGGCAGAACCAGGACTTCCTGATGACGACGAGCGCAGGCAACGCCGGTATCGACGGTGATGCCGACGGCTTCGTCGATCTCGACTCGATGGGGTCGCCCGCCACCGCCAAGAACGTCCTCTCGGTGGGGGCCAGCGAGAACGATCGCCAAGGCGATTGGTCCTGTGACACTTCGATCGGCAACGACTGTACCGGGCAGAACGACCTCTTCACCTACGGCGAGGCGTGGCCGAGCGACTACCCAGCCGCTCCCACGGCCACCGATCCGAGTGCAGGCAACGCGGAGCAGTTGGCGGCGTTCTCCAGCCGTGGGCCAACCGACGACGGCCGGATCAAGCCCGACATAGTGGCCCCGGGAACATGGGTGCTGTCGGGGTACTCGGACCTGTACCAGGAGGGCTACGACGGAACCGTCAACCCGCAGAACGGGGCGTTCCAGTACGACGGCTGGGGATTCCCAGTCGATGAGGAGTACAAGTACATGGGCGGCACGTCGATGAGCAACCCGCTCGCTGCGGGCGCAGCCGCGGTCGTTCGCGACTACTACGTCAAGGCGCACGGTCACGATGTGTCTGGCGCCCTAACCAAGGCGACGCTGATCAACTCAGCCGTCGACCTCCTCGACGAGAACAACGACGGAGTCAACGACAACGCCTACCCGATCCCGAACGGACACGAGGGCTGGGGCCGTATCGACCTGGCGAATGCGGTCGATGGTTCGGCGGAGTTCATCGACGATCTCACCGGGATCACGACCGGAGCAACCAACACGTATGCATTCGTTGCCGACGGTGCCGGAAGCCTGCGTGTCTCGCTCGCCTGGCACGACTATCCATCCACAGAGACGGCGGCCGTCAACCTGGTCAACGATCTCGATCTGACGGTTACTGCGCCCGACGGCACGGTGTACACCGGCAACGTGTTCTCCGGCGGGTGGTCCGCCGTCGGCGGATCGGCCGATCGGCTCAACAACGTGGAGAACGTGTACGTGGCGTCCGCCGCAGCCGGCACGTGGACCGTCGCAGTCAACGGCTTCAACGTCCCGTTCGGGCCACAGCCGTTTGCCCTCGTCGTTGATGGCGGCGGCAGCACGGGCGGCGGCAACAACCCGCCGACGGCGTCGTTCACATCGTCGTGCACCGACCTGTCGTGCGATTACACCGACACGTCCTCCGACAGCG
>JASJBC010000042.1 GCA_030066715.1 Acidimicrobiia bacterium
TGCGGTGATCTGCCACAACGACGTCTGTATCGAGAACGTTGTCTTCTCCGACGAGACCGTGGTCGGGTTGCTCGACTTCGACTTCGCAGCGCCGGGCAGACCGGTGTGGGACCTGGCGATGACCGCCCGGTACTGGGTGCCACTCCAGGACCCGATCTCGGCGGCAGCCACCGGACGCGATCACCTCGACCCATTCCGCAGGGTTCGGGTGATGGCGGATGCCTACGGAGCGGACGACGAGATCCGCGAGACCTTCACGACGGTGCTCATGGAGATCGAGGAGGTGGCGCTGCGCTTCGTAACCCAACGAGTGGACCAGGGCATCGAGGCCTTCATCTCCATGTGGAACGACCTGGGCGGCCACGAGAGGCATCGGCGCAAGATGACATGGCTGGCCGAGCACAGATCCCGCATCGACGATGCGCTGGCCGTGTGACCAGGGGCCGAGGAGGAACCATGCCGACTCTGTATTTGCTTTGCGGGTTGCCCGGCTCGGGCAAGTCGGTTCGAGCAAAGGAACTCGAAGCCGCAGGCGAGGGAATCCTCTTGAACGCCGACTCCTGGGTGTGTCACCTCTTTCCCGATGACGCAGAGGCTGCAGCCAGAGACGAGCGCAAGTTCATCGTCCATGATCTCCAGTGGGAACTCACTGAACGGCTGTTGACCGGTGGCAACAGCGTCATCCTCGATTGGGGCTTGTGGAGCCGGGAGGAACGAGATCACTATCGCCGGCTTGCTCGCGAGCTGGGCGCCAGAGTAGAGACCGTCTTCCTCGATGCTCCGCTCGAGACCCTCCAGGAACGGGTGGCCGAGCGGAACCGCAATCTTCCACCGGGCACTTTCCACATCTCAGCCGAAGAGATGGCCGAATGGGCTGCGGTCTTCGAGCCGCCGACTCCCGACGAGTTGGCAGAGCACTGACTCGTCGCATGAGGCCTTGGCTCTTCGTTTGGGCACGAGACTCCCGACCGGGATTATGTTTCCGATATGACCGAACGCGTCCGGGTGATGCTCGAGAGCGGTAAGAAGAAGCGTGTGGTGGCGAGCGCCTTTGATTGGCCTGGGTGGGACCGCAGCACCAAGTTGGGTGGCGATGCGCTGGAGGTGCTGGACTCCTATCGACACCGCTACGCCAAGGTCGCCGAACTTGCCGGCTACGGAGACGAGTTCGGGCGTCTGGGGGATCTCGAAGTGGTCGAGCAGGTCGAGGGCATCGGAATGACCGACCACTACGGTGTCTCGGGACGGGCCGCGACGGCGGAAGGCAGTCCGATGACGGAAGCCGAACTCGACCGTAAGCTCGCGCTGCTTCGGGCCTCGTGGGCTACCTTCGACGACACGGCAGCACGCGTGTCCGCCGAGCTTCGCAAAGGTCCGCGAGGAGGCGGCCGGGACAAGGACCGAATCATTCGGCACGTGAATGGCTCGGAGATCCACGAGTTCGCGCCGAAGGTCGGTGTGAAGATGCCGTTGGAGACGAGGGACGACCCCAATGCGCTGCGCGCCTATCGGGACGTCTTCGCCGATGCGATCCGTGAGCACCACGCTCGAACCAAACCGGCACGGTCGTGGGCGTTGCAGTTTCTGATCCGACGCTGTGCCTGGCACATGCTCGACCACGCCTGGGAGCTCGACGACAGGGACCTGACCGGTGCCCAGCCGGAAATCACATAGCGGGGAAGGCCCAGCCTCAGCTCAGCGGCCCTGACGTTCCCGCGATCACATGCGTCCTGGTCAGGTTGACGCTCCAGCTTCCGATCACTCGGCCTCGCCGTACGTGGCAAGGAACCGGGCGAGTTGCTCCTGGCTCGGGTGACCCCACCCGAGGCAGAAGGGGTGACCGGCGGGATCGGCGTAGACGCGGTGTCCGTGGTCGGAATCCGGGTCCGTTGCGTCCTGGAGGAGTCTGGCGCCGAGGTCCATGGCGCGACGATGCGCTGCTGCCTGGTCCGTCACGTGAAAGTCAACGTGAACTTGTTGTGGTTCTCCGTCGGGCCAATCCGGCGGGACGTGGTCCGGTGCACTTTGCACACCGACGAGCCAGTTCCCCTGGCTGTCGATGACGCAGTGGAACCGCGGGTCCTCGTCGACCACGATCCCGTCCAACATGGCAGCCCAGAATGCGCTCTCCGCTGCTACATCTGCAGCATCGAACACCACCACATGGCGAATCAGGTCCATGGCGGAATGCTACAGGTACCGAGGCAAGCGAGCCCCACTCGATGCGGACCCTCACCGCTGAATGGTTAGCGACCGCACTCGATGCTCCAGCACGTGTCGGCGCCTCCGAGGGCGGCCGCGTCCACGCTCCCTCGAGCGCAGCCGAGAATCCCGCTTGGGGCGATAATCGACACATGAGCGAACACGAGCAGGCGCTGGAGGGCGGGAACCTCAATCCCGGAGTGGTTCGAGTGGGTGACACCGTGCGGCGCAGTGCCGGCTCGTGGACCCCGGCGGTTCACGATCTGTTGCAGCACCTCGCGGACCGGTCCTATCCGGCACCACGACCTCTGGGCATCGACGACGATGGGCGAGAGGTCCTCACGTTCATCCCAGGTGAGTGCGTCCACCCAGACAACCTGGATATGTTGCAGACCGACTCATCGATGCGTCGCGTCGGCCGCCTCATCACCGAGTATCACCGTGCCCAAACTGGCTACGTCAGCCCACCCGACGCCCTGTGGCGAAAGGACGGCCAGGACCCAACAGGATCAACCGAAGTGATCGCCCACAATGACCTCGCTCCGTGGAATCTGATCTCGGGGCCAACCGGATGGGTGTTCATCGATTGGGATCTTGCCGCTCCCGGACGCCGGATGTGGGACCTTGCCTGGGCACTGCACAGCTTCGTAGGTCTATGGCCCGATTCCCCCATCGCTCACGACGACACAGTTCGCCGCATCGCTGCATTCTGTGACGGAGCCGCGATCGACCATTCCGACCGTCCCCGCCTTCTCGACGTTGTGGTTGAGCGAACCCGCCATCACAGCCTCATGCTTCGCTCGCGGGCTCGAGAAGGCGACGCCGAGTATCAGCGCCTGGTGGACGATGGCCACGCCCACGCTTGGGAGCAAGGATCGAATCACGTAGCCGCCAACCGTGATCGCTGGGCATCGGCGCTCCGAGCCTGACAGGGGCCCGGGATCACCAAGGCTGTGACCGTCAGGCCGGGTTGCGAGTGCCGGTCAGCCGCGCGCCTGGGGTTGATACCCCATGCGCACCGTGGGCAGCAACGTGCACGCTGGGGGCATGGCGCATCAGGAGGTCTCTGATGACAGAGCAGCATCAAGCATGCGAGCAGCGCGAACGTCCAATCAATGTCGATTCCGAATACCGCAACGACCGCACGTTCCTCGGGGATGGTCCGGAAGCCCAGCGATTCATGGTGGCGATAATGGTCCTCGTCACAATCATCTGGTTGGCCAATGTTGTGTGGTTCGTCGACAGTGCGAGCCACGGCGCAGGACTCCCCTACGAGACGTGGTGGCAGCATTGGCTCTTGATAGCGTTTGCCGCAATACCCGTGTACGCCGCCATCGGGCAACTGCACAGGCAAACCCGATCTACCCAGAGCAGATTCCTGCGCGTTGTCGTGTTTCTCGTGCCACCCATCGCCGCAGTCCATCTCATCGGGATCGCGGGCAAATGTGTGAGCCTGAATGGGCTCGCTTCCTACTCCTGCTCTCCCGTTGGGTGCGGGTGTCCGGAGAATGCCTCGTTTCTTGGATGGGCAGGTCTCTATGTGGGATTCGCTGTACTTGTGGTCACCACGGTGTACATCCTGCTGGCTGATCGTGCCCGCTTGCGCTAGGTAGAGAGTCAGCGACACCCACCTCCGAGTAGCTCCCGGTGGAGCCCGGGACGATCATTCTCGGTGAGGGGCGCCTCAGCACCATGTCTCAAACCTTCCCGCAATTGGGTTCTCGGTCGATGTAGCTGCTCGAGCGGCGCAACGTTCGGGATTCGAGGCGGACGAGTGTTCAGGGACACCGACCGCCGGCGCCCTTCGGGAACAGATCGCCGGATCGGTGACGCCATGCCTCGGTTGGCACTCATTGCCGAAAGAGTTGACATTTAACAAGTCTGTGAACTATTCTCTCCGAATGGATGTGTTTGATGCGCTGGCTGACCCGACCCGTCGTCGCGTGGTCCAGCTGCTTGGGGAGCGACGGCATCGCGCCGGGGAGCTCGCCGACGCGACGGGCATGTCTCCGGCGGCGATGAGCCGACATCTGAAGGTCCTCCTCGCCGCGGGGATGATCGAGGACGAGCGCGTTCCCGAGGATGCTCGCATCCGAATGTTCAAGCTGCAGCCGGAATCACTGGTCGCCGTTCAGGCGTTTCTCGATCAGCTGCAGGCCGAGTGGCGGACCCAGCTCGGGTCATTCAAGCGACATGTGGAGGCCAAGACCCGATGACATCCATGACCGAGTCGATAGACGTAGACACCGACCCATTGACTGCCTTCACAGTCTTCAGCGACGAGTTCGACCAGTGGTGGGGGCGAGGCCCCATTGACGCCTACGACACGTGGCGGCTCGTCGGGCGTCGCATCGAGGGCCGTGTCGGGGGACGGTTGGTGGAGGACTATGGCGACGAGGAACGCGTCATGGGCACCATCACGATCTGGGAACCGGGCGCTCGCTTGGCGTGGACAACCCGCAATGGCGTGACGATCGACATCACGTTCGAGGTGCACGGCTCCGGCACGCGGGTGCGCGTGACGGGCACCGTCCCCGACGGTGTCGACGGCACCGCCGACCTGTCGATGGTTCGCATGGCACCGCAGTGGTTCCCGCGCTACCTCCACGGCAAAGCCCGCGGGGCCTCGATCCCAGACTACGGCCGGATGCACCTCGTTCTGCGGTCCGCCTCCCCCGCCTCTACCGCCCGCTGGCTGGTCGACGTGTTCCAGCTCGAACCCACCGCTGACCTTCCCGATCAGTACGATGACCCCAACGACACATGGATCGAATTCCGTGTCGGAAACAGCTTCATCGTTCTGTGGGGCGGCGGCGGCACGATCGGCACGGATTCGCCGTTCATCTACGTCGATGACCTCGATGCGCACCTCGAGCAGGCCGAGGCAGCCGGCGCAAGGATCATCACCCCGGTCACCGAGCACGGCTTCCGCTCCTACACGGCCGCGGACTGCGAAGGGCGACACTGGGTCTTTGCGCAAAGCGGTCCCCGCCTCGGTCGCTGACGCGTCGCCCGCGCCGAGAGCCACAGATCGACAGCTCTGGTGGCACGACGAGCGCACCCGACCTACGGCACCTCACGACCGCCGGGAACCGCAAGTCGGCGTGCGGTTACATCCGCGCACCCTCAGCGCCGTGGATTTGGCCTACCCGACATTGTTTTCCAGCTCGAGGTAGCGGTCTAGTTTGGCCGACCGGCTCGCGATTGCCGGTTGTGTGTGGGCATGGTCGTCTATATGACGAGTGCGAGTAGGCCGAAAGTGATCACGGTCGCGACGATGACTCCGGGAAAGACAAGATGGGCGGTCCGCGACTGCCGGCTGTTGAGGCGTTGAGCAAGGATCAGAACGGCGGTAGTCGCTCCGAGGTACAGGATCAGAATTAGGTAGCCGGTCGCGCGATCAGAACCGCGCATCTCGTTGTTCAGGCCACTTGATGTTCCGACAACAAACATGATTCCGAGGAAGAAGGCAAGCGCGAGGCCCGCCGAGACAATGGCCTCACTGCGGAACAACCTGCCCGATCCGCCCCGTGGGGCGTCATGAGACACAACGTTGTGCGCCGCACGTCGCACATGGCGAGCGTTCGCGGCAAGCACTACAACGAGCGTCCCAAACACCGCCAACGCGAAGAGGGCGTATCCGATCGGGCTGAACAGCGGGGTCCGATACTCGGGCAGGTACCCGTCCATCAACGGATAGAACGCCTCCTCGTACTCGTCGAGGTCGATGTCAATCGTTGCGTTGAACGCCTCCTGGAAAGACGCGCCGTTCCCCATTGCCAGGAACAGATCCCTGGCGTCATTGAGGGTGCTCGAAGCCCCGTCAGCGTCCAACAGGTACTCCGTGGCCAGTTGGTACATCGGGTAGTTGAAGTTGAAGCCCGCCCCCGGCACCGTCACCTGTGAGTCGCGTTTGAACGAGACGGGGCTTACCTCGCCGTACTCTGCGGTGAGGCCATTCATCTGATGAAGACTCCTGACCGCTCCTCCCGCTGTTCCTCCCACGACCGCTTCCGCAAGTCCCTCGCTGAACCACACATCGGTCATCTCGGGATCGCCTCCATCGCGACCCTTCAGCAGGGATTCGAGCACATGCACCAGCTCGTGCTCGAGAACCGGCCCGTAGTAGTCCACATCAGTCGGCCGTTGAGGATGATCGGGAGACCACATGACGACCCCCGCGTAGTAGGCGCGCATCCCCCAATCCTGTGGGTAGTAGTCGCGGTAGGCGTAGATGTGAACCTTGTCCTGGCTATCAGGCATTCGCAACATCGAAGCGTCCACAGAGAACTCGTCGAGCAGGCCCGCCCAAAGACCCTCGGCGACCTCAGCGACCTCGCGTCGAGCATCGGGACTCGACCGGTCGCCGTACACCACGAACGTGGAACTCTCAACAGGGTGACCATCGTGAGGCCACTCCACGCGTGAATACCACGAACCCTCGTCGACCATGGCTTCGGAATCTCCGGTACCCGACGCCGAAGCAAACGATGCCGACGCAAAGAGCCAGCCGAGACCGATCACCACCAACAACAGAAGCAACGAACGCCTCATGCCACCGAGATCTTTCACGCGTCCTTAGGACATCTTATGTCCTGGCCTCAACCGCGCCCAACCCCCTCAGGAACCAGCCCACATAGGCACGTAGGGGAGCGGTTACGTCGATAACCACTCAGCACCGTGGATTTGACCTACCCGACATTGTCTTCCAGGTCGAGGTGGCTGCCTAGGCAGGCCGAACCACTCGAGATTGCTGGCGATCGGACGGGTGGGGGTCCTCGATATCGCTCTACGGGTTGGGTGATACGTGCGGGTGCGGTATCTCGCAGGAGTAGGGCGGTGGTCCCCTATTCCCTGCCAACAGCTCCGCGTCGGTACTGTTGCGGATGCGATATCCCGACATACCTTGGCCTTCGTTTCGGACAGCGCTCAGAGCGGTACGGGATCGTTTGGGGCTTGGCTGACAGAGCCTCACGCTCCCTACTTCCTAGTGTTCATCGGCTTGCTAGCCTCGGTGCATGGAGAACATCGTGGGACTAGCGATCCTGATTGCCGTTTTTGTGGGAATCGCATTTGCGACTCGCAAGAAGCCGGATCGACGGAATCGGGAAGAGTTGGATCGACTGACCCGACTGAACCAGAATAAGCCTCCCAGTCGAGGCGACGCCGATGTGGACAACTGGGGCCGCTAGCAGGGGCGACGGACGCCATCCGGATCATGCCGGGTCGAACCACGAGATCAAAGGTGGTCCTTCGTCAGCACTGCTGGCCTTCCCGCCCCGATCTCCGAATACGGAGCAGTAACGCACGTTCCTCCGCGTGCAGCAGGTCGGCACGTCGGGGAGCGGTTACGTCGCTAACCACTCAGCACCCCGTTTCAAACCTTCCCGCGATCAGGTTCTCGATTGAGGTGGCTCCCTGACAACTTCCTGCCATGATCAGCAGCATGATTACCGCCGGTGACGTTGTCCCTTTGATCCTCGACGCCTGCCCTTCGTTCGTCGCGGTATGGGAGATCGAAATCGAGCAAGACCCAATCCATCTGAATGAAGACGGGACACGCCTCGACTATCTCGATGCAAGCGCGTTCAGTAGACACCTAGTCAGGCTCCTGAAGGCCCACCGATCTGACGAAATCACGGCGAGCTTCCAAGCCATCGAGAAGTTGCTTGTCGACGGGGACCCCTACGTTAAGGAACTCGCAACCATTGGCTACTTAGAGAGCTTGCAGAATCACGCGGGTTGGGATGAGAAGATCGAAGCGTCAGACTTCGAGGGTTTCCTCCAACCCGAAAGCCGCCGCTGGTGGAAGGGCCTGATTCGTTTCTGGTCGGGCGACTCACCGGCGGTCCGGCCCGTTGACGATTGATCGCCAGACCGAACGCCCCGGCCATATCCGCACGGGTTCAGCGTCCCGTGTCAAACCTCCCGCGATCAGGTTCACGATTGAGGTGGCGGCGTAGATAGGGCGCGATCTCGCATCCGGTGCCCTGCTCCCCTGCCCGGGTCTTGGTCGACCCGCCTGCATGTGCGAGCATCGTGTGATGGACGAAGTCATCATCGGGTTGGGTACTCCCTCTGCAGTCTTCCGGTCTATCGATCGCAGCGATGGCGATGACCCCTACGGTGGCGGCGGATTTGTCTTTGGACTCAACGCAGACGGTCTCCAGATTGAGCGACGCGTGTTCATGTTCAGCTTCGATTGGGATGCCCTCATTGCGTTCTTCTCCGATCTCGCTGACTCCTGGCAGGGCTGGGATGGGCATAAGTCGTGGCATTCAATCGAACATGACCTGTCAATCGCTGCGACTGCGGACGGCGGCCGACATGTCAATCTGGAGTTCACGGTGCGTGATGGTCCCCACGGAAGCTGGTCAGTGACTGCCGGTGAGTTCTCGATCGATGCCGGTGAGGACATGACGACGGCCGCCCGGAACATCCGAGCTTGGATCCACGCGTGATTCTCCTCCCTTCACCGGCGACGTCCCCGCACGCTCAGCACCCCGTTTCAAACCTTCCCGCGATCAGGTTCGTTGTGGAGGTGGCTGCGTAGGGCACGTGTCGCCAGTTGGCACCCGATCAGTGACTCACGTTTGTCGTGTGGCGGCCGGACTGTCATCCTTCACCGGGCCAGGGGACTCGGGAACCCAGAAAGAGACGAATGCCCAAACGAGCCTATAGCCGTGCGCATGCATCAGTTCGATTCGCGGGGGCGAGTCTTGATCCGCTGACCGTCACGCAAGCACTGCAGCTCCCGCCAGATCATCAGCATCGTGACGGTGAGCCGCGCCTGTCGCGATCCCCGAAGGGGCGGGTGACGCGGTATGCCGACTACCGCGGGGGCCTATGGTCAATGTCTTCCGAAGCGTGGGTGGAATCCCCGCGGCTCGAGACCCACCTCGACTGGCTGCTCTCACAGCTCGAGCCTCGCCAGACCGCCATCCAAGAGCTTCTCTCAGCCGGAGTCGATGCTGACTTCTTCTGCTACTCGGTTGGTTCGCTTGATGAACCGCCGTCGTTGCCTCGAACGATTCGTGAAAGAGCCGAGACCCTAGGCATCAGAATCGAGATTGATCACTACGAAGAGGAATAGGAAGCTCTAGCGGAGACTCGTGTCAAGCCCGGCCACGTCGCCACACCCTCAGCGCCCCTGACGTTCCCCCATCGTTTTCTTGTCACAGGCGCTTGATACGTTGCACGTATGGTCACGCAAGACAACGCTGAATGGGTACCAGAGTCGCTGGACACCATGGACCCGGGCCACGAGATGGCCTGCATGTTGTCTGCCATCAACGTCGACAACTGCACCGGCTACGACCGGATCCGGGTCCTCAAAGCCCACGAGAAGATGCGTGCGTTCTACTCAGCGCAGCTCTACCAGGACATTGCTGCCGTCGCCGATGCGGTCGACGCCGAGGACATGACATCCGAGTGCGTCGAAGAGTCGGCAGCGGCGGAGGTCGCTGCCGCGTTGAAATGGACCAGGCGAACCGCCGACAGCGAGATGGGCTTTGCGATCGACCTTCGGGACCGTCTTCCCCAGGTATGGCAAGCGCTCATTGCTGGAGATATCGATGAACGCCGGGCCAAGGTGCTGGTGGCGGGAACCACCCACCTTCCCGAGGACACTGCTCGGGAAGTGGTCGCATCCATCATCGACCGCGCCCATCGCTACACCACTGGGCAACTCCACGCTCGTCTCCGCAGGCTGTGCCTTGAGACCGACCCCGACGAAGCCGCCTCACGCTACGAGCATGCCGTCGAGCAACGACGGGTGAGCACACAGGCCGACGAATCGGGCACCGCTCATCTCTTTGGCATTGACCTACCTCCGCACCGGCTCGCCGCCGGGATGAAGCGAATCGACGATCTCGCCAAGTCCCTCCGCCGGCCCGGGGAAACACGTTCCATCGATCAGCTGCGGGCCGACGTTCTTCTCGATCTCCTCGAAGGCACCGGCGTCGCGTCGGACTCTGGTCGCGGCACAGTGATCATTCACACCACACTCGAATCCCTCGCCGAGCTCACCGATCATCCCGGTGAACTGGCCGGCTACGGACCAGTCGTCGCCGACATCTCCCGGCAACTCGCCGCACAGCAGCACACCGCCGAGTGGCGTTGGGTGGTAGAGGATCCAGAAACCCAGCAACCGCTGGCCATCGGCACCACCCGCCGCCGGCCCAACACCGAGCAGCGCCGCCTCGTTGAAACCCGCAACCCGACCTGCATCCATCCCGGGTGCCGGATGCCGGCCATGGAATCCGACATCGATCACACCGATCCGTGGTCGCACGGCGGCCGCACCGACACCGGCAACCTCGCCCCCCTCTGCCGACATCATCACCGTCTCAAGGAGGAGAGCGGGTGGAGCTATAGGCCCGTCGCCAACGGTGACTACGTCTTCACCACGCCGCTGGGCCATGCATACACCACGAGCGGGCGATCGCCCTAGCCGCAGCGTTCTGTGGATTGCAGGTACCAGCCGCCACTTGACTCAGAGACTATGGCTCGGCCGATACGAAGCCCGTCCTCGTCGCGGACCACGACCTCCGCGCTCCCCGGGGATTCCTCTTCGACCTCCAACTCGCCGAACGGCAGCAGTTCGCCACCCATGACCGCGGCGGCAGCCGCAATCGGCGAAGGCGATCCCCTCACCGACAGGTTCGGGCTCAGCATCGACACCAACACCTCATCCGAAGGACAGTCGAGCGTCCCCGTGCCGGTGTTGACCTCGATCGGCTCATCCCCGCCACAGCCCGCAAGCATCATCAGGAGGGCGAGGACGAAGTACAGAGCGCGTTTCACGAGGACCATTGTCGCGCCGTTCGGGGCAATGCGCCCAGAAGACCGCTCTATGCCAACCGCTTTCGAAGCTCCTCGAGCTGCACCCGCACCGACTCCATCGATCCCCCGCCCGGGGTGACCCGGGCAGCAACCGAGGCCGCCGGTGTCAACGCCTCCACGTCCTCCGGCAGCAACCGCTCGTGAGCCGCCCCCAACTCCTCCGCCGTTGCCTCGGCAAGCGTGCGCCCCGCCGCGGCCAGCCCGGCGACAAGACCTCCTACCGCCTCATGGGCCTCACGGAACGGCACACCCCGGCTGACCAGGATCTCAGCCAGGTCGAGAGCGGTCACCATCCCCGATGGCTCCGGCGGGTGGAACCGGCCACTGTCCAACATCCCGCCCAACGCCGCCAGCGCCAGGGCCAACGTGTCATCCGCATGGAACACCGCTCGCTTGTCCTCCTGCAGATCACGGTTGTAGGTGAGGGGCAGACCCTTCTGCAACGTGAGCAACGCAGTCAGGTCGCCGATCACTGTCGCCGTCTTCCCCCGGGCCAACTCTGCGATGTCGGGGTTCTTCTTCTGCGGCATCGCCGACGAGCCCGTCGTGAAGGCATCGCCAAAGGTCGCCCACCCATACTCCTCGCTCGCCCAGAGGATCATCTCCTCGGACAGGCGGGACAGGGTGACCATCGTCTGCGCACAGCAGAACACATACTCGGCGACAGAATCACGGGACGCCACGGCATCCATTGAGTTGCCGAACACACCGGCGAAATCGAGCGTCGCCGCCACCGCGGCAGGGTCGAGCGGCAGGTTGCTCCCAGCCGAAGCCCCCGCCCCGAGCGGCGAGACGTCGATGCGATCCCGGGCGGCAACAAACCGATCCCGATCCCGCAGCAGCATCCAGGCATAGGCCAGCAGATGATGGGCCAGAGGGACCGCCTGCGCCTGCTGCACGTGGGTGTACGAGGCGACGACCGTGTCACCGACATCCTCTGCCTTCCCCAGCAACACGCGCACCAAATCCTCGATTTGACCGACGCGCGCATCGAGCGACCGGCGCAGATACAGACGCAGGTCGAGACACACCTGGTCATTACGCGACCGTCCCGTGTGCAACTTGCCGGCTACCTCACCCACCAGTTCGTAGAGCCGCCGCTCCACCGCCGAGTGCACGTCCTCATCGTCATCCGACCAGACGAATTCACCCGACTCGGCCTCAACCGAGACTCGGTCCAGTCCCCGCAGCAACTCCGCACTCTCCTCGAAGGAGAGGATGCCCACCTCGGCGAGCATCAACGTGTGCGCCTGCGAGCCGCGGACATCGTCGGCAAGCAACCGCCGATCCGAGTGGTCGACGGTGAACCGCCACAACAGCTCCGCAGGCCCTTCCTCGAAGCGGCCGCCCCACAGAGTCATCGCTACTCGCCTTCTCCGAGACGCTTCTCGGCAAACGTACGGAGCCGCAGGGACTGCAGCCGAATGAAGCCCTCGGCATCAGCCTGGTCGTACACCTCGTCCGCCTCAAAGGTCACGGTTGCCTCGTCATAGAGGCTGTGGGACTCGGAGCGGCGGCCATCCACGATGCAGTTCCCCTTGTAGAGGGTGACGCGAGCTTCACCGTTGACCCGCTGCTGGATCTCATCGTTGAACTTCTGCAGCGCCTCGCGCTCCGGGGAGAACCAGAAGCCGTTGTAGACCATCTCCGCATAACGCGGCGACAGCTCGTCACGGAGGTGCATCACCTCACGGTCGAGTGTCAGGGACTCCACCGCCCGATGGGCATGATGCAGGATCGTCCCACCCGGCGTCTCGTAGACACCACGGGACTTCATCCCGACAAAGCGGTTCTCCACGATGTCGACCCTGCCCACCCCGTGGGTTCCCCCAACGGTGTTGAGCTTGGTGAGAATCTCGACGGGGCTCATCCGCACCCCGTTGATTGCCACAGCGTCACCCTTCTCGAACTCGATCGACAGCGTCTCCATGATGTCGGGCGCTTCCCACGGATCGGTGGTCATGCGGAACATGCCCTTCGGCGGCGCCACCCAGGGGTCCTCGAGCACCCCACCCTCATACGAGATGTGCAGAAGGTTGGCGTCCATCGAGTAGGGCTTGTCCGGTGTCACCGGGATCGGGATTCCCCGCTTCTCGGCATACTCAACACAGTCGGCCCGGCCCTTCAGATCCCACTCCCTCCAGGGGGCGATCACTTTGATCGACGGATCGATGGCGTAAGCCGACAGCTCGAAGCGCACCTGGTCGTTGCCCTTGCCGGTGGCGCCATGTGCGATCGCATCCGCACCCGTCTCCTCGACCACCTTCATCATCCCCTTGGAGATGACCGGGCGGGCGAGCGATGTCCCGAGCAGGTAGTAGCCCTCGTAGATGGCATTCGCCCGGATCGCCGGGAACACATAGTCGGCGACGAACTCGGCGCGGAGGTCGTCGACGATCGCTGCGGACGCGCCGGTGGCCATGGCCTTCTCCTCGGCTTCGGCCACCTCCTCACCCTGACCGACGTCGGCGGTGTAGGCAACGACTTCGGCGCCGTACTCCTCCTTGATCCAGGTCAGGATCACGGAGGTGTCGAGCCCGCCGCTGTAGGCGAGGACGACCTTCTTGATGTCGCTCATTTCCGCGCTCCCATTTCTTCGATGCGGCTGGCGATGGCTTCACCGCCGACCTCGGCATCCGCCACGATCATCAGGGTGTCGTCGCCCGCAATGGTGCCCAAGGCTCCCTTGACCACGGCCCGGTCGATCGCTCCCGCCACGAGATGGGCGGCACCCGGCGGGGTGTGCAGGACTACGAGGTTGTCGGAGACCGCAATCTCCTCGACGAAGTCGTTGACGGCCCGGCGGAGTCGTATCTCGGCCTCGGTGAGCTGCTCGGCGCTCGGCGCCAGGCTGTACCGAACCGCACCGTTGTCATCGCGAACCTTGATCGCTCCGAGCGCATCCAGATCGCGCGACACCGTCGCCTGGGTCACCGGGAAACCTTCACCCTCGAGCAGCTCCACCAAGCGGGCCTGGCTGGTGATCTCACCATCAGCGAGCAGCTTGCGAATCAGGCGTCGTCGGCCTGCGGTAGCGGGGCTCACAGCACCGGCTCCATCGTCACCATCGTTCCTATCCCTTCGGGTGTGAACACTTCCAGCAGCAGCGCATGCTGCATACGACCATCGAGGATGTGGGCTCTCTCCACGCCACCCTCGACCGCCGAGATGCAGGACCTCAGCTTGGGCAGCATCCCGGAGGATGCGGACCCGGAGTCGATGAGATCCTTCAGATCCTTCACGATGATTCGAGCGATCAAGGAGTCCTTGTCGCCGAGATCGCGGTATAGGCCCTCCACGTCGGTGAGGTAGATGACCTTGAGTGCACCAAGCGCTTCCGCCAGCGCCCCGGCCGCCGTATCTGCGTTGAGGTTGTAGGCCTTGCCGTCGATCCCCCTGGCCAGCGGGGCCACCACGGGTACGTAGCCCTGATGCTGCAAGCTCTGGATCAGCCCCGGGTTCACCTCGGTGATCTCGCCGACGAACCCCAGCTTCTCATCCTTGGCCTCGGCCATGAAGGTGTTCCCGTCGAGCCCGTTGACGCCGGCGGCCACCGAGCCGTGCGCATTGATCAGACGGACGATGTCGGGGTTTATCTCGCCGGCCAACGTCGACTGCACCACACGAATCGTCTCTTCGTCGGTGACCCGCAGCCCCTCGTGCCATTGCGGCTCGATGCCGCGCTGGCCCATCGCCCGGGAGATGTGCGGACCGCCTCCGTGCACGATCACCGGGTTGATGCCCACGTAGTGGAGCATGGCCACGTCGTCGGCGAAGGTGTTGCGCAGATCCTCGTCGACCATCGCCGAGCCGCCGTACTTGATGACCACGGTCTTGCCCCGGAAGTCCTTGATGAACGGGAGCGCCTCGGAGAAGATCCGCGCTTTGCCCATCGTCTTGGCGATACGTGGCTTCGCCTCGTGGGGCGTCGAGTGTCCGGTGCTCATCAGCTGTACTCCGCGTTGAAGGTCACGTACTCGGGGGTGAGGTCGGTGGTGATCACCCGCGCCGCACCGGGCCCGGTCCCGATGGTCATGGTCACGATGAAGTCACCGCTGGCAATCGCCGCGTGCAAGGCATCCGCATCGTGAGCAACGGCCACACCATCACGGGCAATGTCGATGCCGTCGTAGGCGACGCCAAACTCGTTCGGGTCGAACTTCAAGTCGGTTGCGCCCAGGGCGCCCAGCAGCCGTCCCCAATTGGGGTCTCCGCCGAAGAAGGCCGACTTCACCAGAGCCGAATCGGCAACCAGCCTCCCCGCCTCCCGGGCCACCGCATCGGTCTCCGCCCCGACTACGTCGATCATCACCACCCGGCCGGCACCTTCGGCGTCGCGCGCCAGCTGATTGGCAAGATCCCAGCACACCGCCGCCACCGCATCGGTCAGTTCGGTGACATCGGGCGCAACACCGCTTGCTCCTGAGGCGAGCACGATCACAGTGTCGTTCGTGGAGGGGCATCCGTCGATATTGAGGGCGTGAAACGACTCGTCGACGGCCGCTCGCAACGCGGTATCGAGCGTGGCGGAGTCCGCAATGGCGTCGGTGGTCAGGACCACGAGCATGGTTGCCATGTCGGGCCGGACCATGCCCGCCCCCTTGGCCATGCCCCCGACGCTGAAGCCCGCGGCAGCGAAGGTGCTCTCCTTGGGCACGGTATCGGTTGTCATGATCGCTCGGGCGGCCAGAGTTCCTGCCTCCGGCGACGTAGCGAGCCGCTCCCCGGCGGCCATCACTCCCTGGACCACTTCCTTGGTCGGGAGCGGCTTCCCGATGCCGCCCGTCGAGCAGACCAGTACCTGTTCGTGGGAGCAGCCGACGGCGCTGGCGGCGGCGTTCACCATCGCCCGGGCGTCGGCGAGTCCCCCGGGCCCTGTTGCCGCATTGGCGCAGCCCGAGTTCAGCACGACTGCGCGCATGTCCTGCCGGCGCGCCAGCTGACCTCTGCTCAGCTCCACCGGAGCCGCCGCTGCCCGATTGCGCGTGAAGACTGCTGCTGCCACCGCATTGGAGGGGCCGGCAACGAGCGCGACGTCGAGTGCTCCGGATTCCTTGACCCCGGCGGCGACTCCCGTGGCGACGAACCCCTGCGGGGCGGTGACGCTCACGGCATCCACCCCGCCATCGGCAAGCCCGCGGTCTCCTCGAGACCAAGCGCGATGTTGACCGACTGGACGGCCGCACCCGCCGTGCCCTTGGTGAGGTTGTCGATGGCCACGAGCACCACAGCGGTGTTCGTCCTCGGATCGAAGTGGGGCTGCACCAGCACCCGATTCGAGTTGGTTACCCATCTCGTGTTCGGCGAGACGTCCGAGATCTGCACAAAGGGTGTCTTCTCGTACGCACCGGCGAAGAGTGCGGCCACGGCCTCTCCGTCGACGCCTTCAGCCAGCGGGACGTAACACGTCGTGAGGATGCCTCGCTGCATCGGGATCAGATGCGGCGTGAAGATGACCGCAGGCTCGAAGTCGCCAACTTGGCCCAGTACCTGCTCGATCTCCGGCTGATGGCGGTGGGTGAGCACGCCATAGGCGGCGGCACCCTCGTCCACCGCACCAAACATGAGGTTCTCCTTGGCAGCGCGGCCCGCCCCGGAAACCCCGGACACCGCGTCGACGATGACCGTGCCGGCGACCAAGCCTGCAGAGTGGAGCGGCGCAACCCCGAGCAGAGCCGAAGTGGGGTAGCAACCGGGAACCGCAATCCGGTCGGCTCCTGCCAACTGATCCGCAAACAGTTCGGGGAGCCCGTACACCCACTTCCCGAGCTGTTCGGGATGAGGATGCGGCGACCCGTATGCGGCTTCGTAGCGCTCGGGACCGTCGAGCCTGAAGTCGCTCCCCAGATCCACGACGACCCGTGTGCCGTTGGCGCGCATTCGCATCGCCGGTTCCGCCGACGTGCCGTGGGGAAGCGCAAAGAACGCAACGTCCACTTCGGGGAGCTGCTCAGGGTCGTTGCCGGCAAGCAGCCGCTCTCCCCCGCCGAGATGAGGGTGGACCTCACCCAGTCTGCGCCCGGCCTTGGAATGGGCACCGAGATAGCCGACTTCGAGCTGCGGGTGAGCGTCGATGAGTCTGATCAGTTCGCCGCCGCCGTGGCCGGAGGCTCCAAAAATGGCTGTGCGGATCATCGTTCCTTCTTTGGCAAAGAAGAAAGATTATACGTATATGCACATAATCTGTCTAGTGGGGCTTCACTCTCCCTGGAGTCGGCGCAGGGTCTCGGCTCCGAGACGGTTGCCGGCGAGATCGCCACGATGGATCTCCAGCGCCCACTGCGTCGCCAGCCGAGGGTAGTCGGCCTCGGGGGCATCCTCGAGGCCGACGAGCAGCTCCTCCAGCTCACCGGTAGTGGCGTCCACTCCGTCACCATGGGCCGCAACGATGTCGGCCAGCCGTTCCGGGTTCGCCACGTGCCCGAAGAAGAGCCGCAACAGCGCCGGGTGTTTCACTACCGGCGGCTCCGGAACGGGGCCTTCGACCCATCGCACCAGCTCGGCATGGCCCGGCTCGGTCAACGAGTACATCGTCTTGTCGGGCCGATCCCGCTGCGCGACGGTCTCGGCGCTGACCAGACCCAGTTCCTCGAGCCGGCGCAGCTCGCGGTAGATCTGGCTCTGCGCCGGGCTCCAGTAGAAGTGCCGCAGGCTGGCCAGCGCCCACCGCCGGATCTCGTAACCGGAGAGCTTTCGACCAAACGAGAGCAGCCCCAGCACGGCGTATGACGAAGTAGGGAGGTTGACATCACTCACGCCCGTTACTATAACTAATCGTCATAATATGACTAACAGTCATATGACGAAGACGGGAGATCGAATTGGATCAAGAGCGAGTGCTGGCCCTGAATCCAAAGGAGGGTGCTCAGGGCACAAACATCCTGCGTTCCATGTACGACCCGGTGAAGGCGGCGATCCTGGCGGCGATCGGCGAGCATGGGGAGTTGGCATTCAGTGACCTGCGCGCCGAGGTGGAGGCCAGGACACCTGCGAGCATGTGGGAGTCCGCGAGCGTCGGCTGGTACACAACCACGGTGAAGCTCGATCTCGAGGCACGCGGCCTCATCGAGCGGGTTCCGCGCTCCAGCCCGCAACTCCTCCGTCTCGGCGGCTAACCGGGAAGGGGTCGGTATCCTCGGCCCATGACGTGGCTACTGGCTCACCAAGGCGGCTGGGACGAGATCCTGCTGTTCGTGGGGCCGATCGTCGTCGCCTTCTTGGTGATTCGCAGCCTGGAGCGCCGCGGCAAGAAGCAACAGGACGAAACTCAGGACTCGCAGAACTCAGTTCCGTAGATGTTGTCGGCGGCACTGTCCAGGTAGACGCCAACGAGTTCGAGCTTGTGCTCCTCGGTGTCCGATACCGCCGTCGCCACCAGATCGGCGACCACGTCACAGCGTTGCTCGTTGCCCTCGGGTGTGTTGTCGAAGTTGACGAGAAGCAACCCCGCCTCGTTTTGCAGCCTGGTGTCGAGCCGCGAGTTCACGCTCGCCATATCGCCCTGATTGACGATCGAGGTCAGCGCCAGCGCCAGGGCCAGACAGGCCGACATGACAAGGGCCGATCGATCGTAGAGCCAGTCATACAGGGCAGTGAGGGCGATACCGAGGATCACAGCCCACGCCATCCAGGAAAGGCCGGTCTCCCGCCACGGCGAGATGTCCGCACCACGATCCTGCAGCCCGCCGCTGAGTGCGGCCAAAGCAGCGGCACCGAATAGAACCATCACGAAGTAGATGCCCATGAGCGTCATCGGCACCCGGGGATGGCGTCCCCTGGTGTCCTCGTCCCGCTCGATGGCGGTGCGGCGCAGCACCGTGAAGACCAATCCCGCCCCGACTGCCGCCGGAAGCAGGAACTCCGGCGCCCTCCGCACCCAACTCAACAGGTTGAGCTGGCTCCACTGCGGCACCGGCCAGAAGGACGCCCCGAGCCGGTAGAACAGGCTCGTGAAGGCGTCACCGCCAACCGACACTTCCGCCGCCCGGTAGCAAGCGAGTTCGGCACAGCGCTGGGCAATGGAGGCCCTGGTGGGGATGAAGACAACCAGGAAGCCGGTGACGACCAGCGCCCAGAGGAGGAATGCCTCCGAGTGGAAGAGGTCCTTCCACGTCGCCACCCACGAGTCACCGGAGGCGAAGGACAACAACAGAAGATGGATGACCCCGAGGGGCAAAGCCAGGTAGGCAATCTCGATCATGCTGGCGAGCAGGGCGCCGATCACGACCGCACTGCCCACCCGCACCCACATGCGGCGCAAGGGTTGACCCGACCGGTACCGCAGCCAGCTCCGGCCGAACCACAGCGGCACAGCCAGAACGACGGCCGCCGTCCCGAGATACAGCCCGGGGAACAGAGTCAGCGGATGGGTCGCCGGGTTGAACAGAACCAGCGAGATACCGATCAGGACCGCAGTCAGACCGTACAGACGCCGCCAATGCACATCTGTGGCCTTGCCGCCGGCGGCCCGGCGATATTGGTCGATGGTCATCATCACCATCGTCACCAAGAGGAAGATCATCGCAATCTTGACGACCGCCATGGTCACGTTGGGGGCGATCCCGGTGGCGGCACTGATGCGCACGACGACCCAGTGCTCGAGGTAGAAGAGGAGTCGGCTGAACGGGCGAAACACGCCGAGATCGAGGTATCCGGGGATCTCATCGATCACCCGCCCGACCAGCTCCCACGGTCTGGCTCCAACCAAATGCTCGGGCATGTACATGATGAAGCGCTCGTCGGCCCATTGCCGTGCCACCAGGGCGGGTAGGGCGACAATGGCGGAGAGAATGACCGATACCTGGATCGAGAACCGCACCACCGGGTTCGACTTGAGAAAGCGGCGCCGCCATAGCGACTGAATCTCGGCCATCATGTGAGGTTAACGACCTTCGGACAACCTCTAGTGGATCAGTAGCCGATTGCCGGACGGACAAACTCGATAATTGTCTAGCAGCCTTCTAGACAAAAGGGCTCAGCTGCGGCAAACTCGGCAGCGGAGGATCTAACAAATGAACATGGACGAATTCCGGTCGAGAGCCAGGGACATCGTCAACGACCCGACCCTGACCTTTCACCAGCGCAAGCACTATCTGGCGTGGCTCGCCGAGAACGCCCTCGAGTACCCGGCGCTCAGCACGGCGGCCGCGGAAGCTCTGAACAAGCAGATCATCTGCGATCTGTTCGAGGGCAGTGCCCCCTATCGCGGCCGCTACATCCTGCCGGACTACGGAAAGGCTCTGCGCAACGGATCGGCTCACCTCGAGTTGGATCCTCCCACCGACCTGGACGAGGCACTGAACTTCCTGCTGATCATGTACACGCAGGTCCCTTCGATCACCGGATACCCCGTCTACCTCGGCGACTTCGACAAGATCCTGGCCCCCTATGTCACCGATGCGATCAGCGACGATGACCTTTACAGGAAGCTCGAGCTCTTCTACCGGGCACTGGACCGGATGCTCCCCGACGCGTTCGTGCACACCGATCTCGGGCCACACGACAGCCGGATCGCTCGTGCCATCCTGAGGATCGATCGGGAGCTGCTCCAGGTCGTCCCCAACATCACACTGAAGGTCGATCCTGAGCTGACCCCGGACGATCTGCTCCTCGAAGCCGTTTTGACGGTATTCGAGACGGGCAAGCCCCACTTCGTGAACCATCCGCTGATGGTGCGCGACCTCGGCGAGGACTACGCGGCGGTGAGTTGCTACAACTCACTGAAGATCGGTGGCGGCTCTCACACCCTGAACAGGCTCAATCTCAAGGAGGTCGCACTCCTCCATCAGGGTGACATCGACAGCTTCATCGACACCACGCTCCCCCACTATGTGGAGCTGCTTGCGGAGTTGATCGAAGCTCGCATCCGGTATCTGGTCGAGGAAGCGAAGTTCTTCGAGCACGACTTCCTCGCCGTCGAGGGTCTCATCGAGCTGGACAAGTTCTCTGCAATGTACGGCGTGTACGGACTCGCCGAGGCCGTGGATATCCTGATGGAAGCGGCGGGCAAGGACGGCCGGTACGGGCACGATGCCGAAGCCAACGAGCTGTCCTATCGGATCACCCGCACGATCGCCGACCTCGTTGCGCAGCGCCCGATGCCCTACTGCGAGGGCAACAACGGCCGTGCCTTCATGCACTCCCAGTCCGGCATCGACAGCGATCTCGAGGTGACCGCCGGCACACGGGTTCCCATCGGCGAGGAGCCCGAGATGTTCGACCACATTCGGGCCGTCGCTCCCCACCACGATCTCTTCCCGGCGGGAGTCAGCGACATATTCCACGTCGAGGACACCGTACGTCGTAACCCCTCCGCGATGGTCGATATCATCCGTGGCGCCTTCAGGGAAGGCATGCGGGACTTCACGTTCAATCTCGCCACGAACGGATTCATCCGCATTACCGGATACCTGGTCCGGAAGTGCGACGTGGAGCAGTTCGACGAGATGGGCGCCCGGCACGGCAGCACGACATTTGCGGCCGGGTCGGTGAAGAACTCGCATGTAACGGAGAGATACGTGAAGCGGGTCCTCAGCCGTGAAAGCAGCCCAAGGGCACCTCAATGATGTAATACGGTTCAGTGCGGTCGACGGACCGGGCAACCGTTTTGTGGTGTTTCTCCAGGGATGCAACTTCAACTGCATCGCCTGTCACAACCCGTACACGATCAACGACTGTGACAGCTGTGGCGTCTGCGTGGAGCCGTGCCCCGAAATGGCTCTCTGGTTCGATGGGCACCACCGAGTAGTCGTCGACGACGACGTGTGCACGCAATGCGACATCTGCATCCAGGTGTGCCCCCGTGACAGCACCCCGTTGAGCCAGATGATTCGTCTCGACAGCCTGACCCGCCAAATCGACGAGGTCTCCCCGTTCATATCCGGTATCACCGTCTCCGGCGGCGAGCCGACGCTACAGGCGGACTTCGTCACCAGCTTGTTCAGTGCGATCAAGTGCGACGGGAAGCTCAGCCGCTTGACCACTTTTGTGGACTCCAATGGTCACGCCGGCCGCGATGTCTGGGACCGCCTTCTTCCCGTCATGGACGGAGCCATGATCGACCTCAAGGCGCTGGATCCCGACACCCATCGCGAGATGACGGGATCCGGCAACGAACTCGTGCTGGAGACGATCCGGTATCTCGCCGAGTGGGACCGCTTGTACGAAGTCCGGCTGTTGATGGTTCCCGGCAAGAACGACTCTCCTGAAGCCGTTGCCGCCACCGCCCGATGGCTGTACGACGTCGACCCGGCCATGCGAGTCAAGCTCATCGGCTTCCGCCAGCACGGCGTCCGCCCACAGTTCGCCGACATCCCGGAAGCCGACCCGGACCACATGGCCGAGCTGGCCGACATTTTGCGCACCACCGGCTTCGCCGATCTCCTGGTGGTCTGAGACCCATTGCCCTCAAGGTGTGATCCTCACGACCCGATTCCTCTGTAGTTGACAGAAAGCAGCGCGTGCACGACTTCTACGGATCGGTCTTCCTTCTCGATGACCCAGACTCTGTGCTCGATGCCAAGGTCACCGTTGATCTCAACCGGGTGATCATCCAGGCGGACAACACGGAAATCGGGGCCTGGCGTCATGCCGACGTTCGCGTCAAGAAGGTCAAGGGCAAGGTCCACCTGATCGCCGACGACGAAACCCTGGTGCTCGAGTTGGAGGGCCAGGAGTTCTTCCTCGACCTTCTCGGCGCCAACGATGACGGACCACCGAAGTCACGACGGCGCCGCAAGGCCGAGTCCCAATACGGCAAGGGGCCGAGCTCCGCATTCAGCCTGGCCAACGTCAAGGAACTCGCCAGAGAGAACGCTGCGGAGCAGATCGATCGCCGGCTCGCCATCGCCATGGCGGTCGCCGCCCTCGCCATCCTCGGCGGCGCCGCTCTCACCTGGGGCCCGTTCCGGCTGATGGACCCGGGCAGCTTCCCCATCGCACGGCTCCTCGCCGGCTTTGGCGGATTGGGCGGGCTCCTCGCCCTGTACTTGGCCTACTTCGACCGCAACCGGGCCATGGGGTCGGCGGCGGCCATATCGGCAGGCTTCGTGACCTTCTGCATCGTGTATCTGTATGCCCGGAGCGCCCGGCTCGGTATCGGGTTCATCCTCGTTCTGCTCGGCGCACAGGCACTGATGACGGCAGGGATCCTCGGGCTGGTGCGGCGTCGCACCGAACCGGAAGACGACTAGGGACGTCCCGCCCACCATTCGTCGAGAAGGCGGTATGCCTCCTCCGGCTCATAAGGGCCGTGGTCGATCCGGTGCTCCGTCAGCAGGCGCATCGCCGCCCCCACGTCGGGTCCCGGGGCGATTCCGAGGTAGGACATGACCTCGTTGCCATCAATCGGGGGACGCAAAGCGTCGAGTTCCTCCTGTTGCCGCAACTCGGTGATCCGCTCTTCCAACTCGTCGATGCGGCGCGCGATTGCATTGGCGCGCTTGCGACTTCGGGTTGTGACGTCACAGCGCACCAGTTCGTTGAGCAGCGGCAGCAGATCGCCGGCGTCCCGCACGTAGCGGCGTACCGCCGAGTCGGTCCATCCCATCTTGTACGTGTGCGGGCGCATGTGTAGAAACACGAGTTGGGAGACGTCCTTGATTGTGTCCTTGGGGTAGCGAAGCTCACGCATCCGCTTGCGCGTCATGCGGGCCCCCACTACCTCATGGTGGTGGAACGTGACGCCTCCCTCACCGAACTCTCTGGTCGCCGGTTTCCCGACATCGTGAAACAGCGCGGCAAGGCGCAGTGTCTCTTTGGCGGATGTCTTGGCCACTACGGCAACCGTGTGGGCCAGGACATCCTTGTGGTGGTGCACCGGGTCCTGTTCCAGCTGGAGCGCGGCCAATTCGGGGAGAAACTCGTCGGCGAGACGGGAGTCGACGAGCCCCCACAGTCCGTCTGCCACATGGGCACCGACCATCAGCCGGTTCAGCTCGTCGCGGATTCGCTCTGCCGAGATGATCCCGATGCGCTCCCGCATTCTGGAGACGGCCGCCACCGCCTCGGGATCCGGGGTGAAGCCCAGCGAGGCGACAAAGCGGTAGAGCCGCAGCATCCGCAGCGGATCGTCGCCGAATGACACCTCAGGATCGATCGGCGTCCGCAACACCTGTGCCGCAAGATCGGCGAGCCCGTGGAACGGGTCGACCATCTCCGGGGGTCCGCCGGTCAACCGCACCGCCATCGCGTTCACGGTGAAGTCGCGCCGTGACAAATCGGTTTCGATATCTCGCGAGAACTCCACCCGAGGCTTGCGGCTGTCCTCGCGATAGACGTCGCTGCGGAAAGTCGTTATCTCGAACACCTCACCGGCCTTGGTTGCGCCGATGGTCCCGAAGGCCTCCCCCACCCGGTACACCCCGTCCGCCCATCCTTCGAGCAGATCGGCAACGGGTTCCGGGTGGGCGTCGGTGGCGAAGTCCAGATCCTTGGTCTCGGAGCCGAGGAAGGCGTCACGAACGCTGCCGCCCACCAGGTAGAGCTGATAACCGGCCGCCTCGAAGCGCTCCCCGAGGAGCTGAGCGGCCGATCCCTCCGCAAACAGCCCGGCCAGCCGCGGCGGAATCATTCCTCCCGCCACCTTGCGGCGAGCGCATCCGCATACTCGTTCCAGCGGAAGCCGACGTGGGCCTTGATCCACTTCAGCTTCAGTTCGGGGCGGCGTTTGTACCCCGCATAGACCTGTTTGACCAGGTCCAAGTTCTCCACCGGGCCGGATTTGCGCTTCCACCCTCGCTTCTCCCAACCCTCCGCCCACTCGGTGATCGTGCGTACGGCGAGGTTCGAGTCCGAATAGACCGTCACGGGGGTTCCGGTGGGGATCACCTCCAGGGCGGCGAGCAGTGCGGTGAGCTCCATGCGATTGTTGGTTGTGTCCGGGTCGTGCCCGTGCCGCTCTGCGATGATCTCGTCGTCGACGACGTAGACGACACCCCAGCCGCCGGGACCGGGATTGGGAACGGAGCTGCCGTCGGTGAACACTCCCGTGGTCGGGTCCGCGTCGGCGTTGGTGCCCCCACTCGGCGCCGTCCCGGTCGTCGGCTTGGCGTCACGGCACGATCGGCACTGTTTGGGGACCCATCCCGGGTAGCGATCCAGCACGCTTTGGGGCAGCGAGAAGGAGTCGCCGCAGTCACGGCAGATAAAGTCGGGCATAGACCCGCAGCGTAATGCGATCGAGTGCCGGATCTAGGACTCTTGGAAAACCCTGCCGTTGCTTCCTGCGAGCCCTAGATCCGGACAGTCGGTTCAGGCAGTGCGCAGACCGGTCTTCTGCGCGGCCATCCTGAAGTCGGTTGGGTGCGATGCGTTGTTCAGCGCCTCCTCGAAGGTGATCACGCCATCGCGGAAGTACTGAAGAAGGCATTGATCGAACGTCTTCATCCCGTAGTAGGCGCCCTCCGACATGACCTCTTCGAGCCGGTTCGTCAACTCGGGATCCATGATGTAGTCGAAGGTCCGATCGGTCTCGGTGAGCACTTCCGTAGCCGGGATACGTCCCGAGCCGTCTGCGGCAGACACCAGCCGCTGGCTCACGATCGCCTTGATGTTCTGCCCAAAACGCAACCTCATCTGATGGTGCCGGTGCGGCTCGAAGACCTCGATGAGCCGCGTCACCGTCTCGACAGCGTCCTTGGTGTACATCGCAGCGAGAACGAGGTGGCCTGTCTCTGCGGCATAGAGGGCTGCTTCGATCGTCTCGGCATTGCGCAGCTCGCTGACCATGATGACGTCGGGGTCCTGGCGGAGGATGCGACGCAGGCCGTCGGCGAAGTTGCCGGTGTCGACGCCGACCTCACGCTGCGAGACGATCGCCATCTTGTCGCGGTGGAGCATCTCGATCGGATCCTCCAGCGTCACGACGCTCACCCGCCGGGTCGAGTTGATTTCGTCGAGCATTGCGTTGAGGCTCGTGGTCTTCCCGGAGCCCGACGATCCGGTGACTATGACCAGCCCGCGATCCTGCTTGCAGACACGGCCGACGGCCTCGGGGAGCCCGAGTTCGACAAAGCCTTTGCTGCCGGCAACGACCGCACGCACCACCAGTGCGATCGAGCCACGCTGGCGATACACGTTCACCCGGAACCTGCCGAGGCTGGCGGTGCCGTAGCCAAAGTCGGCCTCCCCCTCTTCCTCGAAGATGGCTCGGGTCTTGTCATCCATCAGGGTCTCTGCCCACTCCCTCGTGTCCTCCGGATTCACCTTGGGAAGCTCAGAGAAGTGGAGATGCCCATCGATTCGGTACGCCGGTGGTGACCCCACCTTGAGGTGCAGATCGGAGGCCCCGATCTCGGCGAGCTTGCCAAGAAGAGCATCGAGAGTCGGCAGTTGTTCCATCGTCATTCCCCGGTCACTATCGGTGGCGAATCCCGCCACCCTCTGTGGTATCAGTGACGGTATCGGTCGCTGCCGCCACCCACTTGAACGATGCTTGGGCCATTTCCGGGCGGGGCGGCAGAGGCCCCCCGGGACCCGGTTAACGTGGTCGTTGAACCGCCGCACCGGCGGCACATCGGGCGAGGGACAACCCGATGTGGAGAGGGAATGAGAGACTGATGGCGCTTGCCGATCAGCCTGCAACGGTCAGCCAACGCGGACAATGGCCGGGCAGGGTAACGCTGCGCAGAGGGTGGGCCAGAGCGGAGGCACGCCCCTGGAATGACGATGAGCCCAAGGCGGCTCTTCGTCTGCTTCGTGGTGGGCCCTCATTCCTCGAGGCCTGTGCGTCACGGCTCCTCGACCTCGGAGTGACCGGAGTCATGTCGCCACCCCTTCCGCTCAACTCGCAGCGTTCCTGGACTCAGGCCGGCTTTGCGCCTTTCATCGACCTCGCCCTGATGCGAAAGTCGCTCGAGAACACAACCGGGGCGCCGGACCATCTCGTGGTGGAACGTCCCGATACCGACATCGAGGATCTGCTGAACATCGATGCGGCAGCGTTCCCGCCGTTCTGGCGTTTCAACCGTGGCGCACTCGAGGAGGCAATCGGGGCGACCTCACGCTCGACGACGCTGACCATTCTCGGCAGCGGAGGAACCCCGATCGCCTATGCGGTCGTCGGTTTCGGAAGCGCCATCGCCTATCTGCAACGTGTGGCGGTCGAACCCGAGTGGCAGGGCCACGGCATGGGCCGTTCGCTGGTTCGTGTCGTTGCCAGGAAGGCCAGGTCCTCCGGGGCGAAGGTACTCCTCCTCAACACGCAGATGGACAACCACTCCGCCATCGGCCTCTATGAGGACGAGGGATTCATCCAACTGCCGGAACCGCTGACGCTGCTGCAATACCCTCCCGAGGAGACAAAACCCCGACCCGGGTAATCTCGGCCTCGTAGTGGCTCCACAACTCCCCGACAGATATCAAACACAGGTGCGGCTGGGTCGCGATGGCGACATCGACGAATGGCTCGCCACCGACACTGCGCTCGACCGGCCCGTTCTGGTGCGTGTCCTCGATGCCGACGCCAGCCCCGCTCGCGTTGCCGAGTTCGTGACGACAACGCGCGCCGCCGCCACCGTCGAGCATGTGCACCTCGCCGGCGTCTACGAGGTCGCAGAATCCCCCGCCGGGGGCGCTCACGCAGCCATCGAGTGGAACGGTGGAGTTTCGATCGCCGACCGGCTCGCCGCCGGGGAGACGCTGCCGGTCTCCGAGTTCCTTCCCAACGCCGCGGGTCTCGCCGAGGGGCTCGCCGAACTCCACGCTGCCGGGGTCATTCATGGAGCCATCGACCCGGGAGCCATAGTGTTCTCCGCCGCCCACCCGGCGAAGCTCAGCTCGTACGGGCGACGCCGTCTCTCTCACCGTCCCGGCAAGGACACCGTTGCCCTGGCCCGGGCGCTGCGGATTGCGGTCACCGGCTCCTCGAGCCCGGCGATCCGACCCTCCCACCTAGTCGACGGGCTGCCCGCCTCCGTAGACGATGCGATCAGGAAAGCTGAAGCCGGGGAGTACGACGCCCGCGCCCTCGGTGCGGCCCTGCGCGCCATTCCCTCCACACTGCCCCCATCGCGTCGATCCGGGTGGTCGTGGCGATGGGTGATCCCGGCCGCCATGCTCCTCATCAGCGCAGTCGTCATCGCCGGAATCGGGCTGGCCATCGACGTCGACCCCGACTCTCCATTCCTGTTTCCGGCCACTCCCCCGGTGACTCGCGACGTGACGACGACGGTCACCACGCCGGCGTCGACGACGACAACCCTGCCTGAAGTGGCTCCAGGAGTGCTCAGCGCCGAGCCATCGGTCTACGACCCGTTTGGCGACCAGAGCGAGCGGGAGCGGGACTTGCCCAACCTCATCGATGGTGACTTCTCCACGACATGGCGGACCGAGCGCTACTTCGATCCGCTCCCCCGCATCAAGGAAGGTGTCGGGGTGACGTTCCGGGTCAGCGGAGCCCCCGGAGCCGTCGAGATTCGGGCCACGCCGAACACGGGGTATTCCATCCTCTGGGCAGAGACGATCCCGGCCGACTTCACGTCGTGGGAACCGATCGGCTCCGGCACGGTCTTCGACGCACCGGCGGAGCTGCAACTCCCCGACCGTGACGGTGGTGTCTGGCTGCTCTGGCTGACCGACCTTCCCGAGCAGGCCGTCGACGAGTTCTTCTCGGAACTCTCGGAAGTCACCTTCTCGGCATGACACCGCGGCGCTAACGCGCCAGAATCCCCTCCATGACCAGCCGGGCCGCAGAAGATGTTGCGCTCCTCAATCGCTATCTCGGCGGCGACATGGCCGCCTTCGACGAGCTGGTACGAGCTCATGAGGATCGTGTCTTCGCCATTTGCCTCCGCATGATGAGTGATCGCGATGCGGCTCTCGACGCAGTCCAGGAGACGTTTCTCACCGTCTTCCGCAAAGCCGATCGTTACGAGGCCAAGGCGGCGTTCAGCACCTGGCTCTATCGGGTGACGGTCAACACCTGCTACGACTTGCTGCGCAAGGCGAAACGGCGTCGCACCGAACCGCTTCCGGAAACCGCCGACCCACCCGACCGGCAGAGCGGCGATGCCTTTGCTGCGGTCGAGCTCCGCCCCGACATCGAGGAGGCCCTGGCAGCCGTGCCGACAGAATTCCGCTCCGCCGTGGTTCTCGTCGATCTCGAGGGCTTGTCCCTCGAACAGGCCTCGCAGATACTCGATGTCCCGGTCGGAACGATCAAGTCACGAGTATTCCGCGGCAGAAAGCAGCTAGCCAAGAGTCTTGGGAACCTCAGAGCGGGTTCGCAACATCAAAGAGACGAATGAAGATGCACGAACACGATCAAGAGCTGATCATGGCTCTCGCCGAGGGCACCCTCGACGGTGCCGTCGCGGCCACGGCCGCTGCGGAGATTGCCGCGTGTGGCGAGTGCTCTGCCGACCTCGAACTGCAGCGCTTCGCTCTCGAGGCGATTGCCGCGGCCCCCGATGTGTACCTGACCGCAACCGAGTCCGCTCAGCTGCACTCGAACCTCGCGCAGCAGCTGGGTGTCACTGCGCCGGCCCCAGTGCGCCCGCGGCGACGGTTCGCTTGGGCTAGGTGGGCTCCGGTGGCGGGGGTGGCAGCCGTCTTCGTCCTCCTCGTCGCATTGGGCCCGGGCCTCATGACTGCAGGAGACAGTGACGACGCGAGCGACGAAGTCGTGGCGGGTGTGGCTACGACGGCCGCTACCGACTTTGCGGCGACCGAAGCGCCGGCCGCGGAAATGGCCCCGCAGGAGCGCGGCGACGACGCGGCCGATGGTGGGGCGAGCCTCTCCGCGATCGAGGACGCAGCGGCGACGACCGCAGCTCCGGAGACGACGGCCGCTCCGACCGAGACGACGACGAGCGCGGACAGTGAGGGACTCGAGCACCTCGTCTTCCTCGGCTCCGTGGAGGAAGTCGACACAGAGGCCCTCGTCGAGCTGCTTGCTGCACGAGACCCGGAGACCTTGGCGCTGTCCGACGACGCAAAGAGTGTCGATCCGTTCTTCCTCGACTGCCTGCTGGAGACGGCCTCGGCCGAGACCGCAGCCGAACGCGGCATCGTCCCCGAGAGCGTTCCCTTCATCCTCGGCACGGTCACCGACGCCGCCGGGCAGGAGCTCGTGTTGGTCGCATATGCGCCGGATGACGTCACCGAAACGGTGTTCGTCCTCCACGTCCCCTTTGGCTGCGAGGTCGTGGAGACGCTGCCCTAGACGACACCCGGCGGGGCTCTGACTAATCTGCGTGGGGATGAACGACTTTCCAACACAGATAGCCGACTTCCTAGAGGACACCGCCACGAAGATCCGCTCGCTGACGGTCGATCGGCTCGCCTCAGCAGCGAAATGGACCGGCGTCGGCATCGTGGCCCTCCTGCTTGGATTCGTCCTCGTCATCTTCCTCGTCGTTGGTCTCGTCCGCCTGCTCGCCGGTCTGGTGGGTATGCAGTGGGCCTACACGATCATTGGGGGATTATTTGTGGTCGCCGGGATGTTCTTATGGAGGCTTCGCATCCCGCGCGAGGCGTCACAGGACTGAACACACACAAAGGACCGAACGATGACTGAGAAGGTCGTTATCGTCGGCTCGGGACCCGCCGGGCTCACGGCCGCCATCTACACGTCTCGCGCCGATCTCTCGCCGTTGATGATCGAGGGGATGGAACGCGGCGGACAGCTCATGCTCACGACCGACGTCGAGAACTACCCCGGCTTCCCCGACGGAATTCTCGGCCCGGAGCTGATGGAGGGATTCCGCAAGCAAGCGGAACGGTTCAACACTCGCATCATGAGCTACAACGTGACCAAGGTCGATTTCTCGCAGCGACCGTTCAAACTGTGGGTCGAGGACGACCTCTACGAGGCGGACACTGTGATCATCTCCACTGGGGCCTCGGCTCGGTGGCTCGGTCTCGAGAGCGAGACCAGGCTCCGCGGTCACGGGGTCTCGGCGTGTGCGACCTGTGACGGGTTCTTCTTCCGCGGCAAGGAAATCGCCGTGGTCGGTGGCGGTGACAGTGCCGCCGAAGAGGCCCTCTTCCTCACCAAGTTCGCTTCCAAGGTCTACGTGATCCACCGGCGCGATGAGCTCCGGGCCTCCAAGATCATGGCGAACCGTGTTCTGGAGCACGAGAAGATCGAGGTCATTTGGGACACTGTGGTCGAAGAGGTGCTCGGTGATGACGTAGTCACGGGACTGCGGATCAGAAACCGGGTGACCGAGGAGGTCTCTGAACTCGCCGTCGAAGGCCTGTTCTTGGCCATCGGTCACACCCCCAATACGAAGATCTTCGAGGGCCAGCTGGATCTCGACGATCAGGGCTACATCATCATCGGGGAGAACACGATGACATCGGTCCCCGGCGTGTTTGCGGCGGGAGATGTCACCGATCACGTGTACCGTCAGGCGATCACGGCCGCAGGTATGGGATGTCAGGCCGCGATCGACGCTGAGCGTTGGCTCGACGCAATTGAGGAACAGGAAGGTTAGGAGCATGGCAGAGACGACAGTTACCGCACAGGACGCCGGGTTCGAAGATCTCATCAGCAGCGACACCCCCACCCTCGTCGACTTCTGGGCCGAGTGGTGTGGTCCCTGTAAGATGATGGAAGGCCCCCTGGGCGAACTCGCCGGGGAGCAGGCCGGCAAGCTGACGGTTGCGAAGCTCAACGTCGATGAGAATCCCAACACGGCGATGAACTACGAAGTCATGAGCATCCCCACCATGATCCTGTTCAAGGACGGGCAAGAGCAGAAGCGCTTCGTCGGAGCCCGCTCCAAAGGCCAACTCGAGGCCGAACTGGCGGACTACATAGGTTGATCCGAACATGTGAGACGATGGGGTCGTGAGACTCTATCGACGCGGAGATGATGGAGAGGCGGTCCGGGATATCCAGGACCGTCTCGCCGCGCTCGGCCACAATACGGAGCCCGACCCGGTCGGCAGCTTTGGCCCCGGCACCTTTGCAGCAGTTTCGGGCTTCCAGAAGAAGCGGGGTCTCTGGACGGACGGCATTGTCGGTCCCGACACCTGGCGGGCTCTCGTCAGCGCCGGCTTCACCCTCGGCAGCCGCATCCTCTACCACCGCGTCCCGATGATGCGGGGCGACGACGTCGCCGAATTGCAACGCCAGCTCAACTCGCTGGGCTTCGACAGCGGCAACGTCGACGGGATCTTTGGCCCGGATACGTTGCGCGGGCTCTTGGAGTTTCAGTCCAATCGTGGGCTGGCCGAGGACGGGCTCACCGGTGCCGAGGTGGTCCAGGAGCTGAGCCTGATGGCGCGGGCAACGGCGAAACCCGGTCGCGAGGTCGTGCGCGACCACCAGTGGCTAGTAAATCTTCCCAGCTCGCTTGCCGGGCAACGCATCTACGTCGACACGTTCTGTCGTGACGATGCCGAAGCCGAGGCAACCTGGGCGCCGGGCGTGTTGCTTTCTACAATCATCCAGGCGCATGGTGCGGCAGTCGTCCTTTCGCGAAGTTCCGATACCACACCAAACGAGCGGGTGCGGGCCCTACGAGCCAACCGTCTCGGCATCGACGTGGTTGTCTCCATCTGTGCCGCCCGCGACGACGGCGCCGGTGTCTTCTTCTTCGCATCTGAGCTGAGCAGTTCGCAAGCCGGACGGGCTCTGGCGGAGCTGGTCGCCGCGAGGCTCGACATACCGCACGGGGGCCGGGCGATCCCAATGCTGAAGAACACGCGGTCCCCCGCCGTCGTGGTCGCACTCGATGCTTTGTCGGAGCCCGAGATGACTGCAATCGCACAAGGTCTTGTCGATCTCTATGCGACGGATTGGTCGGAGAGGAACGGGTCGGAGCAGCCTACGGGTGCCGACTAACTGAGCAGCCGGTATATCCGCTCGAGATCGTCCAGAGACGAGTACTTGATTGCGACCTTCCCACCCCGTTTGCCGTGATCGATTCTCACTGCAGTCCCGAGCCGCTCCCCCAGCCTGTCCTCGAGTTCGATGATCGCGGCGGGTCGTGGCGGCTTCACCCGGGCCGACTTCGTGGTGGCGGCCGTTCCCGCTCTCTTCTTGACCGCATCCTCGACCTGGCGCACCGACCATCCCTCGGCAACCACCCGCTCGGCGATGTGTACGGCGTAGGGCACGTCTTCGATGGCCAGCAGCGCCCGGGCATGCCCCGCGGACAGATCGCCGCGCCCGACCATGCCCTGAATCGGCGCGGGCAACTGCAGCAGCCGCAACGTGTTTGTTATGGCACTGCGGCTCTTGCCGACCTTGGTGGCCACCTCTTCGTGGGTCAAGCCAAAATCTGTCAGGAGCTGCTGGTAGCCGGCTGCCTCCTCCAACGGGGAGAGATCCTCGCGCTGCACGTTTTCGATCAAGGCCTCAGCAAGGCTCGCCGACTCCTCACCTGTCTCGGATCTGATGATCGCCGGGATCTCGGTCAGTTCGGCGATCCGGGCTGCTCGACAGCGGCGCTCGCCTGCGATCAGCACGTAACCCTCTTCCGCCGGGCGCACAACGATCGGTTGCAGCACGCCCACCTCGGCGATCGAGTCGGCCAGCGATTGCAGCGCCTCGGGATCGAAGTGCTCCCGCGGTTGCTGTGGGTTTGGCTTGATCTCGTCGAGCTTGATCGTGCTGAATCCTGCCAGGGGATGCTCGACGGGAAGCAGAGAATCGAGCCCTCTCCCCAATCCGCTCTTACGTGCGGCCATGACGCCTCCTGAACTCCCGGGCCAGTTCTCGATACGAGATAGCCCCACGGGACATTGGATCAAAAGCTTCGATGGGCTCCCCGTAGGACGGCGCCTCGGAGAGTCTCACGGTTCGGGGAATCACGGTTCGGTAGGTCGTGTCGCCGAAGTGCTCGCGGACCTGAGCGACAACATCGGCGGAGAGTGTCGTCCGCCCGTCGTACATAGTGAGGAGCACACCCTCGACCTCCAGTTGAGGGTTGAGGCTCTGTTGCACGAGACGGACGTTTCTCATCAGCTGGCTCACCCCCTCGAGTGCGTAGTACTCACACTGGATGGGGATGAGCACCTCGTCGGCGGCGGCAAGTCCGTTGATCGTCAGCAAACCCAGCGACGGGGGGCAATCGATCAGGATGAAGTCGTACTCCGCAACCACCGGCTTGAGCGCCTGCGCCAGCCTCATCTCCCTCGAGAACAGCGAAACCAGCTCGATTTCGGCGCCGGCAAGCTCGATAGTGGCCGGCACCACATAGAGATCACGAACCGATGTGGGCTCGATGGCATCATCGATCGCCACCTCGTCGATGATCACCTCGTATGTTGAGTACTCGATACCGTTTCGATCGATCCCCAGCCCCGAGGACGTATTGCCTTGTGGGTCGAGATCTACAAGGAGAACTCGATCACCCTGCATCGCCAGACCGGCTCCAAGGTTGATGGCTGTGGTCGATTTACCGACCCCGCCCTTCTGGTTTGCAATCGCAACAACCGTTGCGTTGTCGGTCATGGATCTCTCCTGCGGACTAAGTTGCCTCAATCCTAAGGAGGTTCGCACCCGTGTCAAGGATTCCGGGGGGCACGGATTCGACTCGGATGAGCAAACCATCCGGTATCTTGGTGGGGATGTCGCCCTCACCGGTGCGGGATAGCGCGATAACCGCAACACCGCCCGGAACAAGCAGACGTTTCACGTGAATCATCAGAGTTGCGATCGGGATCGCCGCCCTCGAAACGATCGACTCGACCGGGTCGTCGATCTCCCTGATGTCGTTCTGCTCGATCCGACAGTTCTCGAGACCGAGGATCGTCACCGCACGACGCATCAGGTCACATCGTCGACCTGATCTGTCCAGGAGACGGAACTCAACAGCCGGCATGGCAATGGCCAGTGGGATCCCCGGCAGACCTGCACCGCTGCCGATGTCGAGACACTCCCTGCCATCGGCTAGACCGCAGGCAAACACCAGGGAATCGGCAATGTGTCTGTCCCACAGCCGATTTCGCTCATCCGGGCCGATGCCGCCGGCACGGTGGCCCTCCGATGCAAGCCAATCGTGATACCGAACGAGCAGCTCTAGCTGGGTCGATCCGAGCTCGATACCGCAATAGCGGGCCGCAGCGACCGCACGCGTTTCGGCCCCCATGTTCAACGTGAAACATGGGGGCCGAAGTTGAGCATGCTCAGTCGGCCGGAGCTACAACCACGGAACGGTTTGGCTCTTCGCCTTCGGAGAATGACCTCACACCGTCGATCTCGGCAATGGCGTCATGGACGACCTTGCGATCGGCAGCGTTCATCGGTTCGAGCATTGCCTCACGACCGTCCTCGATGACGGTCTCCGCAAGACGCCCGGCATAGATCTTCAGAGCTTCGCGACGACGTGCCGCATATCCGGCGATGTCCAGCCGCATCCGAGGAGCGCCAAATGTCTTTCTCTGGATCACTGTACGGGTCAGCTCGTGAACAGCCTGGACGACGGCACCCTTTCGACCAACCAGCGCTTCCGTTTGCTCGCCGTTGATATCGACATAGAGGATGTCATCCTCCACACGGGTCTCCACCACACCGTCGAGGCCAAACGCCTCGAGTAGCCCCTCGGCAAACTCACGTGCGACCTGGGCTTGCTCCTCGATATCCGCTTTGTCCTCGGGCTTCTTGTCCACGACAACCTTCTTCTTCTCTACTGAGCCGTTCGCTGCCGTCGGCTTCTTCTCCTTCGGACCCCGATCTCTCGAGTCCTTGGGGCCTTTTCTCCGTTGCTGACTTCCGTTTGGCTTCCCGCCTTTTGCCTTGCGGGACTTGCCATCTCCGGACTTTGACTGACCGTTCTGCGGCTTGCGGCCCTTTGTCCGACGGCGCCGTTTCTTCTTTGGCTTGACCGTCACCTTGACCTTGGCCTCACGACCACCCAGACCCAGGAGACCCTTCTTGCCCTCGTCAACCACCTCGATGTTGACCGCATCCTTTGAGGTCTCGCCGAGGGCGCTCATTGCGGCGTCGACGGCCTCGTCGACAGTCTTCCCGACTGCCTCAACCCACTCCATACCTACTTCCTCCTGCGCCGGTTGCGCTTCTTGCTGGCGTGTGGTGACGGACCGGTCGTCTTTGGGGTCTCTGGGGGAGCTGCCTCACCCTTGACGGATTTCCCGTCCTCGTCGTCACCGTCCAAGCGGAAAATGACCGCCTGCTGACCCACACGGAACAAATTCGAGACCGCAAAGTAGAGACCGAGCCCCATCGGGAAACCCCACGAGATGAACCCCATGAAGAGCGGCATGATCCGCGAGATCATCTGCATTTGCTGGGCCTGTCGGCTCTCGGTCTGACCGTTGTTCTTGTTGCGCCGGGTCGTTTGATACACCTGGTAATAACTGGTTGCCACGATGGCGAGGACGAGAATGATCGCCGGGATCCCGCCGACAAGCCCGTCGGACACCACCTGTTGTGGCGATTGCAGCATGTCCAAACCGAGGAATGTGGTGCTCGAGTCCCCGGCCAGCAGCGCATCGGCCAGTTCCGACCCGGCCGGAACGATGTCGCTGGGATCCAAAACCGTGGGGTCGTCGGCGCTCGGGCTGGTGCGGAAAACCCTGTACAGGGCGAACCAGATGGGCATCTGCAGAATCAGCGGCAAACACCCTGCCGCCGGATTGACGCCGCGCTCCTGATAGAGCGCCATCATCTGCTTGTTCATCTCTTCCCGGTCGTCCTTGTACTCCTTCTGGAGCTTCTTGACCTCGGGCTGAATCTCCTGCATGGCCTTCATCGAGCGGGTCTGCTTCAAAGTCAGCGGGAAGAGCAAGAGGCTGACCATCAGCGTCAGGATGATGATGGCGACGCCGTAGTTGGGGATGAAGTCGTAGAGCCAGGTGAGGAGCTGGCCGAGCGGGGGAGCGAGGACGGTGAAGGGATTCACGTGGGATTGCCTTGTGCTGGGGAGGTTTTTTGATTGCGCGGTGGTACCGGATCGTAGCCGCCGTCGTGCCAAGGGTGACATCGGCCGATGCGCTTTGTCGCCATCCAGCCACCCCGCAAGAACCCATGCGTGCGCAATGCCTCTTGCGCATACTCAGAGCAGGTCGGCCGGTACCGGCAGTTATCGCGAAGCAGGGGAGAGATCAATCTGCGATAGAGAGCAATGAGCTTCACCGCCCAGAAAGAGGGCTGGTATGGCCTGAGCTTCATGCTCTTTCCTCGGACACGGACTCTTCTCCTGTACAACGGTTGATCGCACTGACCAAGCCGGCAAAGGGCGCAGTCAGCACCGCTCGATCGGCGATCAGCACATACACGGTATCGCTTTTGAGGGCACAACGCGCCGCGGCTTCACGCAGCCGGCGCTTGGCCCTGTTCCGCAACACCGCGGAGCCCACCCTCTTGCCGACGACAAAACCTACGGTTGCGGGCCCGGCAGGGCCGGGAGCGATGACAACGGTGACCGCACCACATCGGCGGCGGGTTCCGGTCTTGTAGGCCCGGGAGAACTCTGCGCTGCTGCGCAGCGATCGGTAGGGACGACCGGTCTCAGGCAGAGACGCGATGACGACCCTTGACGCGGCGGCGCTTGATGACGGCCCGGCCGGCGCGGGTGCGCATCCGGGAGCGGAAGCCGTGCTTGCGCTTACGGCGTCGTACATTGGGTTGATAGGTGCGTTTCATAACGGGGAATCCAGATGGGAGGAGTCGCGGTCGGGCGCTAGGTTACGAACACCTCGGACAGATTGTCAAAGGGGATTAGGCGCTTCTGCCGCACGCGCGCGGCATTGGAACTGCCATTCGCGAAAAGTTGGCTTTGCCCGCGAAAGAAAGAACTCAGGCGTTTTTGCGTAACCAACCCGTCTCGCGGCCGAACTCACTGTATATGCAACCCCACCATATTAACTGGTAGACAACGCATTTCAGAGACTGCAGCAACCGGCCGGAGAGGGCGGTAGGCCCGGATTTGCCGTTCTTGAATACCGGGGAGGGCGTTCCATATACTCGCTCCGCCGGTCCGCGTGATTGGGCGGCAACTTCCCAGGACTTTTAGAGATGAGCGCGCTCACATGCGTTCTCCACAGTATGTGGATATGTATGTGGATGGCTCAGGTTTAGAGGATGGCATCGTCGGACAATGACATACGGACAACCGCAACCACTGGCCTCGCAGTGGGACAGCTTCAAGCAGGTCGTACAGGACGAGGTCTCGGTTGGGGCCTGGCAGACGTGGATTGCGCCCTTGCGGGCGGAGCACTCTGACTCGGCTCTCACCCTCGAGGCCCCAAGCGAATTCCACCGGTCGTGGGTGAGGGATCGTTATCTCTCCGCCCTTCGCAGGGCGACGGCTCAGGTCTACGGACCCGATATCGAGATCCGTCTCGACGTCGCAGTGGAGGACATGACGCCGCCACCGGCCCAACCCGCTCCAGAGCAAGCAGAGCCGACGACCGCTCCGCAACAGCCACGGCTGCCGTTGTCTGGGGAGTCTCGTCTCATCTCCAAGTACACCTTCGAGAACTTCGTCGTCGGCTCCTCGAATCGATTCGCCAACGCCGCCGCCATGGCCGTTGCCGAGCAACCGGGCAGCCAGTACAACCCGCTGTTCATCTACGCAGACGCCGGCTTGGGCAAGACCCACCTTCTTCATGCGGTTGGTCATCACCGCAGCGAGCTCGCCCCGGGATCCATCGTCCGCTACGTCACATCCGAGCAGTTCTTCAACGAGTTCATCAACGGCATCCGCCGCAAGCGAATGGACGAGTTCAAGGCGCGGTACCGCACCATCGACCTCCTCCTTCTCGACGATGTCCAGTTCTTTGACGGCAAAGAGCAGATCCTCGAGGAGTTCTTCCACACGTTCAAC
>JASJBC010000228.1 GCA_030066715.1 Acidimicrobiia bacterium
AGGCTCTATTCCGGTCGATGAGCCAGCGGCGGAGGGGCCGAGCGTGGCCCCGGCCGCTTTGCCGGATCTCGGCAGGGTCGGGACCGTGGGCGCCGACCGCAGCATCAGCGTGCTCTCCGATGTGGTCACCAGGCTCAGCGTGGAGATCGCCCGCGGCACGATCCAGGTCAAGGACCTGGTCTCGATGGGGCCGGGGAGTGTTTTCGAGTTGGATCGCGAGGCCGGAGATGCTGTCGATGTCCTCGTCAATGGTTCCATGATCGCCCGCGGCGACATCGTTGTCGTGGGCAATCAGCTCGGCGTTCGCCTAACGAAGGTCTGCGAGCCCGAGCAATGATCGCCCTCAACTTCCTCACCGACGTCTTGCCCGGTTTTCTCGTGGTCATTGCCGCACCGTTGGTTCTCTGGTGGTACGTGCGCAGAACTCGCGGGACCACGACCAACCGGCTTCGCATCTCCGACAAAGCGGCCCTCGGCAAGGGTACGTGGGTTGCCGTTGTCGAGGTGGACGACAAGCGTTTTCTGGTCGGCGCCGGCGAGACCGGCGTTGGCCTCATATCTCAACTCGAAGCTCTCCCTGAGGTCGAGACGGCAGCGGATGCCGAGCTCGCCGAATCGAACGGAATCACCGAACAGCCACGGATTGGCCTGGTTCGCCGACTGCAACTGATGACAGTGCGCGGTCCGGCACAGACACCGTGGAGGTTGTTCGGTGCGGGTCGCAGGTAGAGCGCTCCTCGTAGTCGGCGTTCTGGTCGCCACTCTTCTCACCGGATCCGCTGCAGCGCAAGAATCCACACCGAGCCCCTTCCCCTCGGCTCAGGTGCAGGACCCACCGGATCCTGCGCCGGTGTCATCGACAACGACCACGACAACCGTCGCACCGCTGGTCGAGGTGCCCGAGGTCGAGGAAGTTCCGGACATCGCCATCACCGTGGAGTCGGAGAACGGGGCCCTGAGCAACACCGTCATCATCATCCTCTTGCTCACCATTGGCGCTGTCGCACCGAGCATCCTGCTTCTCATGACCTCCTTCACGCGGTTTGTGATCGTGCTTGGCCTGACCCGAAACGCGATCGGGGTGCAGACGATCCCGCCGTCGCAGGTGCTCATTGGGCTTGCCATGTTCCTGACGATCTTCGTGATGGGCCCGGTATTCAGCGAGGTCAATGAGGTTGCCATCCAACCGATGTTGAGCGGTGAGATCGGGCAGGGTGATGCCCTTGCGGCGGGCTACGAGCCATTCCGCGAGTTCATGCTGGCGCAGACCCGCGAGGACGACCTCAGACTCTTTATGGACCTTTCGGACTCGGCCCAGCCGACCTCCGAGCTGGATGTCCCCGCCACCACGCTCATCCCCGCCTTTGTCATCTCCGAGCTTCGCACCGCCTTCGTCATCGGCTTTGTCATCTTCGTCCCGTTCCTCGTCATCGACCTCATCGTCGCCGCAGTCTTGATGTCGATGGGCATGGTGATGCTGCCACCGGTGTTCATCTCGCTGCCCCTGAAGCTGCTGCTGTTCGTTCTTGTTGATGGGTGGGCCCTCCTCATCGGGTCCGTCGTCGAGTCAGCGCAGGGGGCGGTCATATGAGTGATGCCCAGGTAATCGAGATCGTCTCTGAGGCTTTCCAGGTCGCAGCGACCATCGCCGGCCCGATCCTGATGGCGGCGCTGCTCGTCGGCGTCTCTGTATCCCTGCTGCAGACGATCACTCAGATCCAGGAGATGACGCTCACCTTCGTCCCCAAGCTCGTCGCCATGGGGCTGATCATTCTCTTCTCGGGCCAGTGGATGATCCGAACGATGACCAATTGGGTCATCGGGCTCTGGTCGCTGATCCCCAGCATGTAGGGGGAACGGTGGACCTCGACTTCGTCGTGAACGCCGACTGGGTGGCCGGCATGCTGCTCGCCAGTATCCGAGTCGCCGGTTTTGTGATCGCTTCCCCCATCTTCAAGGCCTTCCCTGCGACCGGCCGCATGGTCCTGGTCATCGTGCTCGGCTACACCTTTGCGGAGCCGATCGCAGGCTCAACGGACATCGCAACGCTCATCGTCGGCGGTTTCACCAACGCCGTTGTCGGCGTGACGCTCGGCTTCCTCACGGGGATCATCTTCTACCTGTTCACTGTGGGCGGATCACTGCTCGATTTCACATCGAGCCTTGGCGCAGCGGCGATCTTCGATCCGGTCAGCACCGAACAGGTCACGATCTTCGGTCGGATCTTCAACATCATGGCGCTGGCGATGTTCCTGCTGCTCGGGGGCGATCGCATGCTGGTGGCCGGGATGGGAGTCAGCTTCGACGCAGTCGGTATCACCGGCACCATCTCCCTGTCGGGCGGCCTTGCCGAGGTTGCCGTCGAGCTGATGGGACGGATGATGATCGGGGCCATTGAGATGGCCATGCCGGCCCTCGCGGCGCTCTTTATCGCTGAGGTAGTGCTCGGTATTGCGGCACGTTTCGCTCCCCAGTCGAACGTGTTTCTCATCGGTTTACCCGTGAAGCTGTTCGCCGCCCTCGCCAGCGTCAGCGCCGTGCTGCTTCTGGTGCCCGAGACCCTCGACGGCGTGATGAGCATCATGCAGGACACATTCCGGACCACGCTGCTGGGGATGTAACGAATCCACGAAGTGGTTTCGCCCTTACCTCTTGGGGTCAGCTGCCGACAGGGAACTAGGCCGAAGGATCGGCTGGGTTGCCAATGGAATGGCTTGGATCGACGACCGGAGTCGTAAGTGAGCCGTTCCCAGGATCGGACTGAGAAGCCAACAGAGCGACGGAAGCGAGAAGCCCGTCGCGAAGGTCGCGTTGCCAAGTCCCAAGAGGTCGGCGTTGCGCTCTCCATGGTGATGCTGGTCCTTGCCCTGCGTTTCATGGCCCCGGCTGCGGCGTCCGCGATTGCGGTCCGGGCCAAGGCGATTCTCTCCATATCCGGCACCGGGGCAATCGAAGCGGAAGTCGGCTCCCACGTCATCGGGATGCTCCTGGTGGGTCTTGCCCCGTTCCTGCTGGCCGCCACGATCTTCGGCGTGGCCGGCGGTGTTGGCCAGGTTGGCTTCACTCTGGCGCCCAAGGCGGTCAAGCCGAAGCTCTCCAACCTCTCCCTCAAGAAGGGTCTCAACAGGTTCAAGCCATCAGTATTCATGTGGGAACTGGTCAAGGCCGTCGGCAAGGTAGGCCTGCTGGTTGCCTTCATCTGGGGCCCGCTCATGGCCTGGATGGACCGGCTCGGTGAACCGCTCGGTGTCGTAGATGCGATCGCGTTCACCGGAGATCAGGTGTGGCAGATCGTGATCCGCGCCGCAGGCTTGGCCCTGGTCATCGCTGCATCGGACTATGCGGTCACCCGGTTCCGTCACAACAAAGAGATGAAGATGACCAAACAGGAGATGCGGGAGGAGTTCAAGACGTCCGAGGGCGATCCGATGGTCCGCTCTGCCCGCCGGCAGCGTGCTCGGGAGATGAGCCGGAACCGCATGATCTACGACGTTGCCACCGCGGATGTCGTCGTCACCAACCCGACCCGGCTGGCCATAGCCCTACGCTACGACCCCGACGAGGTCGCCCCTCGCATCGTGGCCAAGGGTGCCGCCAAGATCGCGGCCAAGATTCGCGCCGAGGCCCGGCGCAACGGGGTACCGCTCATCGAGAACAAGCCGCTGGCTCGTTCCCTGTACCGCCGGGTCAAGGTCGGCGGCTTTGTCCCCGCCAACCTCTTCGAGGCGGTCGCCGCAGTACTCGCCGTCGCCTATAGACGCCGTCCCCGCCGCAGGAGGGTTGCATGAGACGTTCATCGGTAGTCGTCCCGCTGGCCCTGATCGGGGTGGTCATGATGATGATCATCCCCATTTCGGCGACTGTGCTCGACACCATGCTGGCCGCCAACATCACGATCGCGGTGCTCGTCCTGCTCGGAGTCATCCTTCTCTCCGACAGCCTCGACTTCTCGGTCTTCCCGTCGTTGCTGCTCGTGACGACTTTGGCCCGTCTCGCCCTGAACGTTTCTTCGACCCGGTTGATCCTGCTCGACGGCAACGCCGGCAAGGTCATCGATACCTTTGGCAACTTCGTAATCGGCAGCTCGGTGATCGTCGGTCTGGTCGTCTTCCTGATCCTGATCGTCATCCAGTTCGTGGTCATCACCAACGGTGCGACCCGCGTCGCCGAGGTCGCCGCCAGGTTCACCCTGGACGCAATGCCCGGTAAGCAGATGGCCATCGACGCCGATCTCGGGGCGGGGCTCATCGATGAGGCGCAGGCTAAGGAGCAACGCAAGCGCATTTCCACAGAAGCCGACTTCTACGGTGCGATGGATGGTGCAGCCAAGTTCGTCAAGGGCGACGCAATCGCCAGCATCATCATCGTCGTCATCAACCTATTCGGCGGCCTGGCCGTCGGCATGGGCTCGCTCGGCATGGACTTCTCCGAGGCAGTCAACACCTTCTCGCTGCTGTCGGTCGGTGACGGCCTCGTCAGCCAGATTCCAGCCCTGCTCATCTCGATCTCGACGGGTCTGTTGGTGACCAGGGTCGGCGCCGAGGAAGACATCGGCGCCGAAATCGGGTCGCAGCTGCTGGGCAACGCTCGCGCTCTTCGCTTCGGTGGGCTTGCGGTGGCGGGTCTTGGTCTGCTCCCCGGTCTGCCCAAGCTGCCGTTCTTCACACTCGCTGCGATCCTCTTCATCGCCGGCAGCCGTCGTGCCGCTCTCGACGACATGGAGCCGGACGAGACGGAAGAGACCCCCGAGGTCAAGCTCGATCCCGACGATCCCGAGGCGCTGATGGGGGAGATGCGGGTAGAACCTCTCGAGTTGCGCCTCTCGTACGACATCCTCGACCTCATCGACCCTGCCAAGAACGGCGATCTTCTCGATCGCGTCAAGTCGCTTCGCCGCCAGATCGCGCTCGAGCTCGGTGTCGTCATGCCCTTTGTGCGGACCCGCGACGACGTTTCCCTGCCGCCCGCCACGTACAGCATCGTATTGCGCGGCACCGAGGTCGGCCGGGGTACCGCTCCCCAGGACCAGATCCTCGCTCTCCCGTTGGGTGACGGAGAAGAGTTGCGGGCCATGGGGGGCACCGAGACGGTCGAGCCGGTGTTCGGTCTCAAGGCGTTCTGGGTGCCGGATTCGGCGCGGGCTTCGGCGTCGGCCACCGGGGCCACTGCCGTCGATCGTCCGTCGGTAATCGTCACCCACATTGCAGAGGTGGTGAGGGCGAATGCGGCCTCGCTGCTGAGCAGACAAGATGTCCAAGCCCTGGTC
>JASJBC010000229.1 GCA_030066715.1 Acidimicrobiia bacterium
AGCCTACGGCTACGGGCTCTTCACCGGCGGGCTCGGCCTGCACGGCGGTGCCGAGCGATTTGGAGTGACGGTCGTTCCCGCCTCAGGCGGCAACGCTGCCTTTCAGGTAGAGCTCCTGGCCGACCTCGGAGCCCGTGGCTTCAGCGCAACCCCATCCTTCTCGCTGCTCCTCGCCGAGCGAGCTTCCGCCGCCGGTTTGATGGATCGCATCAAGCTCGAGTACGGGATACTCGGCGCCGAGCCGTGGTCCGAGTCGATGCGCACCAAGATCGAGGACGCGTGGGGAATCGACGCTCTCGACATCTACGGTCTCTCCGAGATCATCGGCCCCGGGGTGGCGATGGAGTCGATAGAGGCCAAAGGCGCACCGTTCATCTTCGACGACCACTTCTTCCCCGAGATCATCGACCCGGCGACGGGAGAGCCGGTCCCGGACGGGGAGCAGGGCGAGTTGGTGCTGACCACCCTCACCAAGGAGGCCTTGCCCGTCATCCGATACCGCACCGGCGACATCACCCGCTTTGTCGACGAGCCTTCTTCGTGCGGCCGGACCTTCCGCCGCATGGATCGGATCAGTGGTCGTGCCGACGACATGTTGATCATCCGCGGCGTCAATGTGTTCCCCTCCGAGATAGAGGCGGTGGTGCTGGCGGAGCCCGGCGTCTCGGGTCAGTGGGCCATCGTGCTCGACAAGCGCGGGACCTTGGTCGAGATGGTCGTGCGCTGCGAGCTTGCTTTGGCGGTCGACATCCCCCGCCGGGATGACATCAGGGGGCGGCTGGAGACCGCACTGCAGAGCCGCCTCCGCTCGCGGACCACCGTGCAGGTTGGCGATCCCGGATCGATGCCCCGCTCGGAGGTGGGCAAGGCGAAGCGGGTATTCGAACAGGTCGACGAGCGAGATCCGCTCAGCGGTTAGCGTCACCCTACGATGTGACACCGTCGGTGGGGCAGGAGCCAACTTGACCACTCAGCAAACGAACCGCGGCACCCTCGGAACCTTCGCCGGCGTCTTCACCCCGTCGATCCTGACGATCCTCGGCATAATCCTCTTCCTGCGGCTGGGGTATGTCGTCGGCAACGGCGGTCTGCGCAATGCTCTCATCATCATCGGGATCGCCACCGCCGTCTCGGTGTTGACGAGCATCTCCTTGGCGGCGATCGCCACCAACATCGATGTCAAGGGTGGCGGCGACTATTACATGATCTCGCGCACACTCGGGGTCGAGTTCGGTGGCGCCATCGGGATCGTCCTTTTCCTGGCGCAATCGGTGTCGATTGCCTTCTACGCGGTCGGCTTCGGCGAGGCGGCGACGGCCATCTTCGGTCTGGACGCCGATTGGGCGGCTCAGCTGGTTGCGGCGGTCGCAGTCTTGCTGTTGTTCGGCCTCGCCTGGCTCGGTGCCGACGTCGCCAGCCGATTCCAGTTCGTTGTCATGGTGCTTCTCGTTGCCGCACTGGTGTCGTTCTACGCCGGTGCGATTTCCAACTTCGATGCGGGGGTGGCAAGCGACGGTTGGTCCAGCCCGGCCGGCGCCCTGGGGTTCTGGGCGATCTTCGCCATCTTCTTCCCTGCCGTTACCGGCTTCACCCAAGGTGTCAGCATGTCCGGCGATCTGCGTGACCCGGGGCGCAGCCTGCCGCGCGGCACGTTTGCCGCGGTTGGGGTGTCCACCGTCGTCTACGTGACCGTGGCCATTCTGATTGCCGGCAATGCCACGTCTGCGGAGTTGATCCAGGACACGTCGATTCTCAACTCGATTGCCGCGTTTCGTCCGCTCATCGACGCCGGGGTCATCGCCGCCACGTTGTCGTCGGCGATGGCCTCGTTCCTGGGGGCGCCGCGCATTCTCCAGTCGTTGGCGTCCGACCGTGTGTTTCCGGTACTCAACTACTTCGCGAAGGGCCACGGCTCGGCATCGAATCCGCGGCGTGCCGTCGTGCTCTCCCTCGGCATTGCGCTTGCCACGGTTGCCATCGGCAACCTGAACGCCATCGCCCCGGTCGTGTCGATGTTCTTCCTCATCTCGTATGGGCTGCTCAACTATGCGACCTACTACGAGGCAAGGGCGGCGAGTCCCTCGTTCCGGCCCCGGTTCCGCTTCTTCGATCGACGGGCGAGCCTGGCGGGGGCGATTGCCTGCGCCGTGGCGATGGTTGCCATCAACATCCCTGCGGGTCTCGGTGCGATCATCATCCTCGCTGCGATCTATCAGTACCTACGCCGCATCGACCGGCCGCAGCGGTGGGCAGACGCCAGCAGGTCGTTCTACTTCCAGCGGGTCAAGGAAGGCATCCGGGCGATGACGGCCGAGGCGGAGAACCCGCGTTCGTGGCGGCCACAGGTTCTTGCGTTCTCCGCCGACCCGCGCCGGCGGGCGCGGCTGCTCCGGTTTGGCTCGTGGTTGGAAGGGGAGAGCGGCCTGACGGCTGCCATCCAAATCGTCGTCGGCGAAGGCGCTCTGATGAGACGCGAGCGGCAGGCCAGTGAGGAGGCGTTGCGAGGGGAGATCGAGAACCTCGGCCTCGACGTGCACGGTCGCGCCGTGCTCGCATCCGACGCAATGGAGGCTCTCCCCATCATCGTCCAGTCTTTCGGGCTCGGGCCGCTGCAGGCCAACACGGTCCTGTTCGGGTGGCCGGAGCAGACCGACGAGGCGCATCTGGCCGGCTATGCGCAAGCGGTGCGCGAGACCCACCGGCTCGGCGTCAACGTGGTCAGCATGCTCAGCGACGAGCGGCGCTGGGCCGCACTCGAGAAGCTTCCGCGTGACGAGCGAACCATCGACGTGTGGTGGCAGGACGACGACTCCAGCCGTTTGGCGCTGCTCAGCGCCTATCTCTTCACTCGCACCCGGGCGTGGTCGCGGGCACGAATCCGCGTCCTGGCCGCTGTCGACAACGGGGAGGAGATCGAGGAGGCAACTGCGGAGCTGCGCGGCATGCTCGATTCGGCTCGCATCACCGCCGCAGTCGAGTGTGTGCCTACGCCGACGATCGTGGACATCGGGGCCCGGTCGGGCGGGGCGGGCTTTGCGATGATCCCGGCGTCTCTGCAACAGGGTGTCTTTGTCGGCCCCTACTCGCTGGAGACCGGGTCAGTGCTGGCGTCGCTACCGACGACGGCCGTGTTCCTGGCGGGTACGACGGTTGATCTCACGGCGGGGCCGGAGACCGAGCAGAGCATCCAGCTGCGGGCCGCAGAGGAGATCGTCCATGTGGGCGAGAACCGTCTCCGTGCTCTCGAACGCCAGCGGGAGCGGCTGGAGGCGGAGATCGAACTCCGCATCGACAGCTCGGGCTGGGAGGCCGATGACATCACCGCCGCCGAACAGCGGCTGCGGACCAACGAGCGGAGGATCCTCAAGACCAAGGCCAAGCTCGAAGTGGCTCGAGCCGATGTGGACGCTCTGCTCCACCCGGGCAACAACGACACGGGCAAGTAGCGGTGGCTATCGCCCTCGCCGTTGCCGCCGCGGTCCTGTCCGGATCCGGTGACTTCCTCGGCGGCTTGGCCAGCCGGCGGGACCGGGTCATGGCTGTGGTTCTGGTCAATCATCTGGCGGGGGTGGCCGCCGTGCTCCTTCTCGGCCCTCTGTTCGGCGGCCGGCTCGACGGTCCGACCGTCTTCTGGGGTGCATTGGCTGGCCTCAGCGGGGCGATGGCCGTGATCGCCCTCTACTCCGGGTTCACCCGCAGCAGCATCGCAGTGGTGTCGCCGATCGCTGCCGTCGGTGCCGGCATCTGGCCGGCGTTGTGGGAGATCGTGCGCGGAGAATGGCCGACCGGGATCGTGATCATCGGGCTGGTCCTCGGTCTAGTCGCCATCTGGACGATCAGCAGCGGTGGGCACATTGCCGCAGCCGATGATGTCGCCACCGGGGTCAGATTTGGGCTTCTGGCGGGTCTCGGCTTTGGGGGGCTGCTCGTCTTCCTCAGCCTCGCCGCCGGCGATTCGGGCATCTGGGGTCTGCTCCCGGCCCGGATTGCGGGGTCGGTGGTGATGCTTCTGATTGTCGTACGGACTGCGGGCAACCTTCTTCCCGGCCGCCGCGCCCTCGCCCCGGCGATCGGGGCCGGCGTGCTGGTGACCCTCGGCAACGGCCTGTTCATCATCGCTACCACCGAAGGCTCTCTAGCGGTTGTCTCGGTGATCGCCGCGATGTTCCCGGCCGCCACCGTGGTCCTCGCCTGGCTCGTGCTCGGGGAACGGCTCACCCGGCAGCGCAAGATCGGTCTTGCCATGGCGCTTGTCGCGGTAGCTCTTGTCGCCGGCGGCTGACGTCTCCGGGTGTCAACCGGCGAGCCGGAACGAGGTCACCGCCGTCTGTCGACACTCCTCGACCGGCGCCCGGGTGAGCAGCACATCAGCCCCAAACGAAACGTCGTTCACCACGTACAGCCACTCGAACCCAGCTTCCCTGGCCAGGGGGATGATGTCGGTGACGGTATCGAGACTCAGGTAGGTCGACTCGACGAGCAGCGCCTGGCAGTCGTCGATGCAAGCCTCCATTCCCGCCAGCACCTGCAGCTCGGCACCCTGCACATCGATCTTGACGATCGTCCTTCCCGTCGCCACCCGGTCGAGACGACGCATCGGGACTTTGATCTCGGCCACCTTCGCGGCGTCCTCGATGATGGCCTCCCGGTGCAGCGAACTCGTCTGCAGCGACTGTGCGTTCATGTAGAACGACACCTCGCCGTCGTCTGCGGCTCCGAGTGCGACGTTGTGCAGCGACGCCCCGGGTGCATTGGCCGCGATGTACTCCTGGAGCAAGGGGATCGGCTCGTAGCAGTGAATCGGGACCGAGACGAGAGCGGCGGAGAAACCGGCGAAGAGCCCGGCGTTGGCGCCGACGTCGTGGATCTGATCAACAGGCACTGCTGATGCGACCGCCTGCACGAACGTCGCTAGCCGTTCGATCTTGGCCGTGGAGTGCTGGAGGTGGTATGCCGCCGCCATCTCCGGTGGGTACCAGAAGTGACCGACGAGAGGGTGGTCCTGAGGTATGGGAACCTGGCGAGCCATCCCGATCTGGAAGGCAGCGAGATTGCGCTTCTCGACGGTGTCCAGTTGCGGGAACATCCCGCTGAGATCGACCGGCTCGAACGATCGGTAGCGATCGGTCAACAGCTCGAGCGTCTCCCCACTGAGTTCGATGTCCATGCGGCTCACTATCGGCGCTCTCCAGGCCCGCCTTTCGGAACTTGCGTAACTGGCGGCCGATATCGGCCGCCAGTT
>JASJBC010000230.1 GCA_030066715.1 Acidimicrobiia bacterium
CACGTTCGACGACGGAGCTGAGTTGACCACAACCGTCGAAGTGCGAGACGAGTGATACGACGCAGCTAGCGTTCGAAGCGTCGCAATCGGAGCGAATTCCCAACGACCGACACACTCGACATCGCCATGGCGCTGGCCGCGATCATCGGGTGGAGTAGTCCCGCGGCGGCCAATGGGATCGCCGCCGTGTTGTAGGCGAACGCCCAGAAGAGGTTCTGGCGAATCACCTGGAAGGTCCGAGCTGCCAACGACAGCGCGGTCACCGCCAGCTCAGGGTCGCCATTCATGAGCACCACGTCACCTGCCTCGATGGCCACCTCGGTTCCCGTGCCGACAGCCATTCCCAGATCGGCCTGGACGAGTGCCGGGGCGTCGTTGACACCGTCCCCAACGAATGCCACCTGTTCACCTCCGCGCTGGAGGCGTGCGATCTCAGCGGACTTATCGCCCGGAAGGACCTCGGCCATCACCCGGTCGATCCCGATCTGGCCAGCAATGGTTTCTGCGGTGCGGCGGTTGTCCCCGGTGAGCATTCCGGTTGTCAGGCTCTTATCGTGGAGTGCCGCGATGGCGCTGGCCGAGGACTCGCGGACGGTGTCCGCCACGGCGATGGCAGCTCGTACCTCGCCGTCCCAGCCGGCCAGGAATGCAGTCTCGCCGGCCAACTCCATCTCTTCGAGGGCATCTTCGAACCGTTCGGGCACGAGTAGGCCGAGCTCCGCCATCAGCTTGGCTGATCCAACCGCGACCGTGTGGCCATCGACGGTGCCGCGCACGCCGCGTCCGGGCAGGTTCTCGAAGTTGGATGGGAGGACCAACTCGGCGCCGCCTTCCTCTGCGCCGAGGGCGACGGCGCGAGCAATCGGATGCTCACTCGCCGACTCGACGGAGCCAACCAGATGAAGAGCCAGAGGCGGATCTTCGGTGACGATCCGGCTCAATGTCATTGCTCCCCTGGTCAGGGTGCCGGTCTTGTCGAAGACGACGGTGGTCACCGCCCTCGTCCGTTCGAAGATCTCGGCGTCCTTGAACAGGATCCCGAGTTCGGCGCCCCTACCGGAGCCGACCATGATGGCCGTCGGGGTGGCGAGCCCGAGGGCGCATGGACAGGCGATGATGAGTACGGCGACAGCAGCTTGGATAGCGTTGGGGACATCGCCATCGATCAGCAGCCAACCGGTCAGGGTCCCGATGGCGATGAGCACGACGACCGGTACGAATATGCCCGAGATCCGGTCGGCGAGCCGCTGAATCGGTGCCTTGCTCGTCTGTGCGTCCTCGACGAGTCGAACGATCTGGGCCAGGGCCGTCTCCGAACCGATTCTCGTGGCCTCGACGATTATGAATCCGTGCTGGTTGATCGTCGCCCCGAAGACCTCGTCACCGGGCGCCTTGTCTACCGGCTTCGACTCCCCCGACAGCATGCTCTCGTCGAATGACGACGATCCCTCGAGCAGCGTTCCGTCTGTTGGCACCTTCTCCCCCGGCCGAATCACCATACGATCGCCGGGATGCACCTGATCGATCGGAACCGTCACCTCCGCGCCGTCACGCAGAACCCGGGCCTCCTTTGCCCCTAGTTCGAGCAGCCGGGTGATTGCACTCGAGGCCCGCCCTTTGCTGCGTGCCTCGAAGAACCGGCCCAGCAGGATGAACGTGATGATCCAAGCCGCGGTCTCGAAGAAGATCGGCTCGCCTGCGAAGAACGCCCAGATCGAATAGAAATAGGCGGCGAGGGTCCCCATCGAGATGAGCGTGTCCATGTTGGCCCCCCCGCTGCGGAGCCTCACGAAAGCCGCACGATGGAATTGCCATCCGAACACAAAGACGACCGGGGTGACGAGGAGCCATATCACTAGGTCGGGCCAGGTCTCTCCGCCGTTCATGTCCATGCCGGCCATGTCCATGTCGCCCATTTCCATGCCGCTCATGTCCATGTCTTCGACAACGGCACCGGGGTCGAGCTGGGACTCTACGACGGGCCCGAGAATGATGGCATCGCCGTCGCTGGTTTCGTGTCCGCCCGGCCCAAACATCATCAGCAGGAAGGCCGGAATGGTGAGTATCGCGGCCCCGATCGCCATGCGACGCTGGTATCGGGTCTCGGAGTCGTAGCGATCGGCGAGGCTTTCCCGAGCCTCGTCCTCGACGACCTCGGTGGCTCCGTATCCGATCTTCTCGACGGCAGCAGTGAGGCCTGCCACATCAACGCCGGAGAGGACCTTGATCTTGGCCTCCTTGCCGGTGAGGTTGACAACCGCCGATTCCACGCCCTCTTGCTTGCCGAGGACGCGCTCAATCCGCATCGCGCACGACGCACATGTCATGCCTTCGATGTCGAAGGTGACGGTTTCGGTGGTGGATTCGGCGGCCAAGATCAGCTACTGGGCGGGGACTTCGTAGCCCTGGTCTTCGATGGCTCCGACGATGCTGTCGATCGATGCGGGCGTATCGAAGGCAACGCTCACGGTCCTCTGTTCAACACTGACCTCGGCGGAGGCGACGCCGTCGAGGGCGCCCACCGCCTCTTCGATCGACATCTTGCAGTGGCCGCAGTGGATTTCGGGTACCGACAGGGTCGTTTCAGTCATTGGATTGTTCCTTCATCGGGCCGGTGATAGCCGGCGTGTACCGGATGGTCTCGAGCAGTTCGTCGACGATCTCGCTGGTACGCCCTTCGTCGACAGCATGCATCACGCAGGTTTCGACATGATTCTCCAACAGAACCCTGTTGACTCCCTCCAGCGACCCCTGGAGTGCCGACACCTGCTTCATGATGTCCGGGCAGTAACGCTCATCATCGACCATGGCGATAACGGCATCGATGTGACCGCGCACGGTTTTCAGACGGTTGAGAGCAGCCTTTTTGTGGTCGGGAAGCATGGGGTTCCTTGATGTGGCTGACCGAAGTGTACCCCACCCCGGGAGGGGTAGGCGACACAAGAACCGGAGCTCGGCAACGTCAACGAACCCGCAAGTCGCTGTCATAGTGGTCGTCTCGACGGCAGACATGCGGATCACCGTCGACGACCGGCTTTCCCTATCCGAAGGCCACGAAGTAACTTCTCCCCCACACGATACGACCACGGCAATGGTCCCCGAGCGACTCCCTTCTCGCTGCTTCGAACCGGCGGAAGTGGAGTTGGGTACCAAAGCCTGAAGACGACCTCGAGGAACGAGAACTCGTGACAGCAGAGGCCGCATCGGCGGCAAAGGCAGCCGACCTACCGGATCCAACCGCCGGTTCGCTTCTCGCGATCAGAGACCTGAGCGTCACCTTCGAAACCCCGACCCGTACCGTCCATGCAGTCAACGGAGTGACCCTCGACGTGCAACCCGCTGAGGTCTACGCCCTCGTCGGTGAATCGGGATCGGGCAAGAGCGTGTCGATGCTCAGCGTCATGGGTTTGGTGCCGACGCCCCCCGGTGTAGTCCGCGGCTCAATTCGCTTCGAGGGCCGCGAGCTGCTGGGGATATCCCGCCGCGAAATGAACGCCCTGCGCGGCAAGGACATCGGCATGGTCTTCCAAGACCCGATGTCCTCACTCAATCCCGTGCATCCAATCGGCAAGCAGATTGCCGAATCGCTACGGCTCCACGAGGACGTCTCGCGCAGCGAGGCCCTCGAGCGCGCCATCGACCTTCTCGATCGGGTTGGCATCCCCAATGCCAAACGGCGGGTGAAGGACTATCCGCACGAGTTCAGCGGAGGCATGAGACAGCGGGTGATGATCGCCATCGCCCTGGCATGCAGCCCTCGGCTGCTGATCGCCGACGAGCCCACAACCGCCCTCGACGTGACGGTGCAGCGTCAGATCGTCGCGCTGGTCAAGGAGTTGCAGTCCGAGATGGGAATGTCGGTGGTGTGGATCACTCACGACCTCGGCGTCGTTGCCGAGATAGCCGACCGGGTCGCCGTCATGTATGGAGGGCGGATCCTCGAGACCGGCGAGTCCACCGACGTGTACGGCGATGCCCGCCACCCATACACATCGGGCTTGCTGCACTCGATTCCTCGCACCGACACGCCGCTCACCGCATGGCTCCCCGAGATCCCCGGTACTCCGCGGCCGATCACATCGGAACTCACCGAGTGCCCGTTCGTGTCCCGCTGCCCGCTCGGCGACGACCACTGCACCGGCGGCCTCCCTGCCCTGGTACCGATCGGCCGCCCCGGCCATGCCTCGGCGTGCGTCCACCACGAGGCCACCGCAGACAGCGACGACCTGTGGCCGAGCCTCGAGCACGGCTCCGGCGACGACAGCGAGTTGCCCGACGAGCCCATCATCTCGATCGACGCGCTGAAGGTCCATTTCCCGGTGCGTAGCGGCGGTCTGAGCCATCGCAAGACTGCCATCCGCGCCGTCGACGGCGTTAGCTTGGATGTGTACCCAGGCCGGACGCTCGGAGTCGTCGGCGAGAGCGGGTGCGGCAAGAGCACGCTTGGGTTGACGCTCGTCGGCCTGAACGAAGTAACCGACGGCGCCGTGACGGTCGAAGGCCGCCGGCTGGACCCGAGTTCCGGCAAGCACCGACGCACCATTCAGATGATCTTCCAGGACCCATTCTCATCGATGAATCCCGGAATGCGGGTCACCGACATCGTCGCCGAGCCGCTGCGGATCCACAAGATCGGGACCCGTGAGGATCGCACGGCTCGGGCAACGGCGCTCCTCGAGCGGGTCGGCCTCACCGCAGAGGACGGCAGCCGCCACCCCCATGAGTTCAGCGGCGGCCAGCGGCAACGGATCGCGATCGCACGAGCATTGGCCGCCGACCCGAAGGTCATCGTGTGCGACGAGCCCGTTTCCGCACTCGATGTCTCGGTGCAGGCTCAGATCGTCAACCTACTCCGCGAAACGCAGCTCGAGACGGGCGTTGCGCTCATCTTCATCGCCCACGACCTTGCCGTCGTTCGGCACGTGTCCCACGAGATCGCCGTCATGTATTTGGGTCAGGTCGTGGAGCGGGCGAGCCGGGACGTCATCTACGACGACCCGCTCCATCCCTATACCAAGGCGCTGCTAGCGGCGGTGCCTGTTCCCGACCCGGACTCGGGAGTCGAACTGAGGCCGTCGCTCGAGGGCGATTTGCCCGACCCAGCCGATCCGCCGCCGGGCTGTAGGTTCCACACCAGGTGCCCGGTCGCAGTTGACGGTCTCTGCAACCAGACGGAGCCACAGCTGGCCGAGATCGAGCCGGGTCGATGGGTGTCGTGCC
>JASJBC010000040.1 GCA_030066715.1 Acidimicrobiia bacterium
GCCGCGACACCCGGGGGAAAGGGGCACATCAGTCCCCCCACGAAGTGGGGGGAAGGTACCGCAGCGGCGAAGCCGCTGGGGTAGGGGCGAATCCACTTCGTGGATTCGTTGGCAGTTGCTCCGCAACTGCAGGGCGGTGTCACTCCCCCAGCTCGAGTTGGCCGGTGGCTCCCGTCTCCAGGGGCTCGATGTTCTCCGGGAGATTGTTGGCGACCTTGTTGACCAGAGTCGCCACCGGGTGCTCCGCCATCTCGGACTGTGGGTAGACACTGAGCAGGCTCTCGAGATAGCCACGATCCTGGTTGTCACGGTCCAGCCAATCGGACCAGGCCGACTCGGGCAGGATGACCGGCATCCGATCGTGAATATCGGCGACCAACTCATTGGGATCACCGGTCAAGATGGTGCAGGTCCGCACCCACTCTCCGGTTTCGGGGTCCTTCCAGTTTGCCCACAGACCGGCGAGGGCGAGCGGTCGTTGGTCGGCGGCGTAGATGTAGTGGGGCAGCTTGCCCTTGGGACGCTTCTGCCACTCGAAGAACCCATCGGCGGGGATGAGACAACGTCGCTTGAGGAACGAGTCACGGAAAGCCGGCTTGTCGGCGACCGTCTCGGCGCGGGCGTTGATGTTGCGTGCCGCAATCTTTCGGTCCTTCGCCCAAAAAGGGATCAAGCCCCAGCGAAACGAACCGAGAAGTCTCTCGCCGTCGTGCTCGGCCACCGCGTAGACACTGTCCGTTGGAGCAACGTTGAACGAGACGGGAAGCGTCTCGGTCTTGATCGTCTCGACCGAAAACGCATCCGCATAGAACGCAGCATCGTGGGATTGCACGAACCTTCCACACATCTGCTCATTGTCCCAGACCGGATGAGGTTTGGCAGCGGCGTCGCAACGGCAATAATCAGGCCCCCGCTAGAAGAAACAGTCATCATCGAGAACAGAATCCACGAACTGGCGGCGGCAGCCGGAGTGCTGACCGCCTGGGTCGACGTCTGGGGCAACCCCAAGGAGGTCTCCGACGAGCATCTGATTGCGACCATCGAAGCTCTCACCGGCCGCGAGCTGAGCACCGAGGGCCGGATCGCCGCCGCCATCACCGATCTCCGCAACGATCAGCCCCTCGTCGAACCGGTCATCGTCGCCTGGGACGGCGCTTTCCCCGGAGCGACAACCGCACAGCCAGTTTCGAGCGCCTACCTGGTCACCGAGCAGGGGGACGAGCGTCGGGTCCAGATTCAGGAGAGGCGGCTCTCCATCGCCGAGCCGTTGCCGCTGGGGTATCACGAGCTGCACGTATCGGGAGCCGAGCAACCGACGCTGGTGATCGCAGCGCCGGGGCAGGCCCACGAGGCGCCGCAGCGGGCCCTGGGAGTCATGGCACCGGTGTACTCGATGCGCAGCGAACGAGATGACACGGGAATCGGGCACTTCGGTCACCTCGAGCAGCTGGCAGATGCCGCCTTGATCACCGGAGCCACCGTCATCGGCACGCTGCCCCTCGTCGCAACCTTCCCCGACGAGCCGTCACCGTATTCGCCCGCGTCACGCCGGGCATGGAACGAGTTGCTGGTCGACATGAACGCGGCACCCGGTTGGGATGGTCACATACCGGCCTACACCGGGGACCCAATGTGGGTCGACTACGACACGGCGGGCCCCTCGATCCGCAACGCGCTTGCGGCCTACACCGCCACCACGGCCTCCCTCCCCCACATCCGAGCCCGCATCAACGCCTTTGCGGATCTGCATCCGGAGATGGTCAAGTACGCCGCGTTCCGTGCGACTTGCGACCGCTACGGGCGGAACTGGCGAGCCTGGCCGGACACGGCAGAGGGATACCCGGAGCGGGTGAACTACCACCTCACTGCCCAGTGGTTGGCTACGGAGCAGCTGTCCAACCTCGGCGAACGGCTGTCCGCACGGGGACAGTACCTCTACCTCGACTTGCCGATCGGGTGCCATCCCGATGGTTTCGACGTCTGGTCCCAGCCGGAGCTGTACGCACCTGCCAGCGTCGGTGCGCCTCCCGACTCGTTGTTCCTCGGCGGACAGGACTGGGGTCTCCCCGCCACCATCCCCGGTCTGGCACGCCGCGACGGGCACTCGACTTTCATCAAGGCCGTTCGCCACCAGCTGACGGTTGCCGGGCTTCTGCGCATCGACCACGTCATGGGCCTGCACCGGACCTGGTGGGTACCGCACGGTCTGACCGCCACCGATGGCGCGTACGTCCTCCAGCCCACCGACGAGATGTTCGCCATCATCTGTCTCGAGTCGCACCGTGCCGGTGCCGCCGTCATCGGCGAGAACCTCGGCACAGTCCCTGACGACATCAGCAACGCACTGGACACTCACCAGCTGCTGGGCATGAAGGTTGCGCAGGACGGGCTCAAGGAGCCCGAAGCCGACGAGCTGATCGCGCTGAGCACCCACGACACCCCGCCGTTCGCCGCTTGGTGGAAAGCCATCGACATCGACGATGGGGAGGACCTCGGCGTCTACACCGACGGACGCGGCGACGTAGCTCGCTCCGACCGTCGCGACACCATCAACTACTTGCAGGAACTCTTCAGCACCAAGGGCCTCGAGGCCACCCGCGATGCCATCATGAACTGGATGGCCGCCTCCGCGGCCGGCATCGCCGTGATCAACATCGACGATCTCTGGGCAGAAGAGCGCCGTCAGAACGTTCCCGGAACCGACACACAGAGACCCAACTGGAGGGCTCGACATGCGATCACGATGGAGCAGCTGATCGCCGACAGCGACATCCTCGCCAGACTCGAGTATTTGGGCGAGCTTCGGCACACTGCCCAAGACGGGTCGGAGCAGGCAAACCTGGAGGTGTAAGCGGTTTCGGCGCTTTATCATCCTCCTCCCCTTCAAGGAATCACCGTGGAAGAAACAACATCCCGATACGAGCTGGAGAGTGCGCTCCTTCAGGTCGCCGGCAACTACTCGTGGACTTGGGACAGCCGCGCCCGCGAGTTGTTCCGCAAGATCCCGTCGATGAACGGCGAAGCCGCACTCCACCCCGCAGAACGTATCAAGCTCCTCACCGAGGACGACTGGGCGGCTCTAGTTGCCGATACAGAGTTCGCCGAGCTGGCCCGCATCGCCCAATCGGGCATCCCGCAACCGATCCACCTCGAAGACAGCGAGACCGTCGCATACTTCTCACCCGAGTTCGGCGTGTCGGAGATGCTCCCGCAATACTCCGGCGGTCTTGGTGTTCTCGCCGGAGATCACCTCAAGGCAGCAAGCGACATGCGCATGCCGCTCATCGGCGTCGGTCTCTTCTACCGGGACGGGTTCTTCCGCCAGGCGCTCGAGCACGGCCAACAGCGAGAACGCTATGAGACCAACAACCCTCGGTTCCTGGCGCTCACAGCAACACCAGCCAGAGTCGAGCTCGAACTCGCCGACCGTACGGTCACATCACGGGTCTGGCAGGCAAACGTCGGCACGACGCGGCTGTTCCTCCTCGACACCGACCTCGAAATCAACGATGAGCAAGGGCGGCGGGTCTCCGACCGTCTCTACAGCGGCGATCGGGAGCACCGAATGCGCCAGGAGCTCCTGATGGGAGTCGGCGGCATCCGTGCCATCCGCCAGCTCGGATACGAGCCGGCCAAGTTCCACCTCAATGAGGGGCATGCCGGCTTCCTGGCGCTGGAGTTGCTCGCCGAGGAAGTCGCCAAGGGCCTGACCTTGGACCAGGCCGTCTCGGTCGTGCGTAAGCGAGTCGTCTTCACGACCCACACCCCCGTCCCCGCCGGCATCGATCGGTTCTCCCCCGATCTCATGCGCAAGTATCTCGGCGTCTGGGCAGAGCGCTTCGATGTCGACATGGACGAACTGCTCCAGCTCGGCATCCTCCCCGGCAGCGACGACCACTTCAACATGGCCGCTTTCTGCATCAGGGTGGCCGGGCGCTGCAACGGCGTGTCCCGCCTCCACGGCGAGGTGAGCCGGGCGATGTTCCAGGAGGTTCCCGGCGGGTCTGAGATCACCTCGGTGACCAACGGCGTACACGCCCGCACCTGGGTGATGCCAAAGCTGCAAACCATCTTCGACGAGAAGCTCGGTGAGGACTGGCACAGGCCGGACCCACAGCTTTGGGAGGGTGTCGCCGACATAACGGATGAAGAGATCCGCACCGTGTTCGCTGATGGGCGACGCAGGATGATCGAGATGGCCGACCGCCAGATCGGTGAACCCACCCGGCTCGATCCTGATGTGCTCACCGTCGGCTTTGCCAGGCGCTTTGCGACCTACAAGCGGGCTGATCTCCTGCTGCGGGACAGGGATCGACTTCTCGAGCTGATCAACGATCCGGAACGCCCGGTGCAGTTCATCTTCGCCGGCAAGGCGCACCCGGCGGACGAGCCGGGCAAGCAGGTGCTCGCCAACGTGGTCGAGTTCGCCAACGACCCCGCCGCCAACGGCCGTTTCGTCTTCGTTCCCGGCTACAACATGGCCGTCGCCAGAACCATGTACGCAGGATGCGACGTTTGGCTGAACAACCCGATACGCCCCCGCGAGGCCAGCGGCACCAGCGGCGAGAAGGCCGCCCTCAACGGTGTCCTGAACTTCTCGATCCTCGATGGCTGGTGGGACGAATGCTTCGACGGCGAGAACGGCTGGGCAATAGCGTCCTCGGCCGCCGAGGATCCGGGCCGGCGTGACTACGAGGAGGCTCTGCACCTCTACGACATGTTGGGTCGGGAGATCGCTCCGCTCTACTACGGCAGCGATGGCTCGCCACCGTCGCCGGAGTGGATGGCCAAGGTCCGTCACAACTGGAAGACGCTCGGACCCTTCGTGACCGCCTCGCGCATGATCAAGGAATACGGCGAGCGCATCTACCAGGTGGCCTCGCCAAGTTGAGCTCCACGGTGTGGCCCGGCAGTCCGTACCCGCTGGGTGCGACCTACGACGGCGAAGGCACCAACTTCGCCATCTACGCCGAGAACGCGGATCGTGTCGAGCTGTGTCTCTTCGACGACGACAACAACGAAATCAGCATCCGCCTCGAGGAGATCACTGCGTTCACGCACCATTGCTACATCCCCGGGGTCATGCCGGGGCAGCGCTACGGGTTCCGCGTGCACGGGCCGTGGAGCCCGGCCGACGGGTTGCTCTTCAACTCGGCGAAGCTGGTCCTCGATCCCTACTCGAAGGCGATCGAGGGCGAGGTCCAATGGTCGGACGACGTCTTCGCCCATCAGCACCATCACCCGGATCGCATCAGCGAAACCGACAGCGCCGCGGCCATGCCGCGTTCCATCGTCGTTGACCCCTCGTTCGACTGGGGTGACGACGTCCGCCCGGTGACACCGCTGTACAAGTCGGTGATCTACGAAACCCACATTCGCGGGATTTCGATGCGCCACCCCGACGTACCGCCGGAGTTGCGCGGCACCTATGCCGGCATGGCTTCGGAGCCGATACTTGAGCATCTCAGCAGCCTCGGCATCTCGGCCGTGGAACTGATGCCGGTGCACCACTTCGTGTCGGAGCACGGGCTCATCGACAAGGGGCTGACCAACTACTGGGGCTACGCCTCCATCGGCTATCTCGCTCCCCACGGCAGCTATTCGGCGTCAGGGGACCGCGGGCAACAAGTCGTCGAGTTCAAGCAGATGGTGAAGGCGCTGCACGCGGCAGGTATCGAGGTGATCCTGGACGTGGTCTACAACCACACCTGCGAAGGAGGGGCGCTGGGCCCGTCGCTCTGTTTCCGCGGGATCGACAACCATACGTACTACCGCGTCGACCCCAACAACCGGCGGCGCTATGTGGATTACACAGGCACCGGCAACAGCCTCAACGTGCGCCATCCCGCGGTGCTCAAGCTGATCATGGACAGCCTCCGCTACTGGGTGGAGGAGATGCACGTCGACGGGTTCCGGTTCGATCTCGCTTCCGCCTTGGCGAGAGAGCTCCATGCCGTAGACAAGCTTTCCTCGTTCTTCGACCTGATCCAACAGGACCCCGTGGTGAGCAGGGTCAAGCTCATCGCCGAGCCTTGGGACGTGGGCGACGGTGGGTACCAGGTGGGCAACTTCCCGCCGCTGTGGTCGGAATGGAATGCCAAATATCGCGACGGTGTACGTGACTACTGGCGGGGCACCGACTGGTCCTTGGCGAACTTCGCCTCCCGGTTCACCGGTTCATCCGATCTGTACGGCTTCTCGGGTAGGCAGCCTCACGCCAGCATCAACTTCGTCACAGCGCACGACGGCTTCACCCTCGCCGACCTGGTTTCGTACAACGAGAAGCACAACGAAGCGAACCTCGAGGACGGCCGTGACGGCGAGTCGCACAACCGCTCCTGGAACTCGGGGGTCGAAGGCCCGACCGACGACCCGAAGGTGCTGGAGCTGCGCCGGCGACGGCAGCGCTCCATCTTGATGACCCTTCTGCTTTCGCAGGGGGTGCCGATGTTGCTGGGCGGCGACGAGTTCGGGCGCACCCAGGGGGGCAACAACAACGCGTACTGTCAGGACAACGAGATCTCGTGGTACGACTGGGACAACATCGATCGGTTCCTGCTCGGGTTCACCAAGAGATTGATCGGGATCCGCAACCGCCATCCCGTCTTCCGCCGCCGCCGCTGGTTCGAGGGACGCCGGGTCCACGGCGAAGGGGTGCACGACATCGGTTGGTACAACACCGACGGGACCCCGATGTCGGACCAGGACTGGAACATCGGCTACGCCCGGTCACTCGCCGTGTTCCTCAACGGTGACTCAATCCCGACCCCGGGACCACAGGGAGAGCGGGTTGTCGACGACAGCTTCATGCTGCTGTTCAACGCCCACACCGAGCCGGTAACGTTCACCGTGCCCGCGGATCTCGAGGGATTCGAATGGCAGGTCGTGCTCGACACATCACGTGAGATGACCTGTGCCGATCTGCTTGGAGCGGCAGACGCCTGGGAGGTGGAGGGATGGTCGGTAGTTCTCCTGCAGCAAATCGACAAGCAATGAAGGTTCTGTTTGCCTCGGCGGAGTTGACCCCGCTGGCCAGAGTCGGCGGCTTGGCCGAGGCAGCTGCCGGGTTGGTGGTTGCGCTGCGGGACGCCGGTGTCACTGTAGATCTCGTTCTGCCCGACTACGGCGAGGTGGAGATGAGCAACGAGCGTCCTCGCCACGTCTCGGTGCCGGCATGGGTGGGGACCGCATCGGCTCGCCGCGGCGAGGTCGAAGGCGTCGGCGACGTCACCCTCGTGAAGGTGCCGGGGATCGTCAGACCCCACCCTTACGTGGACCAGTTCGGCCAGGGCTGGCCCGACAACGACTTCAGGTTCTTCGCTTTCTCCGCCGCGATCGCCAGTCTCATGGAAACCGGCGAAGCAGACGTGGTTCACCTGAACGACTGGCATACCGCCGGTGCGCTGGCGTTCATCTGGGACCGCCCGCCGACGGTCTTCACCATCCACACTCTCGGCTATCAGGGCTGGGCCGGTCCGCAATGGCTGCCCCGGATCGAGCACAACTTCTCTGCTTTTGAGTGCTTCGGGTCCGTCAACCCTCTTGCCGGCGCAGTGCAGGCAGCGGACCGCGTGGTTGCGGTCAGCCCCAACTACGCCGACGAGATCCGGCGCCCGGAGTCGGGGATGGGACTCGATCACGTACTCAACGGGATCGGTGACCGGCTCGTCGGAATCCGCAACGGAATCGACACCGGCATCTGGGACCCGGAGACGGACGAGTACCTGAAGACGAACTACACCAGCGCCGATCTCGACGCCAAGGATGCCGCGCGGGCGCAACTGCTGGCTGAGGTCGGCTGGGAAGACGACGGCACTCCGATCGTCGGGATCGTCACCCGTCTCGTGGATCAGAAGGGCATTGATCTCGCCCTGGAGGCGGTGCGATACGCGACACAAGTGCCCTTCCGCCTGATCATGCTCGGCTCCGGTGAGCGATGGCTCGCCGATTGGGCACGATGGGCGGCGACGGAGTGGCCGACCAACGTCCACTTCGCCGAGGGCTACAACCTCAAACTCGCCCACCTCATCTTTGCCGGGTCAGATCTCTTCCTGATGCCGAGCCGTTTCGAACCGTGCGGCTTGGCCCAGATGCAGGCGATGGCATACGGCACCATCCCCGTAGTTACCGACGTCGGCGGGTTGCACGACACCGTCATCGATGCGGACGCAGATAGGAAGAACGGCACCGGCTTCCTGGCTGCGACGGTCGACGTTCCGGGCACGGTGGATGCGCTGCATCGCGGCGTTCGGGCCTGGAAGCACAAGCAGCGGCGGCGAGGGATCCAGAAGCGGGGTATGGCGGAGGATTGGTCCTGGAGCGCACCCGCACAGCAGCACATCGAACTGTATGAGGAGATCATCCGGCAGCGGTCGCAGGTATGAGCGCAGCCCGCAGGGCGGTCTGTTCGCTCGCAAGGAGAGCGGTCAGGCGTACTTGACCTTGTGGCCTTTCCCGATGGCAGCAATGCCGCCCGGGGAGATCACGAACTCTTCGGCGTCCCTCTCCCTATCGACACCGATCTGCCGCCCTCTGGGGATGACGACGTGCTTGTCGACGATGGCGTTGCGCACCACAGAGTTGGCCCCGATGTGGACATCGTCGAAGAGGATGGAACCTTCGACCACTGCCCCCGGCTCGACTCGGCAGTTCGGTGACAGGACCGAGTTGCGCACCGTCGCGCCGGTGACGATGCAGCCCTGGGACAACATCGAGTTGGCGATTTCGCCCGCCCCGTACTCGCCGTGCGCCACGACCTTGGCGGGGGGCAGCGTGCGGAACGAGGTGAACACCGGCCACTGCTCGTTGTACAGGTTGAAGATCGGGTGGGGAGCAACGAGGTCCATGTTCGCCTCGTAGTACGAGTCGATGGTTCCCACGTCGCGCCAGTAATGCTGGTCCCGGGGAGTCTCACCGGGCACGACGTTCGTGGTGAAGTCGTACACGTTTGCCTGTCCCGAAGCGACGAGAGCCGGGATCAGGTCACCACCGATATCGCGACCCGACTCCTTGTCCTGCGCGTCCGCATTGAGCACGTCGACCAGCACCTCGGTGGTGAACACGTAGTTGCCCATCGAGGCGAGGACTTCATCCGGACTGTCTGGGAGACCCTTGGGGTCGGTCGGCTTCTCCAGGAAAGCGTCGATCATCGAAGAGTGGGGGTTGCGCTCGATCACACCGAATGCGCCGGCTTCGGCAATCGGCACTCGAATCCCGGCGACCGTGACTCCGGCACCGCTGTCGATGTGATGCTGGAGCATCTGGGCCGGGTCCATTCGATAGATGTGATCGGCGCCGAAGACAAAGATGTAGTCGGGCTGCTCATCGTCGATCAGGTTGAGGTTCTGGAACAGAGCGTCGGCGGACCCGGCGAACCACTGTGGCCCGCGCCGCATCTGGGCGGGGACGGACGTGACGTAGTTGCCCAGGAAGGTCGACATGCGCCACGTCGTGGAGAGATGCACGTCGAGGCTGTGGCTCTTGTACTGCGTCAGCACCACGATCTTGCGGTAGCCGGCGTTGGCCAGATTGGACAGGGCAAAGTCGATCAGCCGGTACTGCCCGCCGTAGGGGACGGCCGGCTTGGCGCGAACCAATGTGAGCGGGAGTAATCGCGACCCCTGACCACCAGCGAGAACCATCGACAGAACACTCGGAGCAGTGAAGCGCGTGTACATGCCCACATGATGCCATACGAGCCAAATCGCGGCGCTACGGCAATTCGGCCCTTGTGTGACTTCTGGACAACCCCATAAACGGGTAACTTGGCTTCATGACCCAAGAGCTGCGCCCGCTGACCGACGACGACCGCTGGTCGTTCAATGGAGGCACCCACACATCGCTGTACGACGTCCTCGGATCACACATCGGACCGGACGGGACTGCGTTCCGCGTGTGGGCGCCTTCCGCCTCCCGTGTCGAAGTCGTCGGCAACTTCAATTCCTGGACCGACGGTTGGGCGCTGAATCCCGATACGTCCGGCATCTGGAGTGGCTTCATTCCCGATGTTGGTCACGGTGAGGTGTACAAGTACCGCATCGTCCCCGGCGATGGGGGTCTGCCGTTCGACAAGGCCGACCCGTTCGCATTCCGGGCCGAGGAGCCGCCGGCAACGGGGTCTGTGGTTTGGGATCTGGCCTACGAGTGGAACGACGATGAGTGGCTGGCAGGTAGGGGAGCCGCCAACTCTCTCGACGCCCCGATCTCCATTTACGAACTCCACCTCGGATCGTGGCGATACGAGCCCGGCGGGTATCGGGCGATGGCTCACCAGCTCGTCGACTACGTCAAGGAGACCGGGTTCACTCACGTCGAGCTCCTGCCGGTCATGGAGCATCCGTTCTACGGCTCCTGGGGCTATCAGGTCACCGGCTACTACGCAGTCACCTCGCGGTACGGGGAACCGCAAGACCTGATGTACCTGATCGACCTTCTTCATCAGAACGGCATCGGGGTGATCCTCGACTGGGTGCCGTCTCACTTCCCCAAGGACAGCCACGGCCTCGGCACGTTCGACGGGACCCACCTGTACGAGCATTCTGACCCGAAAGAGGGGTATCACCCGGACTGGGACAGCCTCATCTTCAACTACGACCGGTTCGAGGTGAGGAGCTTCCTACTGTCGAGTGCGCTCTTCTGGCTCGACAAATTCCACGCCGACGGGCTCAGGGTCGATGCCGTCGCCTCCATGCTCTACCGCGACTACTCGCGCAAAGAAGGAGAGTGGATCCCCAACGAGTTTGGTGGGCGCGAGAACCTGGGCGCCATCTCGCTGCTGCGACTGATCAACCGCGCGGCCTACGCGCGGTTCCCCGACATCCAGATGTATGCCGAGGAGTCGACGGCGTTCCCCGCCGTTACCCACCCCACGGATACCGGAGGTCTCGGCTTCGGTCAGAAGTGGGACATGGGTTGGATGAACGACACGCTGGAGTACATCGCACGCGACCCGGTGCATCGCCGCCACCACCACTCGGAGCTGAGCTTCCGGATGGTGTACGCGTTCAACGAGAACTTCACCCTTCCCCTGTCTCACGACGAGGTCGTCCACGGCAAGGGGTCGCTGCTGCGCAAGCAACCCGGCGACCGGTGGCAGCAGTTTGCCGGGCTCCGTCTGCTGTTCGCCTATCAGTGGGCCCAGCCCGGCAAGAAGCTGGTGTTCATGGGCGGAGAGTTCGGGGTCGACGACGAGTGGAACCACGAGCAGGAGCTCAACTGGTCGCTCGCCCAGTACGACGAGCACAGCGGCGTCACGAAGTGGATCACCGACCTCAACTCCCTGCTCCGCTCCACGCCCGCTTTGCACGAGCGTGACTGCGAGCACAACGGATTCGAGTGGATCGTCGGCGACGACGACGAAAACAGCGTCTACGCCTTCCTGCGCTGGGGCAACAGCGGCAATCCGCTGCTGTTCGTCGCCAACTTCACGCCGGTGGTCCGTCACGACTACAGGCTCGGCGTCCCCATTGCCGGCGAATGGGTCGAAGTGCTCAACGGCGACGACCTCCGCTACGGCGGCAGCGGCATCCTGAATCCCGGCCCCCTGCACACGACCGACGACGAGACCCACGGTTTCAAGCACGCTCTTTCGATCACGGTTCCGCCGCTGACGGGAGTGTTCCTGGCGCCAAAGGGCTAGCCGGGCGGCAGGGGTGTTCAGTTCGCCGCCCCTCTTGCCGATAACCCGGCCATGCCCGACGCAATTGAGTTCTCGCACGTCACCAGACGCTTTGGCGACATCACCGCAGTAGACGACCTGACGCTCACCGTTCCCGAGGGTTCCATCACGGTTCTCCTCGGGCCCAACGGCGCCGGAAAGACGACGACGGTTCGTCTCACCACGGGCGCCCTCGGTTCCGACGAGGGATCGATTCGTGTGCTCGGCCTCGACCCGCGGAGCAGCGGCGACGAGGTTCGTGCTCGCACCGCCGTCGTCCCGCCCAAGCCGGCCCTCTACGACCAACTCACCGGGTGGGAGAACCTTGCGTTCACCGCCGACATCTTTGGCGCTCCGCACGACACGATTCGCCCCGCCGCCGAGCGCTTCGGCATCGACCACGCCCTGCAACTGAACGTCGGGGGCTACTCCACCGGAATGCGCACTCGTCTCGCCCTGGCGCGAGCAGTGCTCCACGACCCGCAGGTGCTGCTGCTCGACGAGCCAACCGCGGGTCTCGACCCCGAGTCGGCCCGCGCCGTCCTCAACCTGATCAGAGAGCTCGCCGGGCGGGGGCGCACCATCGTGTTGTGCACGCACCTTCTCCACGAGGCAGAGGGCGTTGCCGACCAGGTGGTGCTCATGGGTGCAGGCCAAGCGAGGATCGTGGGCAGCCAGACAGATCTCGCCGATCGCTTCGTCACCAACCCGGCGGTCATTCTCGACGCCGAGGACCGCACCGCACTCGCTGCGCTGGAGGACCACGCAGATGTGGTTTCCGCCGAGTGGAATGGGTCAGTGCACGTCAGGCTCACGCACCTCGACCGCCTGCCCGACCTCGTTGCGGAGTTGGTCGGCAACGGGGCGCGGATCACCCGGGTCGAACCCGACAACCCAACCCTGGAGACCCTGTACTTCGAGATGCAGCGATCCCTGCGGGAGGCATCATGAGGTGGGATCGGACCTTGACCGTTGCGAGGATCGACCTCAGCCGCCTGTTCAAGAGCAAGGACTACTGGATCCCCATGGGGGTGCTCGCCGCCGTCTTCTTCGTGATCCTTCCCTTTGGCCTGCTGACCGTTGTGACCTCCACGACGAGCAGCGATCTCGTCAACAAGATCGGTGAGGTGCTGCAAACCCTGCCGGGCCCCGTGCAGGACAACGTAGTCGGGGAGACCCCGGCTGCCCGTGGCGCCTACATGCTGTCGGTCTACCTGCTGGCCCCGGTGGCCATCGTCGTCCCCCTCACGATCTCGTCGGCGGTGGGAGCTCACGCCATCGTCGGCGAACGCGAACGCGGGACGGGCGAGTTCCTGGCTCATTCTCCGCTGACGGTGCGTGAGATCTTCATCGGCAAGATGCTGGCCAGCCTGGTCCCCGGCTTCATCGCCACCGCCGTCGGTTTCACCATCTACTCATTGCTGGTGAATCTAAAGGTTGGTCCTCTGGTTGGAGGGTGGTTCTTCCCGACCACAGGCTGGTGGATCCTGATCGTCTGGGTCGTGCCGCCGTTCATTGCGGTTGCGCTCTCGGTGATCCTGTGGGTCTCCGCAAAGGTGCGCAGCACGGCCGCCGCCCAGCAAGCGGCGACTCTCGTGTCGCTACCGGTGATCATGGCCGCCTACGGGGTCTCCAGCGGGCTCCTGATCAACCCGGTTGTCGCCGGGTTTGCGGTTGGGGTCGTTGCGTGGGTTCTTGCGGCCGGGGGGTTGATCTCGGGTTCCAGGTCACTCAATCGTGAGAGCTTGCTCGGCCTCGGCGGGGACTAGGGACGTCCCGGCGCAAGTCAGCCCGACCCGCCGCAGAGTCGTTGCGGACACTGCAACCAGCCCTCGGCCATAATGGCCGTATGGCACGTCGCACCATCTTCACCGACGAACACGAGCTCTATCGCCGCGCAACTCGAGAGTTCATCGAGAAGGAGATCACGCCCCATCACGAGCAGTGGGAAGCCGACGGTGTGGTCAGCCGGGATTGCTGGCTGGCCGCCGGAGCCGGAGGACACCTGTGTCACTCGGTCGGCGAGGAGTACGGCGGGGCCGGTGTCGACGACTTCCGGTTCCCGGCGATACTCATCGAAGAGCTCGCCAACGGATTGGCCAGCGCCCCCGGGTTCTACATCCATTCCGAGATGGTCGTTCCCTACATCCAGGCGCACGGATCTGCGGAGCAGAAGGAACGGTGGCTGCCGGGGTGTGTGGACGGATCGTTGATCACCGCTGTCGCAATGACCGAGCCGGGCACGGGCAGCGATCTCGCCGGGATCAAGACGCAAGCGGTGCGCGACGGTGACTCCTACGTGATCAACGGCACCAAGACGTTCATCTCCAACGGGCAGCTGGCGGACCTCGTGGTCCTCGTCGCCCGCACCGACGACGATCCCCATCGCGGCCTCACCCTCTTCGCCGTAGAGGCGGATCGCCGAGGATTTGCCCGCGGTAGGAATCTCGAC
>JASJBC010000231.1 GCA_030066715.1 Acidimicrobiia bacterium
CGTGCAGACGCCAGGGGTAGGGGGCTCTATCAGTCCCCCCGCAGAGCGGGGGGAAGGTACCGCCGCCGCAGGCGGGGGTAGGGGGGCTGCAGTTACGTCCCACCCCGCAGTTGTCTTCGGCACACCACCGCGTCGGCGCAACCGCAAGCCCCCGTGCAAACAAATGCCGGGCAAGGCGCGGTCTCGCGAGATAAGGTGTTGGTGTCGCAGGCAGATGGAGGCACCGTGTTCGCCTATATCGTCCGTCGAGTCGTATACGGCGTGATAACGCTGTTCGCCCTGAGCATGGTCGTGTTCGTGCTCATCCAGTTCTCCGGGGGAACGCCGCTCGACCGTCTGAAGCTCAATCCGAGATTGCAGCCGGTCATCGCCCAGCTCACCGAGCAATGGGGTCTCGACCAACCCTGGTACGAGCAGTATTTCATCTGGTTGCGAAACTTCGTCACGCCTGTGGACGTGGCTGCGGAGCCGGGTCTCACGGTTCTGTTTGGCAAGCTGGGCATCAGGAGCTGGATCGCGGTCGCGACGGTGATAGGGGTCCTCGGCACAACGGGGGTATTGCTGCTGGCGAAGATAAGAGTGGCGTGGTGGCGGACGTTCCGCGTCTTTGCGGTCCTCGGCGTCTGGCTGGTGGGCTTCTGGCTTCTCAAGAGCCGTGTCGTGTTTGCGTTCAACTGGGGCGAGTCGTTCCGCGGCGACGGTCTTGTCTGGGACAACATTTTCGGAGCGGCAGGCAACACCTTCCGCCTCGGCTTGGCGGGACTGGCCCTTGCGCTCGCCGTCGGCATCCCGCTCGGCATCTACCAGGCTTTGCGCCAGTACTCCTTCTTCGACCAGATGGGCACGATGGTGTCCTTCATCACCTTCTCCACTCCGATCTTCATCATCGGAGTCGGCTTGCAGTTGGTCTTTGCGCTCTATTTCGAGAAGTGGACCGGCGTCAAGCTCTTCTATGTCGCCGGGATGACCAGCAGCGGCTACAGCGAGCTCGGCAGGGGAGTGCTGGGTATGCCGTCTCTGGCGCAATTCGGGGACATCATGCAGCATCTCGCCCTCCCTGCGCTCTCGATCGCCATCATCTCGATGGCCGGGTATTCCCGCTTCCAGCGGGCGTCGATGCTCGAGGTCATGCACAGCGATTACCTGCGCACCGCCAAGGCGAAAGGTCTTCCCCGCCGGACCATCATCGTCAAGCATGCGCTGCGCAATGCCATGATTCCGATCGTCACGCTGGTATCACTGGACATCGCCACCATGATCGGTGGAGCCATCATCACCGAGTCCATCTTCGGTTGGCCCGGCGTTGGTCGCCTCTACATCGGTGCCATCAATGCTGTGGATTACCCGACGATCATGGCGGTGGTGCTTGCCATCGGAGCCGGTGTCGTGGTCATGAACATCGTTGCGGACATCCTGTACGGCGTGCTCGATCCGAGGGTGCGTTATGACTGAGCGCGGATCGAGCGACGAGCTCGTTCTAGACGCTGCGGAAGGAATCTCCGCAGAACCGATAACTCAGTGGGACCTCTTCGTAACCCGGTTGCGCCGTCACCGGCTGGCGACGATCGCGTTCTTCTATATGAGCTTCATTGCCTATGTGGCACTGATGGCACCGCTGTTCACCTGCGAGAAGAACGACACATTCTGTGGTCGCAGCCCGGTCGAGATGGGCTTCCTGACCACGGTCATCATGGTGATCGTTGCCGTAGCGGCCCTCTACCTGGCGTATCGGTCGTTCATGAGCAAGCTCCGCGGCGCCGGGATCGCGCTCGGCGTGGTGGGTCTGGTGTCGGTGGTGTTCCTCATCTCCAGTTGGGGTCTGCTCGACGTACCCCATATCAACCACTACGCAGATCAGCTGCCGGACGAGAACGGCCGCATTCTGGTCAACATCGCACCGCGAACGTCGCTCCCGCTCGGAACCGACGACCTCGGTCGTGATGTGCTCGCCAGGGTCATCCACGGCGGACGAGCCAGCCTTGCGGTCGGCATCGTCGTCGGCGCTCTCGTTGCTCTGCTGGGCACAGTGGTGGGGTCCCTAGCCGGGTACTACCCGGGCGTGGTCGACCAGTCGCTGATGCGCTTCACCGACCTCGTGCTCGGTCTGCCGCTGCTCCCCGTCGCCATCGTCGTGGGCCGGGTTCTCCCCGAGCTCAGATTCCTGCCGGGGTTCTTGAAACAAGGAGCGTGGGGCATTGCGGTCTTACTCGGTGTGCTCGTGTGGGGCGCGCTGGCCCGGATCGTGCGCGCCGAGTTCCTGTCGCTTCGCGAGAAGGAGTTCGTCGAAGCGGCACGAGCAGCCGGGGCAAGCGACCGGCGGATCATCTTCCGTCATATCCTCCCCAATGCCATCAGCCCCATCATCGTGCAGACCACCCTTGTGGTCGGCACCGCCATCATCATCGAGGCAGCACTCTCCTTCCTCGGCTTTGGGGTGCGGCCGCCGATCCCGACATGGGGCGGTATGGCAGCAGCCGGGGCGGCGATTGCTGTGCGTGGCTTCTGGTGGGAGCTCGTGTTCTCCGCCGGTGCTCTCATCTCGACAGTGCTGGCGATCAACTTCATGGGCGACGGCTTACGCGACGCCCTCGACCCAACGCAGACGATTGAACGGAAGTAGACGTGGCTGAACCTTTGCTCAAAGTAGATGACCTCAGAACGTACTTCTCGACAGAGGAAGGCGTTGTGAAGGCAGTCGACGGCGTCTCCTTCCAGGTCGGGGCCGGTGAGCGCCGTGGCGTGGTCGGCGAGTCGGGCTGTGGCAAGTCGGTGACGGCCATGTCGATCATGCGGCTGATCGAGCCGCCCGCCGGTGAGATCGTCACCGGCACTATCCAGTTCGACGGGCGGGATCTCCTTCGGCTCTCCGAGGCCGAGATGCAGGACGTCCGCGGCGGTGAGATCGCAATGATCTTCCAGGATCCGATGACCGCTCTGAACCCGGTCTACACCGTCGGTGACCAGCTGATCGAAACGATTCTGCTGCACCAGAAGGTGTCGAAGTCGGAGGCCCGCGATATCGCGATCAGCGCTCTCGACGACGTCCAGATTCCGTATGCCAAGAACCGGATGGAGGACTATCCGCACCAGTTCTCGGGCGGGATGCGGCAGCGGGTGATGATCGCCATGGGGTTGTCGTGTGAGCCCAAGCTGCTGATCGCCGACGAGCCGACGACGGCGCTCGACGTGACCACCCAGGCCCAGATCATGACCCTCATGCTGGATCTGGCCGAGGAGCGGAACACGGCCGTTCTTCTGATCACGCACGACCTCGGCGTGGTGGCCGGCTTCTGCGACACCATCCAGGTCATGTATGCGGGGTCGATCGTCGAGCGGGGAACCGGCGACGAGATCTTCCATAATCCGCAGCACCCCTACACGTGGGGTCTGCTGGGTTCGATGACCCGACTGGACGAGAGCCAGCAGGAACGGCTCAACTCCGTACGGGGAGCGCCGCCGTCGCTCATCAACCCGCCCAAGGGGTGTCGATTCGGTCCCCGTTGTGACTTCGCCACCGACATCTGCCGGGAGGCGCTGCCGATCCTGCATCAGAGTCAAGAGGGGCAGAAGGTTGCCTGCCACCGTGCCGACGAGCTGGATCTGAAGCACCTCACCGTTGGAGTGTCATCATGACCGATACCGTTCATCAGGACACCGGGAGCGGAACCGCAACGATGCCGGATGATGTGATCTTGCGGGTCAACCATCTCGTCAAAGAGTTTCCCATCAACCGCGGCGTCTTCTTCAAGAAGCAGGTGGGTGCCGTTCACGCCGTTTCGGACATCTCGTTCCAGGTGAAGCGGGGCGAGACCCTGGGTCTCGTCGGCGAGTCCGGTTGTGGTAAGTCCACCACAGCGCGCTCGGTGCTGCGACTGCTCGAGCCGACGTCCGGCGAGGTGTGGTTCCAAGGGCAGTCGGAGGGTGCCACGGATGCGCCGGTCGACGTTGCTGGCGCAGACCGCGAAGTGCTGCACAACCTGCGCAAGGAGCTGCAGATCGTCTTCCAGGATCCGTACGCGTCCCTGAACCCCCGAATGACCGTGGCGAGCATCGTGGCCGAGCCGATGACCGTGCACGACATCGGGACCCAGGCCGATCGTCTCGAACGAGTGAAGCACCTGCTGCAGGTGGTGGGTCTCAGCCCCGAGCACACCAACCGCTACCCGCACGAGTTCTCGGGCGGGCAGAGGCAGCGCATCGGCGTGGCACGAGCCCTGGCGCTCAATCCGCAGTTCATGGTTCTCGACGAGCCGGTCTCGGCGCTCGATGTGTCGATCCAGGCCCAGGTGCTCAACCTCATGCAGGACCTGCAGGAGGAGCTCGGGCTGACGTATCTGTTCATCGCACACGATCTCTCTGTCGTGCGTCACATATCCGATCGGGTCGCCGTCATGTACCTCGGCAAGATCGTCGAAATGACGGACCGGGACACTCTCTACGAGCGGCCGATGCATCCCTACACGCACGCCCTGCTGTCGGCGGTGCCGATCCCGGACCCCACGGTCGAGGCGACGCGTAAGCGGATCATCCTCGAGGGCGATATCCCGTCGCCGTCGAGCCCGCCGCCTGGGTGCCGGTTCAACACGCGCTGCCCGAAGGCGGAGGCCGGTACGTGTGACGTGGAGGAGCCGCCGCTCACGGAATTGGAGAGCGGTCACTGGGTGGCCTGTCACTTCCCGGAGATCGTGCAGGTCGTATAGATCCTGAAAAACGAAGGTCGCAAGCAGTGTCTATAATCTTGCGGCCCAACGAACCCGTGCAGCGGGTTCGGCCAGTCGGAGTGGCGGAATTGGTAGACGCGCTAGGTTGAGGGCCTAGTGGGACATTGTCCCGTGGAAGTTCGAGTCTTCTCTCCGACACCGTGTGACCCGTCCGTTGGACGGGTCACATTGTGGTTCTGAGCTTTGCTCAGAACCACGTGTTTGTGTCTGAGCGGGTCACATTGCAGTCCAGAGCTGCTCAGAACGCCTGGGTCATCTTGGTTCGGGTGAGTTGCTGCCCCCCGGGGCGCGCAACCTGCTTGCCGCCCAGATCAAGAACCGATTCCTGTCACGTGCACTCCGACTTCTAGGCCCGGTTCGGGCGCTCGTTGGTAGAATATGTCGCAGCAATACGCGACTCCCGGTTGGGTTCTGATGGACTTGGGTCGTTGGGTAATCGGCGTATGTCTGGCCGCAGCCGCCCTGGCGGCCGGGCCCCC
>JASJBC010000041.1 GCA_030066715.1 Acidimicrobiia bacterium
CTCGAGATTCACTTCGGCGACGACGGGGCCTACGAGCAAGGTCTGGCCATCCTCGACACCCACACCATCGCCGCCAGCGACCCGGCGACGCGTCGGATCCAGATCTCTGTCGAGGAAGCGAAAGGCGGTTCGCTGGACATCCTCCGCCGGCTCGACGATGCCGGTGTCGCCCTTACGGACTTCCAATTGCGCCGGCCCACTTTGGATGACGTGTTCCTCACGCTGACCAAGGACGCAGGGGAGGAGGCAACATGAACTACACAGAGATCTCTGCGCACCCGCCCCTGTCGCGACGCGTCAAGGACGCAATGCGGGACACTCGAACCGTCGCTTGGCGCGACATGCTGCGGACATCCCGACAACCCGAGATGCTCTCCTTCGCTGTGGTCATGGGGGTGTTCTTCCTCCTGCTGTTCAACTACGTATTCGGAGGTGCCATCGGCGCCGGGGCCGGTGTTGACTACATCCAGTTCCTGGTTCCGGGCATCCTCGTGATCACGGCGCTCCAGGGCGCGCTCCAGACGGGAACTGGGCTGGCGAGCGATATCGCGGAAGGTGTGACCAACCGATTCCGCTCCCTACCCATCAGCCAGGGCGCCGTGATCTCCGGCCGCACTCTGGCCGACGGGGTGCGAAACCTCGCCGGTCTGATCCTGGTTGCGGTGCTGGGGACTCTCATGGGATTCCGCTTCGCATCCCTGGGCGCCGCCGTATCCGGCGTCCTGCTGGCGGTGGGCATCGGTTACGGGTTCTCCTGGCTGGGGGCCGCGATCGCAGCCAAGGTGCGGAGTCCCGAGATGGTCGGGATGCTCTCGATGTTCTGGCTCTTCCCGTTGATGATGGCAAGCAGTGCGTTCGCTCCCACCGAATCGATGCCCGGGTGGCTGCAATGGTTTGCCACCCATCAGCCCGTGTCGGTCGCCACCGAAGCCATCCGGCTTCTCGCCGACGGCGGCGATGCAACCGGGCAGATCCTGTACACGCTCGGGTGGATCGCCGGCTTGGTCATCGTCTTCGCCCCGCTCGCGTCCCGTCTCTACGCAAGATCATGACCACAGACGACCGGATCCTGGCGGCAACGTTGCAGCTGATCGTCGAGCAAGGCGTGGCGGGCTTGAGTATGTCCGCAATCGCAACCCGCGCCGGGGTGGTGCGTCAGACGCTCTACAACCACTACCCAGATATCGAATCGGTCGTATACGCCGCAACGGTCGCCCATCAGCAAGACAGCTATACCCAACTGGCTGCGGTCCTGGGGACGATCGAATCGCCCGCTGCCCGGTTGGAGCACCTCGTTCGCCACAAGGCTGCGTTATCGGGCCACGGCCATCCGGATATCAAGGGTGGCTTCTCCCCACCGCTGTCCGAGTTGGTCGCAGAGCACGACATGGCGGTCCGCGAGCTGGTGGCGGACACCCTGCGCTCGGGACGCGATCGGGGCGACTTCCGGCCCGACCTGGACCTCGATGTCGACCCTCTGCTCATCCAGAGGATGATCGAGTCCTGCGGGGAACTGGTGGCCGCTTCCCCCGATGACATGGGCGGCATCGTGACCGCAGCCGTGCGTAGCGTGCTGGCAGCGGTCGGCAGCGATCAGGGCACCGACCGGAGCCGGCGGTCGCGGTAGCCGGCGGCCATGGCCTCCAGGTCGAAGACAACCTTGCCTCTGGCCTGGCGCTCCACCAGCTGCTGGGCGTGGCTCTGCTGCAGCGGCTTGGCGAAGTAGAACCCTTGGCCGGTGTCACACCCGAGGTCGCGCAACCGCTCCAGCTGCTCCTTGGTTTCGATACCCTCGACGATCGTCTGCAGCCCCAGTGCCTGTCCCAGACCCACCATCGTGCCCACGAACGGCGACGCATTGTCCTCGTCGTCGGTGATGCCCTGGACGAACACCTGGTCGATCTTGAGCACATCGAGCGAGAGCTTGTGCAACGACGCAAGGGAGGAGTAGCCCGTGCCGAAGTCATCGATAGCGAGAGGTACGCCCAGCGAGCGAAGATCGTCGAGCCGGCTCGGGGCGGCATTCATCATTGCGGTTTCGGTGATCTCGAGAACGAGGAAAGCCGGGTCGAACTCCATCTCCTCGAGCACCCTGCCAACCTCCGCGACGATCGACTCATCGTCCAGCTGCCGTGCAGACAGATTCACGGTGACCTTGAACTCCCCCGGCTCAGGGGAGAGCACGTCCAGCCAGTCGCGACAGCGCCTTGCCGCCTCCCAGAGGACCCAGCGGCCGATGTCGTGAATCAGCCCGGTCTCCTCCGCAAAAGGAATGAAGGTCGCTGGACTCTGCCAGCCCTTGAGCGAGTGTTGCCAGCGCACCAAGGCCTCGAAGCCGTGCAGCGACCCATCGGTCAGGTTGACTATCGGTTGATAGAGCAGGCGAAGCTCCTGACGAGCGATTGCCGCCTCGAGGTCCTCGCGCAGTTTGAGTTGGGCGACAACGTCCTTGTGCATGCTCGACTCGAACACCCGGAAGGTCCCCTTGCCGTCGTTCTTGGCGGCGTACATGGCGGCGTCGGCGTTGCGGAGAACCTGATTCGAGGTGTCGCCGTAGCGCCCGAATGCGATGCCGATGCTCACGGCGGCCTGGACGTCCCGGCCCGTCACACGGAGCGGCGCCCCGAACGAACCGAGGATCCGTTGCGCCGCTTCGGTAGCTTCGTGCACGCCGGAGATGTCCTCGAGCAACACGCCGAACTCGTCACCACCAAGCCGAGCAATGGTGTCCTCCGGCTTGCAGACGGAGCGGAGAAGATTGCCTGCTGCCAGCAGCAGTTCGTCGCCCGCGGCGTGGCCGAGACTGTCGTTGACCGCCTTGAAGTCGTCCACGTCCATCACCAGGACCGCAACGTCGCCGCCGGTGCGTCTGGTCATCTGGAGGGCGTGGAACACGTTCTCCCCGAAGAGCGACCTGTTGGCGAGACCGGTGAGACCGTCGTGCAGCGCCTGGTGCTGCAGTTCGGCTTTGAGCTCCGTGAGTTCGGCCAGAGAGTCCTCGAGTTGCCCGTTGTCGACGGCAACGCCGACCTGCTCGGCAAGTGCGGAGAGAAGCCGGAGATCGGACTTGGAGAACAGGGCGGCATCGTTGACGGGGTTGGCTACCACGATGATGCCGAGATGTGACTCGCCGACCCGGATCGGCGAAACCATCGCAGCAACTATGGGAAGACGTCGATCCCCTGCGGAGGAAGCAAGCGATCCGGAACGATCGATCACGAACGGCTCTGCGTCGTTGCTCGCTCGGTCCCACACCAGACGCCAGCGATCCAGGTCCACGGGATCCATGGCTTGCTTGTGTTCTCCCGGACCGACGATGGTGCGGAAGCCGTTCCGCTCTCCGCCCAGTTCGAGCACTACCTCGCAGAACTCCGAGTCGAACATCTCTCGGGCATGTCCGGCTGCGGAGAGAAGAGACTGCTCCAGTTGCGGAGAGGCGTGCACATCGCGCGTCGCGTCATAGAGGGCGCGGAGACGTATCCGCTCGTGGCGCGATCGAGCGTAGGCCCGGAAGCCGCCGTACAGGGCGATCGCAGGAACGACGGCAAAGGCTGCGGCCCGCGGGGCGGAGAACAGTGCTTCGGCGATGAGGTTCCCCAACACGGCGTTGACCAGGGTGATGAAGCCGCCAAAGCCGTACGCCTCGACGCTCTCCCCGAGAGATGCAGTCCGGCCCTGAACGGAGTCGGCCAGCGAATAGAGACCTTGTCCGATGATGAAGGCGGCAACGGCTGCGGCCATGGTGACCAGCCACCCGGTTGGGCCGAACGGGTCGTCCGGAGGCCCAGCGAGCCTGAAGACCGTGATCGCCGCGGCGCCTTCGAGCAGGCGCCGGCTCACGAGCAGGACGAGCATGACCAGCGGCTCGCGGCGCCGACTACCCGCAAACACCACCGTCGACAGGGCGATAACTGCGAGCAACTCCACCGGTGCGACGGCAAGGAGCCCGACGACCAGGGGGATCGCACCCATAGTGAAGCGATGAGAGCGACCGCCGTAGCGCATGCTCACGGCCAGCCACTCCGACAGATAGAACGCCACGAGCAATCCCCACCAGGCGAGCGGGCTTTCGATGACGGCCGGTTGCCCCCACTGCCACCAGCCCACGACGGCGGCAGCGACAAAGCCGGTGCCGGCGAGGATCCAGATCCAGAGTGCGGCGCGGCGGGCCACCCTCCCCCGTTGCATCCGCTTTGCGGCGCGCGCAGCCAGACTCAATGCCGAGTTCCGATTGCTTCCGCGATTCACCTATGCACCACCAACCACACAACAAGGGCTTGCCCCTCATCCTGCAAGGTACTACCACATCACGCAGGATCGGTGGCAAATCGCGAAATGATGCGGCCGACCCAGATATCGGAATCGGCGTCAGTACCTGTCTTCAGTCTGTGCAAGTATGCGAGCAATGAGTGAAAGACCTGCTCGGGCAGACATCGGCGTCGTGGGCTTGGCTGTGATGGGGCGCAACCTCGTGCTGAACATGGCCGACCACGGCTACGTGGTCGCGGTCTTCAACCGTACGATCGGCAAGGTCGATGAGTTCCTCGCAGGCGAAGCGGCCGGAACCTCTGTGATTGGAGCCCACTCCCTCGCTGAACTCGTTGCGACTCTGAAGCGACCACGACGCATTCTGCTCATGGTCAAGGCCGGCCCGGCCGTCGATACGCTGATTGACTCTCTGTTGCCACTGCTCGAACCGGACGACATCATCCTGGACGGGGGCAACTCTCTGTACACGGACACAATCGCCAGAGCGATTCGGCTGGAGAAGCTTGGTTTCGGATACGTCGGGGCGGGAATCTCGGGAGGAGAGGAGGGAGCCCGGACCGGACCTTCCATAATGCCCGCCGGAACCTACGCCGCATGGCCGCACGTCGGACCGCTGCTCCAGGACATCGCCGCCAAGGTCGACGGAGTGCCCTGCTGCGACTGGATCGGGCCCGATGGCGCCGGCCACTATGTCAAGACCATCCACAACGGCATCGAATACGGGGACATGCAGGTGCTGGCCGAGGCGTACGACATCATGAACCGCGGGCTTCGCCTCCCCCACGGGCAAATGGCGAACGTATTCGACAGTTGGAACCAGGGCCCGCTGGACTCATACCTCGTCGAGATCACGGCCAACATCATGCGCGCCGTCGACACGGACGGCGAGCCTCTGCTGGAGAGGATTCTCGACCGAGCCGGCCAGAAGGGCACCGGGAAGTGGGCGGTGATGTCGTCCATGGAGATTGGTCAACCAACGACCCTGGCCGCTGAGGCCGTTTACGCCAGGGTCGTCTCTGCGCTGCTCGACGAGCGAGTCGCAACGGCGGCCAAGCTGACCGGTCCGGAATCCGCCATCGCCGATCCCGTCGACGAAGTGATCTCCGACCTCCACGACGCCGTCTATGCGGCCAAGATCGTCGCGTACGCGCAGGGTTACATGCTGCTCCAAGCCGCCTCCGAGGAACACGAATGGAACATCGACCTGGCGTCGATCTCATCGATGTGGCGAGGCGGATGCATAATCCGGTCGCGATTCCTCGGGGAGCTCATGGACGTCTTTGCGGCCGATCCCGACCTGCGCAACGTGCTTCTCAGCGACTTCTTCGCCGATGCAATCCACAAAGCACAACCCGGGTGGAGACGGACGGTGGCCCGGGCCATTGCGGCGGGGATCCCCGTACCCGCCTACAGCTCCGCGCTTGCCTTTTATGACGGCTATCGGTCTGTCCGTGTCCCGGCCAACCTGATCCAGGCGCAGCGGGACTACTTCGGGGCGCACACCTACGAGCGCACCGATCGACCCCGCGGGGAGTTCTTTCACACCGACTGGGAGTGATCGCGGCCATCGCTGCCGTGGTCGCCCGCTCACTACAATCTCCGCATGGCGTCAGTGATTGCCTTCGCCAATCAGAAGGGCGGCGTGGCCAAGACCACGACCGTGCACGCGCTCGGGGATGCGTTCACCGACAGGGGCCACTCCGTCCTCGTCGTCGATCTCGATCCCCAAGCTTGCCTGACCTATGCAATGGGAATCGATGCGGAGAACCTCGATGCCACCCTCCATGACGTGTTCACCGGACGTGGCAAGGTCGGCGACATCGTGATCAGCGGGGAGGACGGTCCCGATCTGCTTCCTTCCTCCATCGATCTCGCCGGAGCCGAGGTACACCTCCTGACCAAGACCGGGCGCGAGTTCGTCCTGGCGAGGGCGCTCCGGCAACTGGCAGGCAGCTACGAGCTCATCCTCATCGACTGCGGACCTTCGCTGGGGATCCTGACGATCAACGGCTTGACGGCTGCCGAGTGGGTCACGATCCCGTTCCAGTGCGACACCTTGAGCCATCGCGGCGTCGGCCAACTCCTGGACACCGTCACCGACGTACGCTCGTTCACCAACGAGACGCTCGGGGTACTGGGCGGGGTGGCCACGCTCTTCGACGGAAGAACGAGGCTCGCCAACGAGGTGCTGGCCACGGTCGCCGACCGTCATGAGCTGCGCGTCTTCAGTCCACCGATACCCAAGTCGGTGCGGGCGGCTGAGGCACCCGGCCGGGGCCGATCGGTCTTGCGCCACGCCCCATCGTCAAAACCGGCAATTGCCTACCGTGAGTTGGCCGAATCAATCGAAAGAGCGCTATGAGCACCGACCCCCTGGGTAAGAACGCCTTGTTCTCCCCGCCCCCTTCCTCGCCGGCTGAGGATCTCCTTCCCGAGCAGTCGCCGGCGCCGGCCGGGAAGCATGCTCTGTACAGCGCCGGACCGCGCCGTCCCGGGACCGTGGTTGTCGAGTGTTCCCGCTGTCTCAACCACAGCCGAATGACCAACGTCGAACTAGGAGTTCGCATCGCGTTCTTCTCGCTGTGGATTCCCGGAAGGCGATTCAGCCGCTGGATCCAGTGCCCGGAGTGTGAGCGTCGCACCTGGTGCCGGGTGCACTGGTTCGGCTAACGATCACCAATCCATCCAGACGCCGGCTGCGGTCAGCACGACCACAGCCAGACCGGTAGCCATTTGGGTCCAACCGACCACACGGGCCGGCACTGGGGGACGCCGCAACGAGATCACGGCGAGCAACCAGATCCCCGCCATTGCGACGACGGCAAGCCAAGGGACGAAGCCGAGTAACGCGGCCAGCGCCATCGTTGCCACGGTTGCGGCCTGCGTGGCGTGGATCGCGGCGGGACGTACCGGCTTGTCGTGGACTCGCCGGATCTGGCCGCGCACGAGGGCGATGGTTGCAACGGCGCGACCGGCGAGGACCAGCCAGAGCCCAAAGGCCTCGCCCACCGCCCACCAGTCGGCGAGTGCGATCGCAGTCGCGGTTGCGCCCATGGCGATCGAGCCGGCCAACTCGGCCACGAGAGTTCGGCTCTTGCTCTTGGTGTCTGCGACGAGAGCCACCGCGGCGAACGGTGCCGCAGCGACGTAGGCGAGCAGGAACCGGGAGGGAGCGGTGACCAGAGCCCCAACCAGCCCGAGCAGAGCCAGGAGGCCGTACCCGAAAGCAAAGGACGCAGCAACCGATGTCCGCCGCAGCCAGCGCCGACGCACGAGATCGGTCATGAGCAGGCGGAAGGGACGCCGTGCCAGAAAGACTGCGAGAGCGGCAACGGAGAGTTCCCACGCCGCCGCCGAGTACGCCACCAGCAAGCCGAGGAGGATCGGCTCGAGCGTGAACCCCCAACCGCCGTGTTCAGTCGGGAGAGCGATGGACCGAATGCTCACGCGCGAGGTCGGTGTTGAGCGCTGAGAGGCTGTCGACATCACCGGCATGCTATTGCCAACCTCGACACGATGCACAATGTCGCAAGCGCAATTGACTCAAGATTCTTTGATACATTATCATCGGATCATGCGAACCGAAGAAAGGGCGAGGCTGTTCGCTGCTCTCGGCGACCCCGTGCGCCTTGCCATCGTTGAGGAAATGCTGGTGTCGGACGCGACGCCACGCGACCTGGCGCTACGCCACGACCTTCCGTCGAACCTCCTCTCTCACCACCTTGCGGTGCTGGAGGACGCCAAGGTCATCACGAGATCTGTTTCGAGCGGAGACCGAAGACGTCGCTATCTCAGCTTGCGTCGCGAGACCCTGGGCCACCTCCAGCTGACACCGGCGGTCCCGGCGGGACCCGTCTTGTTTGTGTGCACCCACAACTCGGCCCGATCTCAGCTGGCCGCTGCCCTGTGGCAGAGCATCGTCCAGAGCCCGGCCAGCAGCGCCGGCACCGAACCCGCCACGGCAATTCACCCTGGAACCGTCGCTGCGGCCAAGCGGGCCGGTCTCGATCTGACCGCCACCGAACCCCGCCATCTCGACGCTGTGGAAGTCTCTCCGGCGCTGGTCATCACGGTGTGCGACCAGGCGCACGAGCAGATCGAGGATTCGCTGCGCCATTGGCACTGGTCGACACCCGATCCGGTCGCCAGGCCAACAGCAAAATCATTCGACACCGCTCTGCAAAGACTCAGAAATCGAATCAACGCACTCACTGGAGAAGAGCTATGACCCGACCAGCAGTCCTTTTTCTCTGCGTCCACAACGCGGGGCGATCGCAGATGGCCGCCGGATGGCTTCGCCATCTGGCAGGGGATCGTGTTGACGTGTACTCGGGTGGGTCAAACCCCGGCAGCGACACGAACCCAGCTGCGATTGCCGCCATGTCGGAGGTCGGAGTCGACATCTCCAGCCATCGGCCACAGCCGTGGACAAATGAGATGGTCGCCGCGGCGGACGTTGTCGTCAGCATGGGTTGCGGAGACGTCTGTCCGGTTCTTCCGGGGAAACGATACGAGGACTGGGAACTGACCGATCCGGCGAACCAGCCGGTCGAGATCGTGCGCGATGTACGCGACGAGATACGCGCCCATGTGGTGGAGTTGATGGCTTCACTCGGTTTGGATCCAGCGGCGTGACCCGTCGGCGAGGTCCGGCGGGGCGGCGACCCCCGTCGAAAATCAGCCGAAACGGCCGGTGATGTAGTCCTCCGTCGCCTTCATCCTGGGTGACGTGAACAGTTCGTCGGTCGGGCTGAACTCGACCAGGTAGCCGGTCCGCTGCCCCGTTGTGTCGAGCTCGACGTTGAAGAAGGCCGTCTTGCCCGAGACGCGGGCAGCCTGTTGCATGTTGTGGGTGACAATGATGATGGAGTAGTTCTCCTTGAGCTCCAGCATCAGTTCTTCGATCCGCAGTGTGGCGATCGGGTCGAGTGCCGAACACGGCTCGTCCATCAAGATGACGTCCGGCTGAGTGGCGATGGCCCGCGCAATGCACAACCGCTGCTGCTGGCCGCCGGAAAGCGAGAGACCACTCTCTGTGAGCTTGTCCTTCACCTCGTCCCACAGGGCCGCCTGCTCGAGGGCGCCTTGCACGAGGTCTCGCATATCGGACTTCGAGCCCTTGAAGCCGTTGATCTTGGCGCCCCAGGCGATGTTGTCGTAGATCGACTTGGGGAACGGATTCGGCTTCTGAAACACCATCCCAATGCGGCGGCGGATCTCAACGGGGTCGACGCTGGGGTCATAGATGTTGGCGCCGTGATACCTGACTTCACCGTCCACCCGTGCGGATGGGATGAGATCGTTCATGCGATTGAGCGCACGCAAGACAGTCGACTTGCCGCAGCCCGACGGGCCGATCAGGGCGCTGATCTCATTGAACGCAAACTTCATCGTGACATCTGCGACCGCCTTGAAATCCCCGTAGAAGACATCCATGTTCTCGGTTTCGATGACGCCGGTGCCCTGCGCGCTGGACGTACCGCTCTCCGCCGCGCCGGACCCGGGGTTCGGCACTGTGGTCGGGGGCGTCACCACGGTGGCATCTGGTGTGTCGGTCATCAGGTCAGTCTCCTCGAATAACGGTTGCGAAGTAGCACAGCGACTGCGTTCAGTGAGAGCAAGAGCACCAAGAGCACGAGGCTGGCCGCTGCGGCCAGGTGCCGCCATTCCTCTTGCGGCAACGAAGTCCACTGGAAGATCTGAATCGGCAGAGCGGTGAACTGTGAAAACGGACCAGACGGGCTCACCGTGATGAACCCTGCGGCTCCGACGAGGATCAGCGGAGCGGTCTCCCCGATAGCCCGCGCCACCGCAAGGATCGTACCGGTCAGGATGCCGGGAATGGCCACGGGGAGCACCTGGCTGCGAACGGTCTGCCACTTGGTCGCCCCGAGACCCATGCCGGCCTGGCGCAGCGAGTTCGGCACAGCCCGAATAGCTTCCTGCGAGCTGATGATGACGACCGGCAGCGTCAGCAGCCCCAAGGTGAGACCGGCCGAGAGGATCGTTCTGCCGTTCGGCGCCCCGTCGCCAAACAAGGAACCGGATGTTATCGGCTCTAGGACCCGAACCAACACGGCAAGGCCGAGCATGCCGTAGATGATCGACGGCACACCGGCAAGGTTGTTGATGTTGGTTTGGATGAAGTCGTTGATCCGGGTTGGCTTGGCGAACTCCTCCAAGTAGATGGCGGCGCCGACACCGACGGGGACTGCAAATAGGACCGTGATCGCCACCAGCCAGATCGAGCCCAGCACTGCCGTGCGCACACCGGCGATCTCCGGCTTGTCGCTCGCCGGGCTGGTGATGAACTTCCAGCTGAACCAAGCTCGCCACTGGAACCGCACCTGGTCGAAGGTGTAGTCCTCGTACCTGTCGGGGTTGGTGAGGAAGTCCGCCTCGACCTTGTCCTTGAAGCGTTGTGGGTTGAAGATCGATGCAGTGAGGCGGCTGGCATCGATGATATCGGGGGCGATCACCCGCTCTTCGACGAGCGCCACAACGTCGGCCTTGCTGCGCACGCCGCCGCCGCAACCGGATGGTGGTTCGTCCGAGGCGCAGACTTCGTCCCATTTGGCCTGCGACTCGAACACGAGCCGATCGGCAAAGAAGCGCTGCTCTCGTTCGAGCCGGCGCCCAACCCCGCTGGAGATACTTCCGGCGAGGACCTCAACGAGTTGCTCCTTGTTCAGATCGGACAGAACCGTGACCGTTGGGTCGTACCCGTACGCGGCGAGGATGTCTTCGGGTTCGTTCTCGTTGACAACGGCCACAATGCCGAAGGAGTCGTCGATGATCGTGTACAGCAGGATTCCCAGACCGACCACGGCGACAGCGAGCATGAGGAGGAACGTGATCCTGACTGCCGTCCCCCGCCTCGTGCGCTTGTCCAGCAAACGCTGATACTCGTCCTCCGTCGGGAAGTAATCGAGTGGGCTCTTCTGCGGAGTCTGGGTCGTCATTCGTACTCCTGCCGGAAGCGCTTGACGATTCTCCGGCTCAGCGAGTTGAGACCCAGAGTGATCACGAACAAGGTGAGCCCGATCGCAAAGATCGAGTTGTAGTCAATGGTGTCGTAGCTGATATCGCCGCTGGCGGTGATGGCGATGTAGCCGGTCATGGTCTGCGCCCCCTCGAAAGGGCTCAGGATGTAGCCAAAGAGTGAGTCGTCGGCTAAGGAGAAGTTCCGCGGCGAAGCGCCGGAGGCAAGCGTCACCACCATGGTCTCACCGACTGCACGGGACATGGCGACCACCACGCCGGCTGCGATGCCGGAGAGGGCGGCGGGAACGACAACGCGCAGCGACGTCTCGAGGCGAGAGGCACCGAGGCCGTACGAGGCTTGGCGAAGTGAGTCAGGAACGGCAGCCATGGCGTCCTCAGCGAGCGAGCTGACCAGCGGCACGATGAGGAGGCCGACCACGATCCCCGCCGAGAGGACATTGAAGAACCCGACCTGGCTTCCGAAGATGGATCGCAGGAGCGGGGTCATGAACGTGAGTGCGAAGAACCCGAACACCACCGTCGGGATGCCGACGAGGATCTCGAGAACCGGTTTCAAGAAGTTCCGGACACGGGGGCTGGCGTACTCGGAGAGGTAGATGGCCGCAGAGAGACCCACGGGAATGGCAACCAGCAACGCAATGACGGTGATCAGCATCGTTCCCAGAATCAGCGGCCAGATCCCGAAGCTGCCCGCCTGCGGAGACCACTCAGTCGAGAAGAAGAACTTCCCCAGGGTTACATCGTCATCGAGGAAGAAGAGGAGCGACTCCGAGCCCAGCTCCCACAGGATCCCGATCGTGATGGCTATCGAGATCGCACCGGCGATGAACAGCGAACCAACGATGAGTCGCTCGAACCGACGCGGTTTTCGCGCGAGCTGTCTCGCCATGTCGGCGTCGTGAACGCCGCGTTCTGTGGACATCGCTCCCTTCACCCTTCATTTGCGTGACCGTGATTGTTGCACAGGCGAGCCCCCTCCGGCTGTGAAGCCGCTGGGGCCCGCCCGCGCTATGTCGTCTACAGATCAGATCTGTCGGGCTGTACCTACCAGCCCGCCGCTGCCTTGATGTTTGCGGCCGCTTCCTCGAGTGCCGACTGCGGTGCTGGGAAGTAGCCGACTTCGTTGATCAAGTCGTTGACGTTGTTGAGGTAGTAGGCAATGAACTCGGCAACCTGCGGCTTCTCTGCAATCACCGACGGAGCTGTATACATGAACAGCGGCCGCGCAATCGGGTAGGTGCCCTCGTTGACGGAGTCATCACCGGGAGCAACCGGACCGTCACCAGCATCGACAGCAACCGCAGCCAGCACATCAGAGTTCTCAGCAAAGAACGCATAACCGAAGTAGCCAATCGAACAAGTCGTGCTCAAGTCACCCTCAGTACAGCCATCCTCGGCAACGCCACGGACGGTGATGTTGTCATCCTCACCAACTATCTCGACAACACCTGCCGAAAGAATCGGCGAGGGCTCGGCCTCATCAAAAACAACCTCGTTGAAGTAGTCGAATGTACCCGAGTCGGCACCCGGCGAGAACGCCTGGATCGGATGCGTCGGGAAGTCGGGGTTGACCGAATCCCAAGTAGCGCCGGCCGGAGCCGAGAACGCCGCTGCGATCTCTTCGATGGTCAACTCGGATGCGAAGTAGTTGCCGCTGCTGACAACCACCGAAAGCGCATCGGTGCCGACACGGATCTCGATCGGGTCACGCCCAATCTCTCCGCACGACTCGACCTCAGAGTCCTTGATGGCACGGCTCGCATTGGAGATGTCGGAGGCACCCTCAACGCAGAACCGCTCGAAACCACCACCCGAACCAATCGAATCGATCGAATACTCCGGACCCCCCTCATCAATCCACTGATTGATCACAGCCACCGAAAGCGGGAACACCGTCGACGAACCAGCAATACCTATATCACCAGAAACAACATCAAGCGGATCAACCAGCGGCAAACCCAGCGCCGAGGTGTCGCCCGCCGGAGCCGTAGTAGCTGTGTCTTCGGAGGCGGGAGCCGCCGTCGTCGGTGCGCCCGGGTCGTCGGCGTCATCGTCACCACCACATGCCGCGGCCAGCATCGCCAGCGCGGCCATGAGGGCGACGAGGAGTCTCCAATCAAAGGATCTCATTGATACCTTCCTAAGTGTTTCCTCTGCTGAGCAACCTGTTGCGCCGGGACCGAATCAGATGGTCTTGCCGCGCCCGCCCAGTCGGGACTGAAGGTAGGAAGGTGAAGTGAACCCAAACACACCCGTATGTGAACTGAAAGTGAACTCTCGAGCCGGTTCTCGGAACCTAGCCGCCCGATCGTGCTCGGCGGTACTTCTCAATTAGAGCGTTGGTCGATTGGTCGTGATGGAGCGGGGCGGCGCCGTCGGCCAACTCGTTGATGATCCTGGTGGCCAGCACCTTGCCCAGCTCGACGCCCCATTGGTCGAACGAGTTGATGCCCCAGATCACACCCTGCGTGAACACTTTGTGTTCGTAGAGGGCAACCAGCTGCCCGAGTACCGCGGGAGTCAGCTGCGGAGCAAGGATCATCGACGTCGGCCGATTGCCGGGGAAGGTTCGATGGGGAACCAGGTCGGGGGCAACACCCGCCTCGGCGACCTCGGCGGCAGACTTACCGAAGGCGAGCGCCTCAGCTTGGGCGAACAGGTTTGCGATGAGCAGATCGTGCTGGTCCCCGAGATCGTCGGTGGCGGCGAAGAAGCCGATGAGATCTGCGGGCACGACGGTCGTGCCCTGGTGC
>JASJBC010000232.1 GCA_030066715.1 Acidimicrobiia bacterium
GCTGGTTTGATTCCCCCCACCTCCACTAGATAGAAGCCAGCCCCGCCAACAAGGCGGGGCTGTTTCTATGAGCATGGTGGGAATCGAGCGTTGTTGCTGCGCACGGGTCTTGGCGACAGGTGAGCAGGGCGCCGATTCGTCGTGGACCAACCGATAGCGGGAGCAGGTTCGATTCCCCCCACCTCCACCAAGCAAGCGAGATTCGAGCCTCATTCCTTCCCTCGTGCTCGCAGTTGTCGTTGCCGGGTGCGCGCAGACGACCGACACCTCCGCCGATGCGGTTGAGTCGCCGATCACCTTCGCTGCGATTTCGGACTCCGTAGATGAGGCAGGTGGACCTTGTGTCGATGAGCACTACAACTACATCGGGCAGTCGGTTGACGGTGTTCAGGTGGTATCGGTGACCAGGCTGTGAAGGCCAGTTTCGGCCACGACACCGTGGGCTTCTGCCCCGGTCATCCGGACCACGGCAGCAGGGTCACGCACAGCGACGGCTTCCTTGCAGATCTCGAGTCCACACTCCTGCACGTTGAACCGGGTGCTCAGTTGACTGTGACCGCTCCGGGGCATCCCGGTGCGACAGTCGACATGCAGTGGTCCATTGACTCTGTGCCCGACAGCAGCTCCCCGGTGGCGGCAACACCGGTGGGCGACGCGACGTGGACTCTGAAAGCACCAGGCGACGCCGAGGAGTACATCCTCTACATCCGGCTCGAATGGTTCGAAGGCGAGGCAAGTTACGGCGTGCGGGTCGCGACACGGGATCTTCCGCCGGAGGGGGAGTCCCTTGTCGCCATCGAACCATCCGGCAACGTTGCGATGCATCCCACGTTGGTGCCATACGGATATGTCGACTGCGGCACAACCGCCGAAGCCGTGATGCTATGCGATCCAGAGCGGGAGCAACGATGGATCGAGGTTGCAACGCAAGAGGGCTTCTCCCAACCCGAATGGGCTTGGAGCCCAGCCGATGACAGGTTGCCCGGCGTGATCAGCATGAGTGAAGGCTGGGCGCTGCATACCGGCCCGGACACCTTCTTGGTTCTCGCCACCTCGGGGCTTGATTGGGAGGAGATGGTCGCAGTCGCCAGATCGATACCTGCCTTTGACACCTCAGAACGTGCAGCCGAATGCGAAGCAACCTCGGCTGAGCATCTGCCCGACACATGGTGGAAATGTGACCTTGTCATCGAGATGCCCGACCCCACCGAACCAGGCCTCAGAAACCTAGTTGAGGTCATCGGCGAAACACCGATTGGCTACTCGTTCGGGCCTGCTCTCCAGGGTACGTCACTCACGATCAGGCCAATCCTGACCTACGGCCCAGAAGGACCCTGGCGTGAACTCCAGCAATGGAAAGAGCAGATGGTCAACAGCGCCGAAGCAGTCGGGGCCGATCCCGCGCCACTGGCTGACGGGTCCTACCTCATCGAGAACTTCATGCTCATCTACCGTCCTGAGACACCCCGAAACGAGTTTCTCGATCTCTTGGAGAGGTTGGGCGAGAACGGCTACTCGACGCAGATGGTTCTCAGAGAACGCTTCGGGCATCGCTAGGTCCCGCCCGAACGACCACAAGGCCGGACCGACGGCACGTCTACCCGGGGATAGACGCTCCCAGATCGGCACCCCGTTGCTGCGGATCGCTGTTGCCGATGTGCTCGCCGAGGACGATCAGATTGCCGACATATGAACGTTCCGATTTGTCGAAATCGCCTCCGCAAGTGATCAATCGAATCACCGGTGCATCGGTCGCTCCATAGACCCGGTCGGTGGGGAACTCATCCTTGTCGACGAGGATCGACTCCGTCACCCGGAACAAGGCCGTCAGCCCGTCTGACCGGTCCACCTCGATGACGTCCCCGACGCGAAGATCGCGTAGGCGGTAGAACACGGCCGGGCCAGATTGGGAGTCAACGTGACCGACGACGACACTCGGGCCTTCCTCTCCGGGTACAGATCGGCCCGTGTACCAGCCGGTGATACCGAAGTCCTTAGGCACTTCGAGGGTGCCGTCGTCGTTCAGCCCGAGATCGACAACGCCTGCGTCGACGCCGATGCGTTCGATCCGCACCCGGAGGGGACGGGCGTCAACGGGTGCCCGAGCCGCAGCGACTGCTGCGGGTTCCTCCGGCGGCGGTACGACGTACTCGTCCTCAACCTTCTCTTCGCTACGAACCTGCTGTTCTGCCGTGTCCTCCGGGCGCTCGGTCTGCTCCTCGCTGCGGAGCGCCGAGGCGTCGCCGCCGTCCTCGATCACTAGAGGCGGGGCAACGTCGGCCGTCGTGGCGGCGGCGACTCCAAATGCTCCGGCGGCCACCGCCGCTACGACCAGGACGACTCGACGAACCATCGGGTTAGCGCTCGACCCGCCGCCTCCAGGCAACGATGGCTCCCGCACCGAGCATCAGAGAACCGGCGAGGGCGAGGACTCCGAGCGGGGCAAGTGAGTCGTCGGCTGTGCCTCCGGCACCCGCTCCGACGCCACCAACCGGTGTAGCCGTTGTCGTGGTCGTCTCCGGAGGCGCCGTGGTCGTGGTTGTCTCCGGAGGTGCTGTCGTCGTGGTTGTAGTGGTAGTCGTAGTCGTTGTGGCCGGGGGTGCGCAGTCAAAGGTCAACAAGACACCGGTACTGGTGATCCCGTTGGGGCCGAACCGGACGCTGATTGTCACGGTCGGCCCAAGCACCACGGTGCCGTCGAGCACGATGGTTTGGCCCGGTTCGTCCTCGAATCCCGGTATCTCTCCGGTCGTGTCCCCGGAGGAGATGATCATCGTATTGCCGGGGTGGACCGAGGCGTTGTTCTCGGTCTGGGCTGTCACCGAACACGTCAATCCGACGAACTGTGCGTCGACGGTCTGCTCGAGAACCTGAACGACCTCGCCTTCAGCTCCTGTGGCAACGCCTTCTACGGAGATTGTGAAGCCTTCTTGCGCCGCAATCGGAACTGCGATCGCAAGTATTCCCATAACAACGGCCAGTAGCGTCAATCTCCGCATATGCATTCCTTTCGAGCCGGATGCCCGGCGAGGGTCTCGGTGGCCAAGTTAGATCGGCCTACCCGTCGCAACCCTCACCCCCTCTGGGTGAATTTAGCCACCCTACTCGCCGGTCAACAAGGGACTTTCGACCGGTCCCCAATCCCGCCGCTCGTCAATATCCTTGGGCACGAAGGCTCACTCAGGAGGATGTGAGAATGCTGCGACCGGGCACGAGAGTGCGCAGGATCACAAAGAAGGTTGGCCAGCCCGCGCCCGAGGGCAAGATCATCGGCAAGAGCGGACACGCGTACGAGATCAAGTGGGACGATGGCCACACCAGCATCACCGACCCCATCGGGGTAGTGAGGGTCAAGCCGAAGGGCAAATAGGCCTCGGAATGTCTATCTGCACAAAGACCTGTAGGTAGTGCCGATCGCCGCCGCAGTGTGTTGCCTCGGTAGGGTGGCTGCACAGTGATGAGGGTTGCCGCTCTTAGTCATGTGGTGCGGCAACGCGTGGCGGCACTGGTTCGCTGCCCGAGATGGTCGATGGCGACGCAGCAGATCATCCCGGCTGAGCCTCCCTTAATTTGGCAACCTAACGGGGCGACCATCGGGTCCCGGCGCTCCACCCCCTGCTCCTTGTGAGGCCCCGGAACCGGCCGACAGAGAAGTCACAGCGAACTCGTTGGAGAGGCTGTGGCAGAGACAGTTGGCACTCTCGATACCGGAGTTGTCCAGCAGGCCGAACCGCCTTGGGCGAACTCCACGGAAGAGCACTTCGCCTCGCTTCTGAACAGCTACGGCGTGGAGTGGCGACACGAGCCGCACAGCTTCCCGATTGCCTTTGACGACGAGGGCAGCGCAACGGAGTACTTCACCCCCGACTTCTACTTACCGGCGACCGACGAGTACATCGAACTGACAGTCCTCCAGCAGCGCTTGTGCACGAAGAAGAACCGCAAGCTTCGCCTCCTCGCCGAGCACCATCCCCATGTCCGGTGTCGCATCATCTACCGGCGGGACTACGAGAACCTGGCCCTGAAGTACGGCTGGGACGACGATGCTGACGATCTGCACGTGGGCATTCCCCGCCGCCAGCCGGGTCCACCTCAGGTTCGTGTTGCGTCCTAAGGAGTAGTCAGCGATCCCGATTCGTCGTTGCCGGCGCCCCGCCAACCGTTCCAGGTGAGATCGCCGCCGCTGCTCCACACCCAATGACGTCCGTCGGTGTTGTCGTACAAGTAGTCGTTGTCGTCGATGGTCGACGTCGAGAAGACACTGCTGTCACCGTTGGTGACGATGCCCGTGTTGCCCGAGTTGGTGATGGTGTTGCCGGTGATCGTGGCGTTGTCGGCATCGACGCTGAGGTCGTATCCGATGACCACGATCCCGTTGCGGTTTCCGGTGATCGTGTTGTTCGTCACCGTGGCATTGGGGCTCGTGATCTGCACCGCACCGTGATAGAACTTGTCGCTGGCGCTCGCCTTGAAGCCGTTGCCGGTGATGGTGTTGCCCGTGAAGGTCGCGCTCCCGCTGCGGTCGTGGAAGATCCCCGCCCACCAGTTGTCGCTGATCGTGTTGCCGGAGTAGGTCGTGCCACTGTTGACCTGATACCCCCAGAGACCACGGCCGCGGTTGTCGTGAACGTTGTTGTCGGTAACTACGAGGTTGGTCGTGTCCGAGAACTTGGCGCCGGCGGCGTTCTCAATGGTCGTGGAGCTTGAAGGCTGGTCGTAGTTGTTGAAGGCGATCTCGTTGCCGTCGACAACTGCGCCGGTTCCGGCGCCGACGAAGACGCCGTGGGATTCGTTGTGGTGTATGTAGCTGTTCTGCACCGTCGAGCCGCCGCCGATAGACACGCCCACCCAATCGTTGTGGTGCACGTCGACGTCATCGATCAGCCATCCAGAACCCACGGCGTGGATCGCTCCCTTGTCCGTGCCCGATGTGTAGTCCTTGATCTCGAGGCCGCGCACTGTGACGTTGCTCGCCGACCCGGTGAACGCATAGTCGGTGGCGCCGACTCCGTCCATGATCGCTCCGGGCTCCCCGACGAACACCTGCCCGGACTTGGGCGTCACGGACTGGCGGATGTGCGTTCCCGCCTCGATGTAGATACGGGCCCCGGTCGGCTGCGAATCGGCCACCTCC
>JASJBC010000233.1 GCA_030066715.1 Acidimicrobiia bacterium
TCGAATCTCAAGTCGGCGCTCGAAGAAGCGGCCGACGACGCAGGCGACTCTGTCAACAGCTTTGTGCTGAAGACGTTGGCAACCGGCACCAGCAGAAGCCGGAAGGGCCGCCGGATCAGAGAGACTTTGGAAACATGAGCGATCGCATTGAGACATTTGAGGTTGGTGACACAGTCCGCGTCATCGCGGCAACCCGAAGCGGTGACATCACGGTCGTGACCGGAGCTCCCGGTGCAGTGCAAGTCGTTATCGACGGTCCCGGGGCCACCAACTACGAAATCGACCAGCTCGGTGATGTCATTTCCATCGAGCCGAGGCGAAAGGGCCGATTCATCGGATCATCGGCCGATCTCATCCTCACGGTGCCCGATGGGGCGAGTCTGGAACTGGCATGCACGTCGGGGGACGTGAACGTCCAGGGCGAAGTGGAAGAGATGCGGGTATCGGTTGCCAGCGGCGACGTGCGGGCCGATCGCATACGGTCCGCGTGCCGGGTCAACTCGGCATCGGGTGACATCCGGGTCAACTCGGTGCGCGACGCTGAGATCAACACGGCCTCGGGCACGGTGCGGCTCGGTCGAGTGATCCGCAACCTCCGGCTCAACGCGGCCAGCGGCAACGTCTACATCGACGCTATCGGCGACAGCGCGATCTGCAAGGTGGCCAGCAGCGATGTGCGCATTGGGTCGTTTGAGGGCTCCGAGATCCGCCACAAGACGATGTCGGGCGATCTCCACCTCGGCATTCCGGCGCAGCGCACCATCGACCTCGACTTCACCAGCGTCTCCGGTCGGCTGCGGAACCGGCTCCCGAAGGGCGATGGCAGCCCGAGCAAGAAGCTGGTGACGATCGCGATGACTGCGGTCTCGGGCGATCTGACCCTGAAGGGCGCCAAGAGCTAGGTCGTCACGGCGCCGCTATGCTCTGCTTCCGTGGCGGAGAGCTTCGAACCCTTCCAAGACGAGGAAATGCGATCGCGGGAACAGGCCAAATGGCCGACCGGCGGCGAAGACCGACCCGTGATCATCGGCATCGCCGGCGGATCAGGTTCCGGCAAGACAACCATCGCCGAATCGGTCGTCACTGCTGTCGGGGTCGACACCGTTTCCCTGATCCAGCACGACGCCTACTACCGCGATCTTCCCCATCTGGACTTCGAGGAACGATCACGGGTCAACTACGACCACCCGGACTCCCTCGAGACGGAATTGCTCATCGAGCACATCCGTTCGTTGCGGTCGGGGAGGGAGATCCGCCGGCCTGTCTACGACTTCACAACGCATCGGCGCACCAAGGAGACGGTGCTAGTGCGTCCCGATCCCGTGGTCGTGATCGAAGGCATCCTCGTGCTCAGCGAACGCGAGCTGCGTCGTGTCATGGATCTGAAGATCTACGTCGATGCCGATGCCGATCTCCGGTTGATGCGGCGCATGCAACGCGACATCATCGAGCGGGAAAGGACCCTAGACTCGGTCTTGGCCCAGTACCAGGAAACCGTGCGTCCGATGCATCTGCAGTTCGTGGAGCCGTCGAAGCGATACGCCGACATCATCGTGCCGAGCGGCGGCTACAACCTCGGCGCAGTCGGGACGATCACCTCGATGATTCGCGACGTCATGTCCGGGGCGCGGACGAACGCTACCTAGACCTGGAGACTCCGCACCGGGTGGCCGTTCGCCAGCAGATACTCGACGGCGGGAAGAGCGGCACGGGTGTAGATGCGGTGCCCGTACGCGGAGGCGTGGAAGAGATCTCCGGCGAAGACCTGTTCCGGGTTGGTCACGAACTCCTCCCAACCGGGTGACCACGTGTTGGTCTTCACCACGCCGGGGTACTCGTGCACGATGCGCCGTACCGCTCGGTCGAACGAGCGACCCCTGATGCGGATGATCGAACGGGCCAGGGCGGGGAGCCGGGGGATCGATCCCAGATCACCGATTCCCGAAACGGCAATGCGCGGCACACCCCTGTGCAGCCGGTCGAGGACCTGACGGTACTCGCGCTCGAATCTCGGCATGGGGGTGGCTCGTAGCGCGTCGTTGGCACCGGCCGAGAGGAAGGCGATATCGGGTCGGAACAGTATGGCTTGCTCCACCTGAGTGGCGAGGACGTCACGGATCTTGGATCCACCCACGGCGACGGAGAGGAGCTCCACTCGGAAGCGGTCCGAGAGGCCGATTGCGATCTGCCGTGGCCACGCGGCGTCCAGGGGATCGACGCCTGGAGCCGTCACCGAGGAGTCACCCAGCACGACCATGCGCAGGAGCGGGTTGGCGGGATCGCCGAACCGCCCGGTCGGGTCTTGGTTCTGGAAGGAAGGAAGATCCTTGCGATGCCCGGCCTTGTAGACCTGAACCGCAAAAACGATCAGGGCCAGCAACGGCTTGCGCATGAATCGGAAACGTGACATCTTCACCCCCTTCGCTCCCTGCGGATTCTATCCAGGGCGGCCGGTCGTGCGGCTTTGTCGGCGCAACCACCCGTCGGTCTTGCGCGTCGACTACAGACGAAACTCGCCGGGTGCGCCGGCCGGCACAACCGGCTGGTTTGGTGTGATCCGGGGAGCCGGCCGGTAGTCGCCACCGAGCTGGGGACGGGCGTCTTTTTCAGCCTTGTTCGGCCAGTAGGCCATCGCTCGTTCCGTCATCGCAGTGATCGTGAGTGAGGGATTGACGCCGAGATTGGCCGGGAGCACAGAGCCGTCGCAGACGTGCAATCCCTCGTATCCGTATACCCGGTGGTAGGGGTCGATGGCTCCCGTCGTCGCCGACTCGCCGATTGGGGAGCCGCCGATGATATGAGCCGTCGTGGGGACATCGAGCAGCACCTCGTTTATGGCGCTGCTGGGGAATCCGTCGATCGATGCCGCCGCAACACGGGCGGCCTCGTTGGCGACGGGGATGTAGCTGGGGTTCGGGTTGTGGTCGTCCTGTTCCGACCGGAGTCGGGTGCCCAGCCATCCCTTCTTGAGCGAAAGGTGGATACGGTTGTCGATGCTCTGCATGACCAGCAGGATGACCGATCGCTCCGACCATCTGCGCACGGAGAGACTGCGCACGAAGCGGAGAGGGTGGCGAATGACCTGTCCGGCGAAGCGGAGCTGGCGGGGGACCTTGCCACCGCCGTCGACGAGGATCGTGGCCAGCAGCCCCATGGCGTTGCTGCCGGGGGGATAGCGCACGGGCTCGATGTGAGTGTGCGGCTCCGGGTGAATCGACGACGTGATTGCCACGCCCTCCGAGTAGTCCACATCGTGCCCGCTGGCTGTTGCTCCCAGTAGCGCCTCGGAGTTGGTTCGCACCATCTGGCCGACACGGTTCGACAGCTTCGGAAGCGAGGTGGCGCGCAGTTGCAGCAGGAGTCTCGTAGTGCCGAGAGCTCCTGCCGCAAAGACGATCTGGTCGGCGGTGAACCGGTTGCTCCGTTTCCGGATCCAGGCACCGGGACGCTCTGTGTCTATCTCGTATCCGCCTTGGGGACGCGGGCGAACGTCCACCGCCATCGTTTCTGCGTGGATCACGGCCCCGGCTTGCTCGGCCAGGTAGAGGTAGTTGCGGTCGAGCGTGTTCTTAGCATCGAAGCGGCAGCCGACCATGCATCCGCCGCAGGTGACACAACCCATCCGCTCCGGCCCGGCGCCCCCGAAGTAGGGGTCCGGGGCGACAACGCCGGCTTCTCCGAAGTACACGCCCACCGGTGTCGGCTGATAGGTGTCCTCGACCCCAAAGTGTGCTGCGATGCCCTGCATGACGCGGTCGGCAGGCGTCGTCGCGGGGTGTGGGGTCGCACCGAGCATCCGCTTGGCCTGGTCGAAGAAGGGAGCGAGTTCGGTTCGCCACTCGGTGATTCTGCTCCATGCCGGGTCGCGGTAGAAGGCTTCGTGAGGCTCGTACAGCGTGTTGGCGTAGACCAGAGATCCGCCACCGACGCCGACCCCGGACAGCACCAGAACGTCTTTGAGCAGCGTGAGGCGTTGGATGCCGCGCATCCCCAGTCTCGGGAACCAGAGGAACCGGCGCAGGTTCCAGTTTGTCTTCGGATAGTCCTCAGCGGCGAAACGCTTGCCGGACTCGAGCACAGCGACCCGGTAGCCCTTCTCGACGAGCCGCAGCGCAGTCACGCTGCCGCCGAAGCCCGAGCCGATGACAATCACGTCGTAGTGCATCGTGGGCACTCTGGCGCGTCGCGCACAGAATTGCCACCTTCAGACGTTGAAGCGGAAGAGGATCACGTCCCCCTCTTGGACAACGTAGTCCTTGCCTTCCAGCCGCCACTTGCCCGCTTCTTTGGCGCCGAGCTCTCCGCCGTGCTCGAGGAAGTCGGCGTAGGTGACGACCTCGGCCCGAATGAAACCCGTCTCGAAGTCGGTGTGAATCCTGCCTGCGGCCTGAGGTGCCCGCATGCCGTGGCGGAAGGTCCACGCACGAGCTTCCTTCTCGTTGTGAGTGAAGAACGTGCCGAGGTCGAGCAGGTGGTACGCGGCGCGGATCACACGATTGAGCCCGGGCTCCGTCTCCCCGATGTCGGCGAGGAACTCCAGCTTGTCCTCATCGTCGAGCAGCGCGATCTCGGCTTCGATAGCGGCGCAGATGACGACGACATCGGCATTCTCCTGACGGCCCCGCTCCCGGACGAGGCGCACGTACTCGTTGTCGTGCTCGGAGGCCTCCGCAATGTTTGCTACGTACATCATCGGTTTCTGCGTGAGCAGCTGGTACTCCCGGATCGCCGCGTGCTCATCAGATGTGAGGTCGAGAGTGCGTGCGGGGTTGCCGGCATCGAGGTGATTGCGCACCTTGTGGAGAGTGGCGAGCAGCTTGGTCGCAGTCGGATCGCCCGCCTTGGTCTTCCTCTCGGTGCGCTCGATGGCACGGTCGACGGTGGCTTCGTCGGCAAGGGCCAGCTCGAGGTTGATCGTATCGATGTCGTCGACCGGGTCGATGATCCCGGTCACGTGGGTTATGTCCGAGTCCTCGAAGCAGCGGACGATGTGGACGACGGCGTCGGTGTCACGGATGTGGCCGAGGAACTGGTTGCCCAGGCCTTCGCCTTGGGATGCTCCGGAGACCAGACCGGCGATATCCACGAACTCCATGGTCGTGGCGATT
>JASJBC010000234.1 GCA_030066715.1 Acidimicrobiia bacterium
GGTGTTCGTAACGAGTTGACGGCCGGGATGTATTCCGGCATGAAGGCCGGTTCGACCGCACATTGTCGTCTTCTGGACAGATGAGTGATCGGCGGCCCCCAACTGAGGGTTCAATCTCCTATGAGCACCTTTACGACGTCCATCGTCATCAACGCCCCCAGCGACGAGGTGTGGGCGACGCTCGCCGACATCCCCTCGATCCACGAGTGGAACCCGGGAGTGGAGGCATCGCACGGCACCTCTGAGGAGACCACCGGGCTCGGCGCCACCCGTCACTGTGACCTCGGTGGCCGCAACTTCCTCGACGAGGAGGTGGTGAAGTACGAGACGGGCCGGCGACTCACGATGCGCATCGTCGACTCCAACATGCCGTTCCGCTCGGCAGACATCCACTTCCGGCTCGAACCGGAAGGCAACGCCACGACGGTCAGCGTCAGTCCCGACTACAGGCTCAAGTACGGTCCGGTCGGCGCGGTGATGGACCGCCTCATGGTCCGCAACATGTACGAGAAAGGCATGAACGGCCTGCTGCGCGGGCTCAAGGAGCACGTCGAGGCCCGTGTTGCCGGAGTGAAGGATTGACTAGGGGCTGACGCCGTCACCGGCGCCAGCCCCTATCCCCCCGATCTAGCGGCGGTCGACGCGGACAACCTCGTAGGGCGTGCCCTCCGGCGGCGTGCCGAATTTGGCGTTGACTGCGTAGAGAGCGGAGCCGAACACGGCTGCCGTCGTCGGGACATTGAAGAACGGGCTGGTGATGGGATCACCGACAACACCCGAGTTCATGCTGGGGTGGAGATCGATGACGCCGATCTGGTTCAGCTGGTTTTGCACTACATACAGGGTCTTGCCGGCAAGAGCCAGACCATCGCCGAACGCCAGCGGACCACCAAGGTCGACCTGGCTGGCCACGCCGCTATACGCATCGACGGTGTAGAGAGCCGAGCCTGCGCTGCTGACGACGAGCAGGGTGTCGCCCTTCGGGTTCGCTTCGATGCCGTTGGCGTTGAAGACGAACGGCCCGTCGATCTGCACCCAGTCGCCCGAGAGCGGAATGGCCTCGGCGGTGCTGGACAAGAGATTGCCGCCTGCACCGAGCGGGATGCGATAGATCTCGGCGGCAAACGAGTTGGTGAAGTAAGCACCCGTGCGGGTGACGATGACGTCGTTGATGAAGTCACCGAACGCTCCCCCACTCTGCATCGCGTACGACGCAACGAGATCACCGGTCTTGGTGTCGTAGACCCGAGCTTCACCAAACGGGCCCCCTGCGACAAACAGATAACCGCTGCGCTTGTCGTAGCTCATGCCGACGGCAATCTGCCCCGGCGTACCCTCGACGAATACCTCGACATCGCCGGTGCGGAGGTTGCCCTCGACGATGGTGCCGTCCGCCAGCGAACCGGCGTAGAAAGTCGTCCGTGCCCCGATGGTGATGCCTTCTGCTTCGAACGCAGTTGGAAGCTGGATCACCTCCGGGAAAGCCGTCTTGGCAGCTGCTGGTGCCGCCGTGCCTAACAGCAGCATGGCGGCGAGCGCGATCGTTAGTCGTCTCATTCGAATTCCCCTTCCTTCTGACGTCTATTGAAAGATACGAAGGAGAGGGCAATTCTGGATGACGTTTCCGGCAGAGTGTCGGAAACTGGACAATGGTCGCCACTATGGGTTGGAGGTCTCCCCGAATCTCCCTATTGGCACGGCGATGTGCCCGGTGGCGGAGTCGCCGAAGAGGCGGACACGGCCTCGATGATGACCCCAAACTGATGCGACCCAAGCACACAGCCTGGCGTCGAGCCGATCCTCGATCTGCTTCAACGCCGCCCCGCGGGCATCGTCGGGCACGGCGACGGAGGCTCCGATGAGTGGCGGGTCGGCGGCGGACAGCGAGTCGAGCAGGTCGGACAGCGTCCGCAGACCGTGGCGACGGTCGTCGACCGTGACGCCCCGCTTGCTCTTGTAGATCAAGCGCTCGTCGAGGCCGAAGACTTCGATTATCGCCGGGTGCGGATAGACCTCGAGCAGGGTGCGATCGCCCGCGGACCACGGGTCGCCGAAGCCCATGTCGCCGAGCCGGGTCGCCAGCTCTTCCCCACGGATGGCACGGTGCGTGCCGAGCAACCGGGTGCGGTTGGAGGAATGCGGCCCGGCCTTGCGAGAGCCGTACACGCGATGCAGCTCAGACTCGCAGGGACGACGACCTGTCTCGTTGGGAACGTGCAGCGGCGCGTCGATGGCTACCACCGCAGGTCCTTCGATCAGATTGTCGATCCAGTCGATGATCTCGTCGTCGCCGCCGAGCATCCGCTCGTCCACGATGCGCCCGCCACCGTCCAGGGCGCACGCGCCGGTGAGGTTCTGCGCCGACCAGGCAAGATCGAGACCGAGATACATGAGAGAACCCTATCTGCAGTGCGAGCGCGGCAGGCTCAGTTGAGGAGGTCGTCTACTTGGAGGATCTCCTCCGGGGTCAGGCACTCGAACAGGAGCGTTGCGATCGGCAGCTGCGCCGCCGGGTCGCTGATGATGTCCGTCGGGGGAGCTCCTTCGACGAGAAGGTCGGCGAAGAGGTCGCGGAACACGTCGCTCTGGAGTTCGGTGGCCACACACTCGACCGTCTCGTCGAGCAGGGTCACATCGGCGGGCAGAAGCGAGAGCAGCGAGTCCGCCATGTCGATGCAGTCCATTGCGACGTCCACGGCACGGCGCGCCGTCTCGGGTGTGGAGAAGACGCTGCCGCCTTCGAGGTCCGGGTCTTCGGCAGTCACCCCGAGGTCGGCAAGCCCGTCGGCGCCGAACTCAGCGACGAGGCCTCGTCCGATGCATGTGGCTGCGTCGTCATTGAAGCCTCGATCCTGGTTGGCGAGGATGGCGGACGTGACGGCTTCGACGAGGTCGGATCCGGAGTCGGAGGCGGTGGTCGCCGTCGGGGTTGGTGCGAACGTCTCGGTTTCTGCTTCCCCGCCGCACGCAGGGACGAGCAGAGCCAGTGCCGTAGCGAGGACTGCGATGCGCCTCACGAGGTCTCCTCTTGCCGACCGCCTGGTCGTGTACCCCCGATTATCGCACGTCGCACCCCTGCTGTGACTAGTGGAGGCCGGTTCAGCCCTGCCGGTCGGCGTCGATGATCTCGAGAAGGTCGCAGGCATCGTCGGCGAGGCCCTGCCCCGCCTCCTCGTACAGGTTACGAGCGGTATCGACCCCCGCTTCGTTCAGCTGATTGCGCTCGTCGGCAAACTGGGCGGCGGCGGCGATCCGGGCATTGGGGGCGTATTCCTTGATGCGGCCAACGGCTTCGAGGTTGGCTTCGTGGTCGCTCATGGCGAGTACGACGAGATCGACCCGGTGATCCAGGCTGATGCGGTCCCAGAACTCGGTGTCGAGGGCGTCGCCGCGCACGATCTCGCGCCCGGCCTCCTCGTGAGCAACGACGGCTTCGTCGTCACGGTCGATGCCGAGTACGACCCGGCCGCGGCGCCGGACGAGCTCGTCGTAGGCACCCTCGCCGACCCGGCCCATCCCGAAGACGAGGATGCTGGCGTCCCCTGGATCGATCAGTGCATCGTCGCGGTCGATCGGGTGGCGCTCCAGGCTGACCAGCTGCCGCGAGTAGCGGGCGTAGAGGCCGTAGCGGGCGGTGTTGACCGGAGCCGCCAGGGCAAAGGAGACGGCGACGGCTACGGCAACGACGGATGCCCAGGGTTGGTCGAGCAGTCCCTGGTCGATGCCGACCGCAACCACGATCAGACCGAACTCGCTGAAATTGGCCAGCGTCACCGACGCATGCCACGACGTGCGTGCCCGCAAGCGGAACCTGGTCATGAAGAACAGGTACCAGGCCGTCTTGATGGGAATCGCGAGGAGAACCACCGCGGCCACCAGCAGCTCAGCGCCGCCCGGCGCTCCGTCCAGCCCAATCGACAGGAAGAACCCGATGAGCAGGATGTCCTTGAACCCGAGCAGCCGTTCCGCAAGTTCAGCGGCACGGCGGTGGTTGGCGAGGGTGAGACCGACGATCAACGCACCGAGATCCGCCTTGAGCCCGACGAGCTCGAAGGTCTCAGCACCGACGCCGACGGCCAGGCAGAGTCCGAGCAGGATGAGCAGTTCGCCGTGCCCGGCTCGGTCCAGCAGCCACCCATAGAGGGGCCGAGCGGCGATGACGGCGATGACCATGGGGATTGCCCATAACGACGGCGGCTCGTCGACGGCAACGGTGAGGAAGATGACAGCAAAGATGTCCTGAACGATGAGCGTGCCGATGGCGATGCGCCCGGCCAGCGACGAAGCCTCGTTGCGGTCCTCCAGGGCCTTGACCGCGAACACGGTGCTGGAGAAGGAGAAGGCGAAGCCGATCAGCATTGCTTGCCCGGCGCTGAGATCGGACGCCAGCGGCATCCCGAGGGCGCCGAGGACGATGAAGATAGTGCCGATGGCTGCGGTTGTCCCCGCCATGTGCAGCGAGGCACCGGCCCACACCACGGGTCGCGCCAGTGTGGAGAGCTTGAGCTTCAGCCCGATGCCGAACAGGAGCAGCAGTACGCCGAGGTCGGCGATTGTGTCAATCGTCTCGGTGGACTCGAAGCCGAAGGCGTGGAGCACGAACCCGGCGATCAGATACCCGACGAGCGGTGGCAGGCGCACTTCGGCCGCGGCAAAGCCGAGCACGAACGCCACGACAATGAATGCAATCTCCATGGAGCCAGTCTTCCGCTTCCCCGGGCATCGTAATGGTGGAGGTTCGCAGCGATTGCCGCCCGGAGATGAGCCTCGGGCTTGGCCCGGCCGTGCAGGATCACTAGTGGCTGAATGCCGCGACCACCGTTCTAGGAGAGGCGGTCGATCCCGGGCACCTGGTCATAGCCGTGGTCGAAGGTGAGGATCTGGCGGCACCCGAGGCGTCGCATCACTGCGACGTGAACGGCGTCACGCGCAGAGATCGTGCTCTCGGCGAGGACCAGATCCCGGGCCGTGGTGACATCACCCGGCTCGATCCCGGCAACCTGGTCACATATCGAGGTAAGGAGTGTCACTGACTATCGCCCGTTCCAGCAGCAGCTGCGCATCGCG
>JASJBC010000056.1 GCA_030066715.1 Acidimicrobiia bacterium
GTCGTACGACCAAAGGTCGACATCCTCGAACCCCAGGCTGGCTGCGAGATCTTCGATCTCGGCGACGGTGTCGTCGTAGATCTCAGGAAACCGATTGGCGAGCTCCGACGCCTGGTCGGCGACCAGCGGAGTGACCGCAAGACCGATGCCGGCGACAACGGCGAGCATCACCAGGAAGGCGAGAAATGCTGCGATGATCCGCGGCACACGACGTGCCGCCAGCAGGTTGACGAGCGGGTTGAGGATGTAGATGAGCGCAACCGACAGCACGATCGGCGCCAAGAGAATGTCGAATCGGATCAGAACCTGGAGACCGATCCAGATGAGAACCGCCGCCCCCACGATGCTCCAGGCGGCAACGCCCATCCTGGTGATGAGCGCGTTGAGGTCGCGCTCGGGGGGCCTCTCCGAAGTGGGGTCGGTCGGAGCCGAATCCGCGGCGGCCTCTGCCGGCGGGTTCGTCATCAGCCGACCGAATTGTCGATGCGGCGAGCGAGAGCGTCCTTGCGTTCCTTCTTCATACGACGCAGCCGCTTGATGACGAGCGGGTACGCCGTCTCTGCCCCTTCGTCGTCGACCAGACGGCGCAGAGCCTGGTAGTACCGCGTAGAACTCATGCCGAGGTATTCACGGATGGCCCGGTCCTTCGGCTCTGGGAAGTGCCACCAACTGGCCTCAAAATCAAGTATTCGGATGTCTTTCTCAGACAGCATGACGTCACGTTATCCGCGCCCTGTGACATAAACGCGGATTTCGCGAACTAGTCCCCGGGGTACAGTCGTAGTGATGGATGAGACACCCCGGGAGGTTCTGGTCGTCGAGGCAAGCGACGACGATGTACCTGCGATCGGCAGCTTCTTCTGGGCGATGTGGCACGAGGCCGGTGCCGACGCTCCCGGCTTCACCGGAGCGACCGAGGAAATCATCGCCGAGATCGCCGCTCCGGACGCGATCCGCAGTCGCATCGGCGGCCCCGAGCGGCGCATGTTCCTTGCCTATCGCGGGGGGCAGGTGGTGGGTTTCGCCGCTGCCAAGACACGCAACGAGGATGAGATCGAACTGGCCGGGATCGTGGTCTTGCAGGCCATGGTGGGCAGTGGCGTCGGCACCAGCCTTGTCCAGGCTGCAGTGCAGGCGTGCCGGAAGCTCGGCTTCGCCAAGATGACGGTGAGCACCGAGGTAGACAACCAGAGGGCTGTCGCCTTCTACCAGGCCCGCGGTTTTCGATTGGCCGGAGAATCAACCGCCGAGGTCGCGGGCACGGTGTTCGCCGTAACGAACCTGTCGCTGGACTTGTAGACCTCAGCGTCCCAGGAAGTCCACCAGCTCGGGCACAATGCGCTCGTGCGCATCCTCCTGTAGATAGTGACCGGCGTCGTCGATGCGGATCACCTCGGCGTCCGGGAACGTGCGCAGCCACAGGTTGTCGACCATCTCCGGTGTGAAGGCGATGTCCTTCATCGCCCACATCAGCTTGACCGGTTTGTCCCGGAAGTTGTCACGAAGGCCGCGCTCTATTGCTGCGTTGAGATCGGATACCCCGCCTTCCGGTCCAGCCGGGATCTCACGGGGGAAGACGAGGATGGGGGTGCGGCTCTTGTAGGTGCGGTGAGGGGAGAGATAGGCCTTCTTGACGTCGGCGGTCATCCGTTCCCGATGCACCACCCCCGCCCGGAAGAGAACCATCCGCACGAACATGTGCAGGCCCTTGACCATGGCCTCGCCGACTCCCCTGGTCCGGAACAGCTGCAACGGCAAAGGCAGCTTGACCTCGGTCGGCGGCCGGTGGGCGAACGTGTTGAGGATGAACAGCGACCGCACCCGGTCCGGGTGACGTGTCGCCCAGTTGAGGCTGATCGGCCCGCCCCAGTCCTGGCACACCACCGTGGCATCCTGGAGGTCGAGAGACTCGAGCAACGCCTCGAACCGATCTGCGTGTCGTTGGATCGTGTACAGCTCCGGTTGATCCGGCTTGTCGGATCGGCCGAAGCCGAGATGGTCGGGAACGATCGCTCGATACCCCGCGGCGCTGACCGGTCCGATGAAGTTGCGGTAGAGATACGCCCAGGTCGGGTTTCCATGCGCCATCACCACAGGTTTGCCGCTGCGGGGCCCCTCATCGACGTAGTGCATGCGCCCGTCGGCGCTTTCGAACCACTTCGGTTCGTAGGGCCAAGTCCCGTTGAACGTCCAATCCGTCGCCATGTCACCCTCCTCTGTCGAGCCGACGCATCGAATGGAGGAAGCGACGCTCGAACCAGATCTCAGCCTTTGTAAGCCAACCGAGCCGCCTCGATGATCGCATTCGCCTCCCGGGCCGGCTGCCAACCAAGCGTTGCAGTCTTCTTCTCCTCGAGGTCCTTGTACACACTGAAGAAGTGCTCCAACTCCATGAGGAGATGTGGGGGTACGTCATCCAAGCTCGATGCTCCGGCCCATACGGGATCCCCGAGCGGTACGCCGAGCACCTTGTGGTCCGCCTGACCCTGGTCCTCCATCAGGAACAATCCGATCGGCTTGATCCGGACCCGGCATCCGGGGAAAGTGGGCTGAGAGACGAGGGCCAAGGCGTCGAGCGGGTCACCATCCTCCGCGAGCGTCCTGGGGAAGAACCCGTAGTCGGCCGGGTAGCGAGTGGCCGTGAAGAGAATCCTGTCGAGGTAGATCTCCCCGGTCTCGTGATCCATTTCGTACTTGTTGCGACTCCCCTTCGGAATCTCAACGACCATGGTGATGTCATCGATCATGAATGCGAATCTAGCCAGCATCGGGTGCTCAGGAAGACGGCCCGGTTTCCGGTTGCGATGGAGACGAACGCTGGCAACGTGCTGCCATTCCGGTCCTCACAGTGGGCTCTCTTCCCATATCTCGAGAGGAGGAGAACCGATGGCCGCGAGTACCATCCTCATGTCTGGAGGCTTCTCGGCGCCCGATTCGGTGCCACCGGAGTGGCCGAGCGAAACGGGAGTTGCGAATGGGCCGCTCAGCGAAGGCGATCCTGCTGCCAAAGCGACCAAACCGATCGCGGATCAGCCTTGCCATCACGCTACTGATCATCGTCGTGACGGCGTGCGGTGGTGACATGTCTCTGACCGAGTATGTCGACGAGGTCAACGAAGCTGTGGTCGATGCCGAGGGCATGGTGATACTGCTCGAGGAGGAGGGGGTCCTCGCAGAGGATCCCACACCACAGGAAGTCGCGGCCGGTATCCGGCGTGGCCTCGATGAGATTCGCATACCTCTCCAAGAGGCAATCGACACCATCGACCCGCCTGCCGAAGTTGCGGAGTTGCATGCGCTGTTATGGACGTGGCATGCAGAGTTCATCAGGGTCGAGACCGAGGTTGCGCAACGGATTGCCGAGACGCCGGACACCGAGGAAGGCTGGACGCAGGCATCCGACAGCGCGGAGATGGCGGCTTACCGGGCATCGATTGCCGAGGGCAAGCAGGTCTGCATCGATTTTCAGGCAGAGTTGGACGCCACCGAGGCACGGGGCGTGTTCGGTGACGCTCCCTGGTTGCCCCGGCAGCTGAGCGAGGTCGTGGATGCGGCTCTGGGCTGCCAGTGGTTCCCCGCCGACCCGCAGAGCGTCTACCGCTACCCGTGATCGACCGGGACGGCGCCGATCCTCCCGACTGCGTCGAGCCCGTCACCACCGAAGACGCTGCGTTACAGCTCAGCGCCGTCGCAGACAGTGAGCGCGCAACAGCCCTAGAACGGGAGTGCTACCCGGTCGAGGCGTGTCAGCCTTGAGCCGGTTCCTCTGTCTCGTCGGCCTCAGGCTCCGCGGCTTCCGACTCGTCCGCCGGAGCCGGCTCTTCGGATGAGGGTTCCGAGGGCTCCGCCTCGTCCGCCGGAGCCGACTCTTCGACCTCGGCCTCGTCCTCGACCAGGACACCACGATCGCGCATCGCGGTCACGACCTTGTCCGCAACCTCTTCACGCTTCTCCGCGGGGACTCGGCTCGGCATGCGTTGCTCCACCTTCTCCCGCACCTGAGCCTCGCTCAGTCCCTGCCACTCAGCCTTCTTCGCCCCGATCAGTTTTGCGACCACAGCCGCCGCCCCGATCGCAAGGGCCAGCCCGATCATCTTCTTCTTCATAGATACTCCTTTTGCATCTGACACACATTGTAAGGCCAGCGTTGAGGTCACCATGCAAGGGGCACCCTTCCCGGCGATAGCCGAAGGCTCGGCGTGTCGATCGTGCGGGTTCCCCGAGCCCCAGGACTGCCGGCCGGTCGATGGTTCGGCCGGTGTAGTTTCGAGCCGGACCAGGAGTCGGGACCCGCGACTCAGTCGGCGACCGACCACCCTCCCTGCAATGGCAAGGTCATCTCATCGACGTGCCATATGTCGAGCACCACAAAGGTCTTTGCCCACCTGTGATCCGAGCAGTCCCCCTGAGCGTGCTCCGAGTTCGTAGCCCGCCGATAGACGATGACGTAGTTCCACGCCGCCTCTCGGGTGTCCTCTTCCTCGGTGTAGCGCTGGGAAGGAAGGACGATGCGCCGCCAGAATCGGCCCGAGTCGTCCAGTATCGGCCCCTCGTTTGGGTCGCCGCTTCGGGTGGGAGCCTGCATGACGGTCCACGCAACGGCGAAGGCGCAGTGGCGAACGTGCCGCGGCAGGTCGCGGAGGCGGTCCCAAGCCCGGCCGGGGCGCTTGTCCCACAACACACAATTTCTGTCATCCACGATGGCAGGCTACGGCGCAACCACGGGAGGGTCAATGCATCGCTAGCTCTCGTCGCCGGCGCTGGCGAGCCTCTCCGCCTCGTTGAGATCAACGTCCGCCTCTACAGCAAGCTCACGAGAGGACCCAACGTCTAGGGGCGACAGTTCCTCGTCCGGTTCAACGGTATCCAGGACCGCAGTCAGCAGATGCGACTCGATCTGCTCGGCGTCGATCGGCACGATGACGGCCACAGGGCGGCCGTATCTGGTCACACACGCTCTCTCGCCATCCTCGATGAGGCTGTTCATCACATGGCTCGTATTCTGCGCCAGCTCACGCATCGTGATCATGCGCCCCTGGCGGCGCCCTACGATTTGCATCTCGAACTCCAGTAGGTGGAATGTAGTACAATTGTACTAATACTGTACTATAAAAAGCCCCCAATGCCTAGTCCGGAATGAGCACGTAGTCATCTGTGTCAACAGACGCGCTCTCCGCAGGACAGTCGATCGTCGGTTCCATGACTACGACGGGTCTCTCCCACGAGCCCGGCATGACCCATCCGGAACGTCCGTCGGCTTCGCCAAAACAGATGTCACCGCCACCGGTCCCGACGGGATAGACGACAACGGCCGTCGGCTCCGCGACGTCGTCGACATCAACACCGTGCGAGGAGGCCACGGCAACGATGGCGATGACAACCACCACTACGCCAGCACTATTGCGGAGTCTCCGTCGCAATGTGTCATAGGACCCACGCGACCCGATCATTGCGGCATAACCGATGAGCCCGGCCTCGAGGCTCTCGAGGTGATGGAGATATCGACGCAGCTCCGCTCTGCCTTCGGCATCAGGTTGGTAGGCCAGGCCATCGACATGCGCAGCGGCGCCCCGGTCAAGTGTCCTGAGCCCTTCGTGGGTGGCTAGGAAGAGATCGTGAAGCCCGCCCGGAGAACGCGCTGAAGTTCCACGAAACAGCGATTCGCGCGCGTCGTACAAACGCCCCAGCAAGGGGTCCTCGGCGGCGACGCTTGCCACGGGAATACGGCCCGATTCGTCAAGTTCGGCCCCGCGCTTCATGGCCGATTGCTCCGCCTCGAGCTCGCTGACCAGCAAATCCGACAGGGAGAGTGACTGCCCCGCCATGACCGCGGCGCCGGCTTCAATGACGCCGTAGATGTAATAGAGCCCGACCAGGGTGGCGCCGAGCCCGGCGAGAAACCACACCCACAGCCAATCGCGCAGCGCGGCGAGGCGGCCGATGTCTGCGAACTCCAACCCTGCGACGAGCAAGGCTCCCACGGCGGCAGCTGAGGCCACGATCCACTTCGCAGCTTCCCGGTGTGCCGATATCGACGAACCCGCCGTCGGGGAGTGCGTCTCCTTCTTTGCGTCGGCCATTCGGCAAGTGTATTACATTTGTAGTACATCACCAAAAGGGTCATTGCTGCTGGCCTGCGAACGAGATCAGCCCATATCGACGCTCTTGGCCCACAAGAGAGTGTCCCCTGCGACGCAGGGGACACTTGCTGGAGCTGGCGAAGGGATTCGAACCCATGACCTGCTGATTACAAATCAGGGCGGAGGGGTCCGGCCGCGTGGGGGATTCGACGATACAGCCTTACCGCGCTTGCGTTTTCGATGTTCATCGCTTTGCATCGTTTGGTGGCTGTTTTCAACGTCCCGCGGATCAAATGCGGACCAGACCTTTCGAACACGCCACCGGGACCGGCGACGCATATCCCGATGATGAGTGATTGGCGAGAATGGCGTCCGTCATCTCTCTTTGGCCCTGCGCCTGCGGAGTGCCGATACCGTGCACTCGGCACAACAGTCGTTGTGCTTCTGAGTTGGCGATCTGCGCCCCAAGTACCTGCGCGTGGGTTACCCGATTCGGCGGGGCGGCCTGGCGGGCAGGGACCGCACCAGGAGTGCAGTTCCGAAACCGACGACCAGCGGGGCAACCACAAGCAGTACCCCAGCAACGGTCCAGGGAATCACGACTCCGCCGTCCCAGACGCCGTATCGCCCGGCCACGATGTGATCGGACGACGTCACCCACATGAGTAGCAGCCGTTTAGCCTCGGGGTTGTGGGGGCCTCGAGAAGAGGCCCCCACAAACTCGTCGAGGATGTGTCGTCCTATGGCGTCTCTTCCTCGCTACCTATCAGTTCTGATGGGAGTGGTTCTTCGTCCACCTCGCCACCGCTCTCGTCAACGATCGACGCGACGTAGTTCCGAAGGTCGCGAAGTTCGGTGGCGGCCACTGTGCTCACCTGGACTCCGGCCGTCTTAACGGTCTCGCCGTCCCTGTAGGCATGGATGGCTGTTGCAGGGACCTGAATATGGAGCCCGGCTTCAGCTTTCCATTCCTCGAGGGTTATCTCCTGGATCACAAGTGGTTTGATTTCCCGACGGCCGAAGTCGTAGAGGAACACCTTGATGGTGGAGTCTGGGTCGAATAGGCCGGGCCATGTCGCCCCTTGGAGCGAGGTCACGGCGCCGCCTGACCAGCCGGCCTCCGACTGCACACCAATGGCTATGTCGTCATGCCCGGATCCGCCGACAACTTCGACAAAGACCTCACGCTCGAGGAGTGTTGCCCGGATCGACTCCGGAGCATCGTGGACATCGCGGCTGTTGTCGCTCAGCGCCCAGTACTCCTCCTCAGGGGTCTTCTCTGGTTCGACGAGTTGGTCGATGAGCGACAGCTGCGGTGCCTGATCGGATGCGAGTCTCGCGTCCTCCCGCTGGCGCAACTGAGCAGCGAACTCAGCGATGAGCTCTGAGGTCGTCCCCGACCACGTCTCCGCAAGGAGATTGAGGTCAGCGTTCAGTCCCTCTACCCCGGGTCCGGCGAAGCTTGCGTCTTCTCCCAACCCGACGATTGCCATGATCGAGTACGTGCTCCACGAACGGAGATCGTCGTAGGCCGCGGTGTTGTCCTGGTATCCGAGGATGACAACTGAGGTCTCCGCGACGCTCTTCATCAGCTCGCCAACGTCGGCTCCGGACACCCAGGTCGTGTTGAGGTTGGCCCACAACCGAACGGTGCCAGCAGGTGATTTGACCTCCGGCCGTGCCGAGTCGACATATAGGACATCAAGCACTTCGGCCTCGAAGGTCGCTAGAGCGCCCTCCATCTCCAGGTGCTTCAATCCGCTGATCTCGACGACGAGCGCCGGAGGCGACATATCTGCCAGGCCTTCGCCTCCCCACGTTTCGACAACACCGAACGCCGCTTGCGATGCGACTTGGTCGTCGACGTTGCTGGTTGCGTCACCCTCGCTAGCCGCGCAGCTGGCCAGTAGCACAGCCACCACGGCGACAAGGATCGTTGTTCTCACGCGATATCCACTCATCATGACCTCCCTGGCCAGACGTAGCCCGTTTCGACATGCATGTCGCCATCGACAACGAGTGGTCCGGACACATCCTCTAGATGGTTATACATCCGGATCTCGAAATCCGCCGCTTCCCAGTTCGACAGGGAGTAGTAAGAGCTCCAGGTCAACCCGCTCCAGACGGTCGAAGGGTATCTTGTAAGACTCCGGAGAATCGTCCAGTTGCTCGGAGAATCGCTCAGGGTATCGGGGTCGTTGAGGTCATTGGACTCCGGGAACTGCGACGCAGCACACAACGGGCCCGTTATGACGTCGTAGTCAATGACCTTGGCCCACATCTCGAATCGGATGCTGCCTTGGTGGCTCGAGGGTTCCTTGTAGCGAAAGCCAACACGGAACTGACCATTGAAGTCGCCCTCGGTCAGATCAAAGAGACGAACCCGGTTCTTGACGTATTTCCCGTAGCCAGTATGAACAAGGTACTTCGAACCGATCACACCGCCGGCCGGAACGCTCCACGAGCCCCCTGACTTCTTCCATCCGGGCGCAGAACCGTGCTCGAAACTCGGATTCGGGTTGACCTGACCGTTGCCGGTTTTGGCGACAACGCTGGCGTGGTCGTCGTCCTCCAGCACATTGAGGTGGTTCGGCCATGTGTAGGGATAGCCCTGCATCGTGGCGCACCCGACCATGGTCGGAGCTTCCCCAGGGTGATACCAGGAGTCATACATACCCGTGTGGACGAATCCAAAGGCGTGACCGATCTCGTGTGCGGCGAGTCCTTCGACGGAGTCGTCTTCAACCAGGGATCCGTTGTTCTTCCGGAAATCCAAGACGATGTACCCGCCATTCGACGTGGCGTTGCAGGTTGCCGCCCCACCGAAGTCACCCAGGTCGCTCACCGAATAGAGAAGCCACTCGCCCGACGACGACTCGGTCGCCGTGACGGTCGATGCACCCCACGAGTTCTTCACACCCGCCCAGACATCCATTCCGTCGCTGGCAAGGTTCTTCAGTGACGTTGTCCAGGGCTCCGCCGTCAGGCCAGAGCCGGCGGGTACGCCAGATACGAACTTGTAGGTGATGGACGAGTCGTAGCCACAGTTGGCCATCTCGTGGTTCTCATTCGGATAAGCGGACGCTTCCGAAGGATTGGCTGCAATGACCGCCGCTATCAAAGCGACTCCGATCACCAATGTACCAATCAACCGATATTGCACGGTCAGCCCCCTTTCTGGCGGGGACTAACGAACTGGATGTACCCGCTCCAGCTGTTCATGTGTGGCTGAAGCTTCTCAGCAAAACGCCCCAACCTGAAGGGGCCATAGGTCCCAAGAATCACCAAGAAAAGGGGACTCGGTGACTAGACCACTCCGGTTGGGATCATGGCGTCGGTGGCGTTGGCGGCTTCGCGGTGGAGTTCGGGGACGAGGTGGGTGTAGGTGTCGAGGTTGGTGGCCACGTGCTCTGGTGACTGGCTAGATGGTCCCGCGGTGATCACCGGCACCGTGAGTGTTCAGCACCCAGCACGCACTCGTGCCGATCTCGCGCACTCAGTGGGATGGGCGTTATCGTCCGAGATCGGTTGATCTGGGCTGGGAGCCTTCGACAGTGAAGAAGTATCGAGACGGCTGGCAAGAACTCAGACTTGCCGGGACGGTCGAGGTCTGGATCTCCCATTCCCCATCGCCAGCTGTACCGCGTATCGCAATCATCGTCTTCTTGCTACTCAACCCCGGGGGCCAGCTTTGGATCTTGGCTGCCCTCGGGTTTGCCCTCGCAGTGGCACTGGCCTGGCTGGTGGTCGCGAGGCAACGCATCGCCTCCCGGACGCCGGACACAAGGCCTGATGTCGCGTCTGCGCTGATCTCGACGCTCTGGATGTTCGGCGGTCCGAGTCCGCGGGACTCAACGCCGGAGAGGTTGCTGTCCGTGGCTGTCGCAATTGCCGCTGTGATCGGATTGGTCCGAGTGCTCTGGGTTGTTGGAAGCGGACTCCTCGACGACGTCTGAAGCCTGCGAAAGGACGGCCCTAGATTCGCCAATATGGATGTCTCATCGGGAGTTGCGTCGATGTCTGACACAAGCGGCAGCCAAACGGTCGATATCGACCGATCTGAGAGGCCGCCGACCTGATGTTGTTGGTCTTTCGTCGCCCGATGGGCACGACCTTCATACCGATCTGGACGCTACTGATGGCAGTCACCTCGGCAGGCATGGGCGTCTTCGCCCTGTCTACCGTTCGGCCGGTCTCGGCATATCTCGTCGTCTTGGTGCTCTATTGCGCAGTGTTCACCGGGATCACGGGTGCTGTCCGCCTAGAAATCAGGGACGACTCCGTGGTCGTTCGGAACTTCTGGCTGTTCCCGACCGTCGTTGCACTCGACGAGGTTGACCAACTCCAGCGCGACCGCTCGTCGTTCCTCAACGGGCCGCCACTTGTCTTGAAGGACGGACGGGTCGTTCGGTGCCAAGCCGCAATCCAGATCACGCGCCGTGACGTCGATCGGATCAACACGGAGATCGCCGCCCGTCAGGAGACCGAGGCCAGACCGTGAGAGCCAGGGAATCCCCAGGCTCAACTTCCTGCTCGGAGAACAGCGCATAACGCTCACGCCGATGCGCGTTATGGCGCTCCCATCCCTGCGCGAGAACCGGCAATCTAGATCTGACCCCAGTTATTGGTTGGTCACGTTCTGTGGTGCTGCTAGCGGCCGGCGGCGAGGTCGAGGCCGGGTGCTCTGTGTTGGGCTTCGTCTCGTTCGGTTTGGCGTTTGGCGATCTCCCAGGCGACCCGAGCGGCGACATCACTACTTGGTGGTGGCGGACCCAGCGGATCGACGTCGTGGGCGCCTGGTGTCCCCCCTGTCTGGTCGATTGCGGCGATCTGAGCCGAGCTGCGTAGAAGCGCGGCGGTGAGGCCCTCGAGCGAATCGTGGGAATCCTGGTGGGTGAGATGGGTACATTGTTCGTCGGCGGGTTCAGGGTTGGCGAGGTAGAGGGTGTTGTCTTGCCTGCCACGGCTCATCGCCACATAGGCCCATTCCCGGTCGGTGTTCCCGTCGACGACTACGAAGGCCCGGCCGGTGGTGACGCCTTGGGCTTTGTGACCGGTCATGGCATACCCGTAGTCAACGTGTCCCTGTTCGAGATACCAGACGGGGACGTCTCGGGGTTCGGGGTCGCGGTCGAGGCAAACCGTCAGACTCCTGGTCTCTTGGTCCACGCCGGTGATGGTGGCAAGGTCACCGTTGAGCACCCCGAGCCGACTCTGGTTTTGACGGCACAGGACCCGGTCCCCGGCTTGGAAGACCCGCTCGCCTGTTTCGAGGGCAGGTCCATCAAGGCGGTTCGCGGCGGCAAGAAGACTGCGAGCGTGTTGGTTGAGGTCGGCGACCGTGGCGTTGTTGTGAGCGATAAGTAGCCCGGAGGTGAGGTCACCGGCGGCGGTGACATGGCGATACCAGTCCGCCACTGCCCGGGCGATGGTGTCGTCTCGGTTCTGTCCAATGTTGATTCTGCCCCGCTGTCGATACTCCTCGATCGCCTCGCCGGCCGGGCCGTTGCGGAGCTGGGCTAGAGCGCTGCGTTCCCATTCGTGTTGCTGTCGAATGTTGTTGGTCAACTCGACAGAAGGAAGTCGGGTGGCCAAGGCTCGGAACAGGCCCCCTGCGTAGATTTCGGGCAGCTGCCGGTCATCACCGATCAGGATCAACTTCCCGGACGCTCGTTCAACAAGGTCCGCAACGTTGGCGAGATGGCGGGTACCGACCATGCCAGCCTCATCAACGACGACAATGGCACCATCGGGAGCACCACCGCCGTGTTGGCTCTCTCCAATGAGTCGGGTGAGGGTGACCGACGGGATCCCGGTGGCTTGCTGGAGGCCGGCGGCGGTCCTACCGGCCAACGCCGTCCCCACAATGGGCGTACCGGTCAGAGCGGCTAGCTGGCCGATGACAGCCATCACCGCGGTCTTGCCGCTCCCCGCAGGACCAATCCCAACATCGACAGTGTTGCCAGAGGTGGCAAACCGGCGCACCATCTCCCGCTGCCCGTCAGTCAAGTGCCGGTGGCGTCGCAGCCTGGCTTCAATCAAACGGTCGGGTGCGGTCCAACGACCGGCACCTATCCCGGCGAGTGCCTCATCGATGATGCGCTGCTCGGTAGCCAACAGTTCGCTGGTGGAGTAGCGGCGCTCGTGTCTCCCACCAGGGAAGAGGCTCCCATCTCGGCGACGCATCAGCCGCCGACCCAGCTCGTCACCAGCCAGCTCGACCGCCCGGTCAACTGCAGCATCGCCCGGACCCTCGGGTTCCTCGACATATTCGGTGCTGGGGGTGGGCAGAAGCGCCACGACGTCTCGCGTCTCGAGGAACGCTTCCGATAGCTTCTCGATCTGGTTGCAACTGCCCCCTTCGGGGAGCGCCCCCGCGATCTCCTTGATCACCTCGGCCCGCTCGAACGTCGAGACCCGTTCGGTGAGTCCCTCGGGCGACGCCAACATCTCAAACAGCTTGGTTGGATCCACCGGCGCCACCTCCCGGCTCCGACCCATGACCTGGGTGAGTCGGTCGGGGGTGATACCTACCTCTACAGCTCGCTGTTTCCATTCGACTTGTAGGTCGGCCAGGGGACGATCCTGTTTAGGGCTGCGGGTTGCCAGCACGGCTACCTGTCGCGCCGCCGGCGTGTCGGGAAGACCCTGCTCCTCCCGCCACGTTTCGAGCTGATGACGTCGCCGAGAGAACGCTTCGATCTGTGGGCGAGTGAACCCCTCGACATCGGCCATCCCACTGTGGACCGGCTGCCACCTAACCCCGAAACGTTCCGTCAGCTCATGTCGCAACACGGCCTCGTGCAGGTAGCCGGCCGCCAACTGATACCGATACAACAACCGGCCGTCGATGGTGCGCCACACCCCATCTTCGCCTTTAGCCTTGTTGGCCACCACCACATGGGTATGGAGCTGAGGGTCATCGGCACGGGAGGTGAACTCGGTAAACGACGCCGCCACATACCCCGACGTATCTATCGGCCAAGTCTCCACCCGAAACCTCGGTGTCCCGTTCTCGTTCACGACCTGGTCTCCGTTGTCGTCAAGAACCGCAGTCTTGGTGGCCCCTCGTGTCGCTGAGGCCACCGACTCGAAGTATCCCAAGGCTGAGGTGGTGGCCGCCTCAAACGCAGCCACCACCTGCCGCCGGGTCTCATCGTCACCGAGGGCCCACAACAACGACACCGACTTGTCAGCCGAGAAGGTCACATCCCACGCCGCCACCCCATCCCGACGCAAACTACGACCCAGTCGCTCACCAGTGGCTGGATGCTGACCATCGAACAACCGGACCAAACCCTCGACGCTAACCGCCCCTTCCAACCCCAACTCGGCGGCGCCGTTGCCACACCACCGTCCGGCGGCCGTGCCGCCCCGCAAGTAGTAATCCTCCCCAGGTGAGACCTCACCCAACTTCCGCAGGTAGTAGTCCTTGGCGGCCTTCGCCAAACTCAACACAACGCACCCCGGCTGCGGCTTCGGGCAACTCGTTGCAGATGCGTGTGTCGAGATCGTCGGATTGACGGTCGAGGTGGGATCGGAGTCGACATTCGGGCTGTGACGTTCGGGTGGTCCGATGTCGCAGCTGTCGTGTATCCGATCGGTGATCTGCGTTCGTGGGAGGCGGGAGAGCTCTGGAGTTGCGGGACTACCTCCAGTTCCCGTTTACCCGAGATTGACGCTTCACAAAGGCCGTCATGCCACACCGGAAGCCGGGCAGAACCAAGCTGGCTTCTCGCCCAGCGGCGCCGGCGGATAGTGGTTTCGTACTCCACAATCCCGCACTAGACACCCCAACCCTCTCACCAGAGTCCCAGAAACCCTCTCATAGACCCTCCGACCGGATGCCGCAGGGCATCCGACGACGAAGCTTGCATGTGGATTCTGCGGCGTCACCCAATCCGCTAAATGGCCAATGCTTGTGGCCCCCAGCACAGACCTCAACAACTGATGACAGGCCCAATTGCAACGAAATGAGACTCTGATGAGAGGGTTCGGGCAGAGAATTGGGCCATGACACCTCGTGACCCACTGCTCACCGTGCAAGACCTTGCCGCCTACCTCGGGGTACCGGCAACCACCATCTACGCATGGCGATACCGACACGAAGGCCCACCTGGTTTTCGGGTTGGCAGGTATCTCAGGTACCAGCGGAGCGATGTCGAAAGCTGGATTGCCGAACGGCTTGAGCAAACCGGGGCCGTCGAGAAACATCCGGCCGCTGTGCGTCCCCGACGCCGCTACTGATCAGAGACCTATACGCTAACTGAGGGACAGAGGAGGTTCGACTTTGGCACATATCCAGCACCGATCAGACCGGCCCCAACCGTGGCAGGTGCGATACCGGGATCCATCGGGAAGAGAACGAGCCAAGAG
>JASJBC010000235.1 GCA_030066715.1 Acidimicrobiia bacterium
CATCGGCGAGATCCTGGTAGTAAACGGCGAGATCCGCAGCGAGCATCATTCCCTTGTAGGTGATGGTCCGGGCCGAGAGTGTCGTTATGTAGAAATCGCCCTGCTCGATCAGGTAGGGAGCTCGTTTGCCGAGCTGAATGTGCGCCTGCTTGCGAATGACGTAGAGCTTGCGCTCGAAATGGTTGGCGTCCTCGATGTTGTCTCCGCGCCCAACGAAGAGCTGCCGGATGACCGGCTCGATCGGCTTGACGCTCTCACCGAGACACGAGGGATCAACCGGGACGTCGCGCCAGCCGAGGACAGTCTGGCCTTCCCTGATGACGAGCTCCACGAGGAGGTTCTCGGCGACGATGCGATCGACCGGATCCTGGGGAAGGAAGACCATGCCGACGCCGTAGTCACCCGCGGCTGGGAGTTCGACGCCCTCCTCGGCCATCTCGGCCCGGAAGAAGGCGTCGGGGATCTGCAGCAGCATGCCTGCTCCGTCGCCGGCAAGAGGGTCGGCGCCGACTGCGCCGCGATGGGTGAGATTGGCGAGGACCGTCAAACCCTGGGAAACGATCTGGTGGCTCTTCCGGCCTTTGATGTCGGCGACAAATCCGATGCCGCACGCATCATGCCCGACCGCCGGATCGTATAGGCCCAGCGGCTTCTTCGCCTCTTGGTGCGCGATGTCCATATCCCTCACCCAACTCCTGCCAACCAACCGCGCTGATCCCCTCCCGACCTGGCGACCGGATCCGTTGAAGGCAGGACCATAGACGGTTTCCGACCACACCAAAGCCGGAAATTGCGAATATGCGAATATTCACTCGGCGCTCGCGACCATGCTGCGGACGCCGCCGTCCGAATGCTCCGGCCCTCTCCCAGGGGTAGGATTGAAGGAGATCACGGATAGACAGGAGCCACGACGATGAGTCCCGCTAATCCGATCGAGAGATTCCTGCACGGACACATGTATGACAAGCGCGCCGAAGGCGGCTTGGCCGACCGTCCGAGACCGTTCGTGACTATCTCACGTCAGGCTGGGGCGGGCGGGCACACACTCGCCCAGGCGCTCATCGCCCGGTTCGACGAGAAAGAGAACAAGACGCTCTTCGGTGAGTGGGAGATGTTCGACCAGAAGCTCGTTGCCATGGTCGCCGACGATCCCGACCTGCGCGTATCTGTCGAAGCTCTGCTCGGCGAGGAGTACCGCAAGGCGGCGGACGACTTCTTCCGGCAGCTGCTCACCTCCACGACGCACCAGGACATTGTGATGGATCGCATGTTCCGGCTGGTGCGGACGATTGCGGAGGTAGGCAAGGCCGTGATAGTCGGCCGGGCCGGGTCCGAGGTCACTCGCGGCTTGGGCCCTTCAGTCTCGGTGCGGCTGATCGCCCCCGAGGAGTTCCGAGTCAAGCACATGATGGAGCTCAACGACCTGAGCGAGAAGAAGGCGACCGAGCTGATCGACAAGCACGACTCGGGCCGGGCGCGAATGCTGAAACGGCACTTCCGCGTCAACATCGACGACCCACTGCTCTACGACGCAGTATGGAACACCGCTCAAGTGGCGTTCGACGACATCGCCGAGTCGATTGCAACGATGCTCGAGACCCGGGCCAAAGCGTTCCAAGCGGGGTAGCCGCAGCCTTGGCGGCGGCCGGTCAGGCCCCCTGGAGCCCGTAGAAGTATGCCCCCTGGGGATCCTGAAGAAGCGCAAACGTGCCTACCTCCGGGACCGCCATGGGCGGCACCTCCACCCTGCCCCCGTTTGCCGCAACGTAGTCGCAAGCCGCGGCGATGTCGGCCACGCCGAGATAGATGGACCAATTCGGTGGCACCGGTCCCCACTCCGGCTGAATGGCCATCATGCCGGCGACCGGATGATCGTTCAGCATGAAGCTCGTGTACTCACCAGTCGGCATTTGCCCGGTCACAGGCGTCCAACCGAACACAGCTGAGTAGAAGGCGATTGCCGAGCCCGTGTCGTAGTTCTGCAGCTCGTTCCAGACCAGAGTGCCCGGCTCATTGACTCGCTGGGAGCCGATGTGGCCGTGCGGCTCCCACAGCGCAAACACCGCGGCCGACGGATCTTGGACCGCCGCCGTGCGCCCGGTTCCGGGGATGTCGTGGGGCTCCTGGACGACCGTGCCCCCGCCGGCCGTCACCTTCTCCAGGGTCTCCTCGAGGTTCGCCACCGTCACGTAGGTGGCCCAATGCGACGGGATACCGTTGGCCATCATCTCGTCGCTCATCTGATAGCAAGCCCCTACCGCTGCCTCCTCCTTGTAAAGCATGCAGTAGTCCCCCTCGGGGCTGGGCACCTCCGTGATCGACCAGCCAAACAGCCCTGCATAGAAAGGCTTGGCCGCCGCGAGGTCGGTGGTGGCCAGATCGATCCATGAAGGGGTTCCCGGTTCGTACGAAGTCCTCTCGACCACAAGACACCTCCTGGAGCGGGCTCACTGCAAGCGTACGGGACATTTCGCTGCGACGCGAGAAAACCCATCACTTAGCTTCGTTGAGACACATACACTCGATCTCAAGATCTCGCAGATGCGTTTGGGGCCGACTGCGTGGTGAGCAGATGCGTAGTCGAGTAGGGGAAGTGTCTCATGAGGACTGCTATCGCGAGAACGGCCTATGTCGCCCTCGCCCTCTTTGTGTTCGCCTCGATCAATGCCGGCCAACCGGCAGCGGCGAGCCAGGGATTCAATGACGACGACGGCAACATCCACGAAGTCGCGATCGAAGCGGTTTCCAACGCCGGGATCACGGCGGGATGCAACCCGCCGTTCGCCACGGACTACTGCCCCGACCGATTCGTCACTCGCGGCGAGATGGCGGCCTTTCTGGTGCGCGGCCTCGACCTGCCCGCAGGCAGCGGAATCGACTTTGCCGACGACAACTCCTCGATCTTCGAAGGAAGCATCGAACGGCTGGCAGCAGCCGGGATCACCCGCGGCTGCAACCCGCCGGCGAACACGAACTTCTGCCCGAACGACACGGTGACCAGAGGCCAGATGGCAGCTTTCCTCGTGCGAGCCCTCGGCCTGACGGAGCGCAATCCCGAGATCGACTTCACCGACGACGATGGATCGATCTTCGAGGCGGACATCGAACGGCTGGCGACTGCCGGGATCACCCGCGGCTGCAACCCGCCGGCCAATACCCGGTTCTGTCCCCACGACCGGCTCACCCGGGCCGAGATGGCCACTTTCCTGACTCGTGCGCTCGATCTCCCCACAGCGGCCCCGGCCGGGTTCGAGGTCGGGCCGGAGGACCGGGCGCTGGTGTCGCGGTACCACGTCATCCGCAAGAAGGATGGTGTCGACACCGTCTACACGGGCAACATGAAGTACTGGCCCCGGGGGCTGATCAAGGGACTGGATATCGAGCCGCATCCCGACTACGCCGACAACGTGGACAGCGCCGGGCGCTACGCGGGATGGGACGTTCTCTCCCCTGCGACCAATTGGGAGTTCAAGAACATGGGCCCGCGTTCGGACTGGATGAACTTCACGTTGAACCGGCCCGCGCGGATTGCCGTTGTGTGGCGCGATGACCTCCCCCTGCCCGGCTGGCTTGGTGGTTGGGACGAGGGCGGGACCGTTGCCATCGATGGCGACCTCCATCCGGTGTTCGAGAAGGACTTCCCCGCAGGACCGACGAAGCTCGGCACGGTTGAATACCGCGACGAGTGGCGTGAGATGTACCTGGTGTTGCTGGCCGAAGCGGACGGCGATCCTTCACCCGCGCCCCCGGCACCGGAGGGCTTCACGGCGGCCGAGCCGAATACACCGTGCCCGGCCTGGGTGCACGATCTGCACACGACGATCGGCCCCGACGGCCGCACGTACGAAACATGGCATCCCCAAATCGACCCCGTCTACTGGTGCTACTTTGGCCACGAGCACGGATCAGATCCGTCGTTGATCCCGGGGAATCCGTTGATCGCGTATGAGTACGTCGCATCCAACGTGCCGCAGGGCGAGCCCAACGTCGGGTTCAAGGAGTTCATCTTCAAAGACATGACCGGCAACTACTGGGTGCGGTTCATCATCCACGCCGGTACCGCCTCCGATCGCCGGGTCTGCGCACAGTTCCACACGCTGTACGTGAGCGTGTACGACCTGGCAGGGAACGAGAAGTTCGGTGTCGGCTTCAAGGCCGACTACGGCGCTGCGTTCTCGACGAGCGACAGCGGCGACAAGGTGCTGACGCCGAGCGGTTGCGGCTACAGCATGCCGACGCTCGCCAACGAGGTCGACAACCACCAGCGCCGCCGCATCAACGTCGGCTCCGGCTCGAACAACTACGAGACATGGGACAGCAGGGAGGAAACGCCACAGGTGCTGAACCTGGGGATGGTGCAGTTCGACCACGGCTTCGACATCCGCAACCCGATGTCGCATTGCACGAGCATCTCCTGCAACTCCGTTGTGGTTCGGGACCCCGAGGACGAGAACGCGACACGGCGAACTCTGCTCATGGCCAGCTGGCGATCCGACTTCGAGTTCGATGCGGATCACGCACTCGGCGCCGGCGAGTATTTCACCGATGCGTACGGAAACGACCTCGTCAACGCTTCGGACCCATTGGCAACACGCCAGTTCGTCGAGCCCGGCTTCCATCTCAGCTTTGAGAAGAACGCAACGGCCAACCGCATCGAGTGCTCGGCGAGCGACCCGTGGACCTTCCAGTTCACGTGCTATCAGCTGGGCGGAGCGGGCAACCTCGAGGGCCTCCCCCGCATCCCGGACATGAACCTCGAGTACTCGCTGTGGCGCAACTGATTTCTCCGCGGCAACGGCGCCTCGCTAGCCTGTCACCAGGTTTGCGGGCGGAGGACCGGAGGAAGGGCTCGGATTGATCCGGGCCCTTCCTGCCGTCTATGCCGGCTCGGGCCGCCGACGGTCGTTCAAGACGACGTGCACAAGTGCCGATGCGGGATAGAGTTGCTCGACGGAGGATTTCCGCATATGCGCAAGATCATCGCCACGGCCGTTGTCGTTCTCGCCCCAGTGCTCGCCTCAGCACCCGCCGGGGC
>JASJBC010000057.1 GCA_030066715.1 Acidimicrobiia bacterium
TCTCCCCGCCGAAATGCCCCCTCATCGACCTCGCTGCGCTCGGCCACTTCTCCCAAAGGGAGAAGGAACCTGACGGCAGCAACCGAGCCCACCTCTCCCCGCCGAAATGCCCCCTCATCGACCTCGCTGCGCTCGGCCACTTCTCCCAAGGGGAGAAGGAACCTGCCGGCGGCAACCGAGCCCACCTCTACTTGCCGAAATACGCCCTCATCGACCTCGCTGCGCTCGGCCACTTCTCCCAAGGGGAGAAGGAACCTGACGGCGGCGCTCGCCAACTCGGGGGTGCTATGAGGTCGGGTCGGTGACTTGACCGGCGAAGAGAACTAGTCCCGTCGGTACGTGGCGGATCACGTAGAGGAACGGCTTGTCCGCCTTCACGGTCAACTCCGGCTCCGGTGGCCCGGACTCCAGGAAGCCCAATGCCGTTGCCGCGGCGGCTACGGTCCCCTGCTCGTCGACGGCAATGTCCGCTCCGTGGACGGCGGCCCCGAGGAACGCATCTGGCGAGATTGCGGGGTAGGAACCGGGGGCGGCACCGATGTCCGTCAGCCACGGCAGAAGGTCGAGAGCCGTGTCGTCCGTCCACTTCGGTATCTGCAGCTCGAACGGGCCGACGGTGCCGGCGGCATCGACCTCGGCCAGGAACTCCCGACCGAGCCGGTTGCGGACCTCGTCGAATTGGCCTTCATCGGGAACAACAACCAGCATCGAGAATTCGTCGCCGACGTAGGGGATCTCGGCGAACACGTAGCCATCGCCGGTGCCACGGGGAGACGACAGCTCGAGTTCCTTCATGAATTCCACGGGAACCTTCGACCCGTCGAGGCGAATGAACTCACCGGACTCCGGCCCGTACTTGCCAAACACGGTGTCCCATCGAGCCTCGAAGTAGACGGCGTCCGTCAGTACCAGCACCGTGTTCCCTTTTATGAAGCCCGCCGGCAGCAACTCGGGGATGAGCTCCTGTGTTTGCTCACTCACCCACTCGTTGATGATGTCACGGCTGCCCGACGCATCGCCTGCGAAGTCGAGAGGTTGCACGCTTGCGCCGTGCTGGGCAGCAAGAAGATCGACCCACGCTTGGTCTGGGGTCACGTCGAGCCGGGGCCATATCCTGTCCGCCAGGGTGACCGTCAGCTCGTCTTCGGCGGCGGCAGCCGCCTCCATCATCTGGTCGATCGCGTTCCACGCGGCATGCGGATCGTTCGGCAACCCGAGCGCGGCATCGATGGCAGACCCGGTTGCGTCGTCGGCCGCGCCGCGGGCCATGAGCAGTGCGTGAGCGATGCTCATTGGGCTGAAGACGAAGTTGCCGGTGGCGTCCTGAGTCAGCCACAGCTCGAACCCTGCCGCGTTGAAGCCCGCTGCCAGTTCGGTTGTGGGTGCCGCGGCGTCGGGGGCTGCCCGCTCCACCGCCGGTGAGACCGTCAGTTCACCGGGCACCTGACGAGCTTCTTCGGGCGGAGTTGCGGTCGTTGCGGTCGTCGCGGTCGACTCCGTTGTTGTGGTCTGGTCCGCCGGGGCAGGATCATCGCCACATGCGGTGGCAAGCATCGCTGCCGCAATGCTCAGGGCAAGAATGCGCTTCATGGGAATGGGACGTTGGCGGCGCCGGGAGGGGTTCCCGTCAGGAACCGAGGATCGCAACGCCGGAGTCCTCGAGCGGGCCGACGTAGACGATGCGGAAGCCCTCTTCGAGGCGGGCGATGTAGCCGTTGTCCAGAGCCGTCTGCTGATCGTCTGTCGGGTCATCGACAAAGAGAGCATCGGCGGCCGCCTGGGTCTCGACCACATGGGCCTCGTACACGGGGGCGAACTGCTCGACGAGATCCGACATCACGTTGTAGAGATCGATATCCGACAGCGACTCGTAAGTCTCCCGGTCGAGCAGCACCACGACAATGTCCCCGTTTTCCGTGGCCTCGCGGCTGATGATGCTGTACTCGGGGAAGCCCAACTCGGGCAACGTTGTCGTCGTTGTCGTGGTGGTAGTGGTGGTCGTGGCACCACCGCCGTCGGACTCTGGAGCCGATTCGCTGAGGGTGGTAATCGTTGCCGCCGTCGTCGACGTGAGCGCCTCTTCGGCCGGCTCGTCGTCGCCCGAGCAGGAAGCGACCAACAGCACCGCAACACCCACCACAATTGCCTGTCTGAATCTCACCATGTCACTTTACATCGGCTCGGGAAATGAGTGCGTTAGTTGTCGGCGGCCCATTCCTCGAAGCTGATTCCCTCCATCCAACGATCGGCGTTGACCAGGCTGAAGTACGCCTTGACCTGCTCGAAGAGCTCCTCATCGGGGGCAACCGACAGTCCGGTTTGGGCGAGGTCGAGCAGCGGGCGCCATGCCTTGGCGCCGAGGGCAATGTCGACCCGCGACTGCCAGTCGTCGTGGTCGGCGACGGTGCTCTGCTGCGTCGCCCAGAACAGCTGCAGCTTCTGGGCGGCACGCAGGCTGCGCCGGATCTCACGCTGGGCCTCCTTCGGCAGGTCTCCGGCCTCGGCCAGTGTGTCTCCTGCCCAGTCGGCGAAAGCTTGCTCGCCCCACGCCTCCGGATCGGTGACGACTGCTTCGTAGAGGCCTTCGATGGACCTGATCGTGCTCAGGTACGATCCTGCCGTCACTGCGTGGTCTCTTCCCGAACCAGATCGCGGAAGCCGGCTATCAGCTGCCTGGTGATCGGACCCACTTCCTTGCGCACGTCGCCCACGCGAGTCACCGGCTGCACCTGGCGCAGGGTAGACAGAGCGATCACCTCATCTGCGTCCAGCAGGCGCTGCAACGGAAAGGCCCCCTCAGCGACGGGCAGCCCAATCCGCTCGGCAACGTCGAGGACCGCCTGCCGCGTGACCGAGGCGAGGATGCCGAGATCCAGCTCCGGTGTCTCGAGGACCCCGGCGCTGACCCAGGCGATGGTATTGGTGGGCCCTTCGAGGACGTTGCCGCTGCGCCCGACCAGCAGCGCGTCGCCAAACCCCTCCGCCTTGGCGTGGAAGCGGGCTGCGACGTTAGGGCCATACGACAGCGTCTTGGCTCCGGTCAGCTCGGACACCGCACCGTCGGGATGCCACGGCGCCTCGACCGGCAGCAGGCTGATGGACTCATCGAACGGCAGCAAAGGCTCCGCAAACACGATGAATCGCGAATCCTCGCCGCTCCCCTTCTCGTCGGTGCCACCCGTGACGACCACACGAACGGTGCAGTCACCCACAGCAGCACGGTCGGCCACCCACCTGTCCATGTCGTCTTGAGGGGGTAGTGTCAGGTTGAGCGCCGCCGCCGAGCGCTCGAGCCGGTCGAGATGCTCCTTCTGCCGGAATGCCACACCGTTGTAGGACCGCAACGCCTCGAAGCACCCGAAGCCGCGCAGCAACGCAATATCGAAGACCGAGATGGTTGCGTCCTCAGGCTCGAAACGCTCTCCGTCGACCAGCACATAGCCATAGACATCCATCAGCCTGAGGCTACATCGTGAGGGTGACGGTGAAACCAGGTACGGTTACCGCATGGATCGACCCGAGATGCACGTGGTGGGCACGGTGCTGGACTCGCCGGATGCCCGGCGGCTCGCCGACTTCTACGAGCAGCTGCTGGGCTGGGAGCGGACCCAGAACGAGAAGGACTGGGTCGTCCTCACACCTCCCGACGACGGAACGCGGCTCTCCTTCCAAACGGAGCCGAACCACGTGCGCCCGGTGTGGCCGAGCACAACCAGTGATCAGCAGATGCAGATCCATCTCGACATCGCGACATCCAACGTGGAGCAATCGGTTGCGTTGGCGACCGAACTGGGGGCGTCCCCCGCCGAGTGGCAGCCCCAGACCGGCGTGACCGTCATGCTCGATCCGGCCGGCCACCCGTTCTGCTTCTTCTACTGGGTTCCGGATTAGGGGTCCCCTGGACCGTTCTTGCGGATCCTGCTTCGCATATGCGAACTGAAGTCCGCAAGAACGAGGGTCAGCCGTTGCGCTGCCGCTCCTTCACGGCTGCGACCAGGGCCTCCGGATCCGTCACCGTCACTGTCAGGCCCGGGTGACGCTTCATGCCCGGGATAAGCTTGGGGATCGGCTCGATGAAGGTGACGCAGACGCCGCCAGCCGCCGAGGACCCAAACGTGATGCCGTGGTCGACCCTTGAACCACGGAGACCGATTGCCTTGTAGCGACGATACGGGCCGGTGACCTTGACGCAGTCGATGTTGCTCACCGGAGTGTCGACGGTCCACCGGCCAAACTCGGCAACAAAGCGGTCATCGTCGGTCAGTCGGACCGCCGAGTTGCCGGCATGAACGCCAAGCGCACGCAACAGCGGACGGGCAGAGGAGTCGAAACGAAACTCGAATGTCTGCACCGGCATCTCCTAGATCTCGAGCCGGCGGCTCTCACCGGCCTCCTCGTAGGTGATCTCGAACTCAGTGGTCGTGAGGTCGGCCCGCAGGCTGGCGCTGTGCCCCTCGGTCCTCCAGGTGAGACTGAGGACGCTCTGGTCCGAGTCGTCGATCGACAGCTCAGCATCGAAGCCGAAGGCCGGGAACTGGTTCCTGAACCGCAGCAGCTCGAGCTGCGTCTGCACGACCGGTTCCGATAGCTTCTCCGCCACGTCGGCCAGCGTCAGATTGGTCCTGTTGATCTCCTTGTGGCCGCCGGCCGCTGCTGCCTCATGGTCATTCGTGCCCGCAAAGAGGTCGAGGTACCAGACCTCAGGAACGCCGGGCATGAACATCTGGATGGCCCTCGCCAGCAGGAACCTGCTTGGGTCTGCGTCGAGGGCGCTGAAGAAGGTCGCATTGACCTGGTAGTACGAGATCTTCTTGCCGTCCGGCCCGTACAGATCCTTCACCATTCCGCCGCGGGCGAGGATCGTCTCGATCATCCTGTCGATCGCTGCCTCGTCGAGCAGGCCCTTGATGTCGAGCAGCGGAATCCCATCGTGACAGCCCAGCATGTTGACGGTCAGGTAGCCCTGATCGCCCACCTCACGGACCCAGCGCAGCAGGTGAATGCCGCTCCCGGTCTCGATGGCGTCGATCACGAGGCCGGGGAAGAAGAAGTCGTAGAAGGCAAAGCCATTGGCGGCGAGCTTGCGGTGGATTCCCTCGTCGTAGCGCGAGTGGATCTCGGGCAGGAGGAGCAGCCCGTAACCGTCGGCGATCTGCTGCAGCCTGTTGAGGTAGTCCCATGTGCCCGGCTCGTTGAAGAAGTTGCTCCGGCCCACTTCCTTGTGCAGGTAGGCAAAGGCATCGAGCCTGATGATGCGGGCTCCGTAGTCGCGCATCTTGCGCAGCGACTCGTCGTAGTAGTCCCACACCGCATCTGATTGGGCATTCAGATCCATCTGCCCCAGGTAGTGGGTGCGCTTCGTTGCGATGTATCGCTCGACCTCCCCCTGGTCATCGGCGAGGTCCAGAGGCTCACCGGCGGCGACCCGTTGTGCAATCTCGTCGGCGACACGCCCGGCGACGTCGGCGGCAAGACCCAAGTCTGTCTTCAGTTCGGCGGCGGTCGGGGGGTCCACCGTCACCGATTGGTAGAAGGTGTTCCAGTAGAAGCGGCTGGAACCGTCCGGGAACGGCACCTCGAGAATGGGCAGCCCCGGCTTTCTCATGAACAGCTTGGCCATGTGCTCGTCGTTCGGGATGACGTATCCGTCGGGGCCCATCTCGCCCTCGCCCGCCCAGAACTCGTTCCAGTCGACGAAGAAGTCGACATAAGGCGAGTCGTCGCCACGGGCGAGCAGGTCGCGGAACTGCGACGACTGAACCGAGATGTGGTTGAGCACGAAGTCGAGCTTGAGCTCGAGGCCCAGCGCTGCGAGGTCGCGGAGATCCTGCTCGGTGGCGATCACGTTGTTGATGTCGTAGTCGACGACGGAGAATCCGCGGTCGAGATCCGAGTTGTACAGCGACGGGAGGATGTAGAAGAGCGATGCGGTGTCGGCGAGCGGCTGCCCCGGCCGCAGTAGATCCACAAGGGCGTCGAGCGTGCCGCCAACACTGTCGGGGTAGGCATTGAGCATCACACCGTCGGGCAGCCGACCTGCGTTCATCGTTTCTCCATTGGCTGAGCCTTTGCTGCGGCCGAGGATAGAGCCGGGGGAACCGAAGCTATCGGTGTCACCGCTGATAGGGTCGCGCTGTGGACGAGAAGCGCTGTCGGGATCTGCTTGCCCAGGCCAGAATCGCTCGACTGGCTACGGTCGGCGCGGGCGGGCCTCACCTCGTCCCGGTCGTGTTCGCCAGTGACGGGGACCACATATACACGGCTGTGGATCACAAGCCCAAGAGAACGCGCCGGCTCCAGCGTCTCGACAACATCACGAGCAACCCGAGGGTGTCGCTGCTGGCCGACCACTACGAGGAGGACTGGAGTCGGCTGTGGTGGGTGAGAGCCGACGGGACCGCCGAGGTCGTCGTCGCAGACGCAGCCATGACAGACGGCATCGACGTCCTGGTTGCGAAGTACCCGCAGTACGTCGAGCGAAGACCGGAAGGCCCGCTCATCGTCATCTCAGTCGAGTCGTGGACGGGATGGTCGGGCGTTGGGTGACCGCGAAAAACGTGTCACACCCCCCTGATAGCTTGAGCAATGACGAAGTCAGGGGGCTTCATGCAAGCGGTACCTCGCTACGACACAGACCGCTACACCGTCATCGACAAGTGGCAAACCGTGCAGTGCGCTGCGCACTTCGAGGTGCTGGAAGAGGTGGCACGCATGGACGCCGAGGAGGCCTGGGCATACGACGGCGCCTCCTCGATGGTCGGCTGGCTCGTCAACCGCTACTCAATGACACATCGCACCGCCGCCGAGTGGGTGCGGGTCGCCAGCGCCCTCCCCGAGCTGCCCGCAATCGCTGCCGCCTACAAAGCGGGTCGGCTCTCCTGGGATCAGCTCCGTTCCTTGACTCGCTTCGCCACACCGGACACCGACGACGAGCTGGCCATGAGAGCTCTCGATACACCCGTGCGTGAGCTGAACAAGATCAACCGTGAGCTCACGTTGCGCGATGTCGAGTCGGCACACCGGGAACGGCACCTCACCTGGACCTTCGATGACGAGTTGCCCGTCATGTTCCTCACCGGCCAGATGCCGGCAACGGAAGGCGTCGAGCTGGTCAAAACCCTCACCAGACTGGCCGGCAAGGCTCCACCCAACGACGACGGGACCTACGAGCCCTTTGCCGCACGCTGCCTCGACGCATTGCTCATGCTTGGCTCCCAAGACCGGGCATCCGATCGGGATGCCGACCGGGCGACGGCCGTCATCCACATCCCGCTGTCTGCTCTCGGAGGGGAAGAGGCCGGCGCGGAGACGGAAGAGGGGATCCCCATTCACTCAGAAACGATGCGACGGCTCATCTGCGACGCCAGGCTCCAGGTGAGCGTCGAGAACGACGACGGCACGGTCGTCGGGGTTGGCCGCACTACACGCAACATTCCACCGTGGCTGGCGCGGCTTATCCGCCGTCGCGACGAGGGATGTCGCTTCCCCGGCTGCAACCGCACCCGTTGGATTCACATTCATCATCTGATCCACTGGGCCGACGGCGGGCCAACCGACCTGGACAACCTCATCTCGCTCTGCCCGTATCACCATCGGATGCTCCACGAGGGACGTTGGGCATTGTCGGGCGATCCGAACGGCCGGGTCACCTGGATCAGGCCTGATGGCATCCCCTTCGAACCGGGTTGGCGTTACTTCGATGCCTGGAAACACGGGGGCATCTGGCTCGAGGACGCATACGTCCCGGATCATCTCAAATCGCCCGACGTAATCGACACTTCGTAGCGGGTCGCCGCTTCCCAGAAAGGCCGAAGTCGACCCTCAATCCTTGAACCGGTTTGTGATCGGCAGCCGCCGGTCCTTGCCAAAAGCCTTCTGCGTGATCCGCACTCCCGGCGCCGCCTGCCGCCGCTTGTACTCGTTGCGGTCGACCATGCGCGCTACCCGAGCGACGAGCTCGCGATCGAGACCCTCTGCGACGATCACATCCGGAGCCTCGTCCAGCTCGATGTAGCGACGCAGGATCGTATCGAGGACGTCGTACTCGGGAAGCGAGTCGGTGTCCTTCTGATCGGGACGCAACTCTGCGGATGGCGGCTTGTCGATGATCGCCCTGGGTATGACCTCACCGTCGCGGTTGCGCCATTCGGAGAGACGGTAGACCACCGTCTTGAACACATCCTTCAGCACGGCATAGCCACCCGCCATGTCTCCGTAGAGGGTCGCATACCCAACAGCCATCTCCGACTTGTTCCCGGTTGCCACGACCATGCCGCCGAACTTGTTGGAGACCGCCATCAGGATCGCACCGCGGATGCGGGCCTGGAGGTTCTCCTCAGCGACATCGAAGGGCTGGTCATCGAACACGGGTCCCAATGCCTCCAGGAACTCGCCGAAGATCGCCTCAATCGGGATTTCGTCGATACGGCACCCGAGGTTCTTCGCCAGTTCGACGGAATGGTTCACCGAGCCGTCCGAGCTGAAACGGGTCGGCATCGTGATCCCGCGCACTGCCTCCGGCCCGAGGGCATCGACGGCGATCGCAGCGGTGAGTGCCGAGTCGATGCCGCCCGAGAGGCCGATCACCACATCCCGGAACCCGTTCTTGCCGACATAGTCACGCAACCCGGTGACGAGCGCGGTGTAGATCTCGGCGTCCTCATCGAGCCGGGGCCGAATATCCGGGGTCGTCCGCGGCGCTCCTTTGGCTCGACCTGCCGACACCGTCACGAGACCACCGTCGTTCTCCTCGTCGGCGACCTCGACATCGACGATGAACAGCTCCTCCTCGAATTGGGCGGCCCGATAGATGGTTTCTCCGTCGGAGTTGAAGACCATGGAGTCGCCGTCGAACACGAGCTCGTCCTGGCCGCCGACCATGTTCACGTAGACGACGGGTACCTCGGAGCGCTGCGCTTCGCCGGCCAGCAGCGCAGCCCGCTGTGTTCCTTTGCCGACGTGATAGGGAGAACCGTTGATGTTGAGCAACACCTTCGCCCCTGCGTCGGCTTGCAGGGCGGGAGGACCATCGGCCGACCAGATGTCCTCGCACACGGACACGCCGGCGACAACTCCCCCGATTCCCCACAGCTTCTCGGGCATCCGCCCGGGTGCGAAGTAGCGGGCCTCGTCAAAGACGCCGTAGTTGGGCAGGAGCACCTTGTGATAGATCCCCCGGATGGCGCCGTCGGCCAGCACCGCGGCCGCATTCGCCAGGCCCCGCTCGACCGAGTCGTCCTTGTGCCGGTCGCCATCGACACGGTCGACAAAGCCCACGACGACAGCCGTCTCTCCGGAGGCTTCCGCGATCCTGCGCAGGGCCTCGATGTTCTCGTCGACGAACGACCGGCGCAGCAGCAAGTCCTCCGGCGGGTATCCGGTGATCGCAAGCTCCGGCAAGAGCAGAACATCGGCCCGAGCCTGTTCGGCCCGCTCGATTGCTTCGAGGATGATGCTGAGATTGCCGTCGATATCCCCAACAGTGAGGTCGACCTGGGCCCCAGCGATTCGTAACAAGGACATAACGTCAGGTTACCGCGGGTCAATTCGCCGACTTACTGTGCGGCCACGGGGCGAAGGCAGGTGAGCAGATTCCCTCATCCTTTGGGCGAGGGTGCCGAGCCCGAGACAAAGCCGGCGAGCAGATTCCCTCTCCCCTTGGGAGAGGATGCCGAGCCGGAGACGAAGGCGGTGAGCAGATTCCCCCTCCCCACGGGAGAGGATGCCGAACCCGAGACAAAGCCGGTGAGCAGACCCCCCCTCCCCACGGGAGAGGCTGCCGAACCGAAAACGAAGGCGGTGAGCAGATTCCCTCTCCCCTTGGGAGAGGGTGCCGAGCCGGAGGCGAAGGCGGGTGAGGGGGTGTGGCCCTATACCCCGTTCACAGTTTCATCGATCAGCCAATCAACCACTTGCTCGAGCGCTTCGTGCTCGGTGGCGCCACCGGTCTGCGCCGCTCGGTAGATGTCGAGCTGAGTATCCGCCGATGTCCCTCGCGTGACGATGGTCCGGGCGTGATGGAGCTCGTCCACACAATTGAGCAGTTCGGCGTCCTCCTCGACGAGCTCGATGATCTCTTCGACCAGTTGCGGGTACGGGATCAGCTTCCCGGCGCCGAAGTCGATCAGCGATTCCGAGATGCCGTAGCGCTGCGCCCGCCACACGTTCTCCTCGATCAGCATGCGGCTGTAGATGCGCCAGCGCTGGTTCTCGACACGTCTCCGGAACAGCATCGAGAGCAGCGACAGATACATGGCGGCAACCGCGAACGTGTCTTCGATGTTGGTGCAGATGTCGTTACTGCGCAGCTCCAGCGTCGGGTAGCGGGCACTGGGCCGGAGATCCCACCACAGCTTGGTGGCGTCCTCGATGACACCTGCGTTGACGAGCACATCCACGTGGCGCTGGTACTCCGCCCAGGTATCGAACTCGTCGGGCATGCCGGTACGGGGCACGGCCCGGAACACAGAGGTCCTGTAGCTCTTCAGACCTGTGTCCTTGCCGTTCCAGAAGGGTGACGAGGTCGACAGCGCCAGCATGTGGGGGACGAAGTACAGGACCTGGTTCATCAGGTCGACACGAACGTCTGGATCTTCGATCCCGACATGGACGTGCATCCCGCAGATCAGCAGGCGGCGAATGACGCCGCCCAATGCGTTGGCGAGGATGTTGTACCGCGGGGCATCTGTGTGCCGCTGCTCCCACCAATCGGCCGAGGGGTGTGTCGAGGACGCTATCGGGGCGAGGCCGTACTCGTTGCACACGTCCGCCACAGCCCGCCGCAGCGCCTTCAGCTCATCCCGGACCTCGTGGATATCGGCACAGACCTTGGTGCCGATCTCGATCTGGGAGCGCAGGAACTCCGGGCTCACCTTTCCGCCGAGGATCTCCTGGCAAGACGCCATCAACCCGTCAGGGAGATCCTGGACGAGCTCGCGCTTCTCGATGTCCACGATCAGGTATTCCTCTTCGATCCCGATAGTGAATGCAGGTCGCTCCATCGGATCTCCACCTCCCGGTCTCGCTGCCAAGTTAGTGCAGCACGAGTCACGGCGTCGGCACCTCTTTGGGAAGCGCGGGCGGCCCTTCACTACAATCCCGGCATGCCCGACCGCATCCCCGACCTAGCGCGCCTCGCCTCGGAAATCGCTCCCCGCATGATCGAGCTCCGGCGCGATCTTCATCGCCACCCCGAGATCGGGTGGATGGAGCACCGAACCACACGCAAGGTTGCTGAGGCGCTGCATGAGTGGGATATCGAAGCCCATATCCGCGCTGAGGGGACCGGGCTGATCGCAGATGTCGGCCACGGTGAGAAGGCGGTTGGGTTTCGCGCCGATCTCGACGCCTTGCCGATCCAGGAGGAAGCGGCGCCCCCCTACGCCTCGGTAATCCCTGGGGTCATGCATGCGTGTGGCCACGACGCCCATACCGCCATCGGGCTAGGCACGGCATGGGTGCTCAACCAGCTCGACTCGCTGCCGGGACGGGCACGGTTCATCTTCCAGCCTGCCGAGGAGACGATGCCGGGCGGAGCGCAAGAGATGCGCGACGCCGGCGTTCACTGCGACCTCTCGTCCATCGCAGCCTTCCACGTCGATCCGACGCTCGCCACCGGCAAGGTCGGGATCCGCACCGGAGGCATCACCGGTGCCGGCGACCGTGTGGCCATCCGCCTCTCCGGACCCGGCGGGCACACGTCGCGACCCCACCAAACCGTCAACCTCCTCTACGTCGCCGGGCGTATCATCACCGACCTCCCCCAGGTCATCCGTCACGACATCGACCCGCGCGAGACCGTCCTCATTGTGTTCGGCAGAGTCGAAGGCGGGTCGGCGGCGAACGTCATCCCGACGCACATCGAGTTCGAGGGAACGGTGCGTTTGTTCGACCTCGACCTCTGGCGGGAGATGCCGAAGCGCATCGAAAAGATGGTTGCCGAGATGGCCGGCCCGCTGGGCGCCATCGCAGAGACCGAGTACTTCCAAGGCTGCCCCCCGGTGGTCAACGATCCGGAGATCATCGCCATCGTGGAGGGTGCGGCTGAGGCTGCCCTCGGCGCCAACAGGATCGAGCACACGCACCAAAGCCTGGGTGCCGAGGACTTTGCCTGGTTCTTGGAGGACATCCCCGGCGCTCTCATCCGTCTCGGGGCCCAGATCCCCGGCAAGCAGGTCGACCTCCATTCCGCGACGTTCGACATCGACGAGGCCTCGATCGAGACCGGCATCCTCGTCGCCAGCGAAACCCTGCTGCGGCTGATGGAACACGCCTAGCGGGATGTCAGTCCCCCCGCTTGCGGGGGAAGCGGGGCTTCGGCCGTTTCCTTCTCCCTTTGGGAGAAGTGCCCGAGCAAGGCGAGGGCGATGAGGGTGTGTGTGGTCGTGCATCGGCCCCAACCTACCGCCCCGCCGGGTGCCACACCGCGGCCGCCTCGTCGACGACGGTATCGAACTTGAGGCCGGTGAGGACGACCCCGCCGAAGCCGGCGTCCCGGGCCGCCTCGGCAACCTCGAGAGACAACTCCCACGCCTCCTCCCTGGCGATGCCGGACGCCAGCCGGGCTCGGAAGTCGTCTCCGACCGGGACGGTCCCGATCGTCTCCATTCGCTCCACCCACTTCAGGCTGAATGGGGGGATGACCATCACGTACACGGGGGGGTCGGCCGGGTCACGCTTGAGCTTCTCCATGCTCGGGGCGACCGTTGCCGGGTCCATGATCGGGCCGGTGACGAAGAACTGCGCTCCCGCATCGACCCTGCGGCGGTACTGCCAGTCACGGAACCGGGTGGTCATCCCGGCCTCGAACTCAGGGAGATGGGTTTGCAGGGCGCGGAGGTGTTCGATGATCTCGTAGTGGTGCGACATGTGCTCCACCTGGGGCCTGGTGTCACCGACGACCACGAGAAACGACTTGACCCCGTTGCCGAGCGCACCGCGCACCTCGCTCTCGATGGCGAGGATGTTGCGATCGCGGGTCGAGGCGACGACGGTCGGTGTCACCGAAGGCACATCGTGCGTGATCCGGGCGCCGAAGGCGTATGGGGATACGCGGATCTTGCCGAACGTGTTGTCGGTGATCAGAACCCGCTGCCAGATGTGATCGAGCATGAGGTGTCGCGAGTCCGGTAGCGCCGGCGGGTTGACCTCCGCCATCTCGATCCAGGTGTCTGGTTGCGACAGCATCACGATCCCCTTGCGATGAAGTACTTGGCCTGCGGGTGGTGCGCGATGAGAGCCGATGTCGTCTGCTCCGGCTGATACTGGTATCCCGTTTCGGGCCCGACGGTGATCCCGATCCGGCTCGCCTCCAGCAGTTCGCCGACTTTGGCGTTGTCCTCGAGATCGGGGCAGGCCGGGTATCCCCACGAGTAGCGGCCGCCGCGATAGTGCTGCCGGAACAGGCGCGCCAGCGAAGGCCCGTCCTCGTCGGCGAAGCCCCACTCGATCCGAATCCGCCGGTGCCAGTACTCGGCCAATGCCTCGGTCATCTCGACGGCGAGCCCATGGAGGAACAGATAATCCTGATAGCTATCCCCAGCGAACAACTGCGCGGTTCGCGCCGAGACGCGGTCCCCCATGGTCACAATGTGGAAAGCGGCATAGTCCGCCTCACCGATCGGACGGTAGAAGTCGGCAATGCACAGGTACGGGGACTGCTGCTGCCGGGGGAACTCGAACCGCATCCGCTCCTGGGTCCGGTCGTCGTCGGCCCACACGATCAGTTCGTCGCCCGCGGAGTTGACCGGGAAGTAGCCGTAGACCACCTGGGGCACGAGCAGATCCTGCTGCCGGGCCGCAGCGAGCTGCTCGCGGAACACGGGACGCAGCCGCTGCTTGAAGGCAACGTCGTCCTCCCCCGCATCGGGCCGGAATTGCCACTGGTTGCGATACAGGGCCGTCTTGTTGACGTACCCCACGACCTCGTCGAGCGCGATCCCTTTGACGACCCGAGAACCGAGGAAGGGTGGAACAAAGACCTCGTTGTCGACGGCCACCTCGGGTGACCGGGCCGGGACCGTCGCGCCCTCGCCCCCTGCCTCCTCGGAGCGGGGTGGCAACCGCCGCGTGCTCTCCCGGCCGAAGGACGGGTTGTCGTCGGCCTCGTGCCGCCGCCGTTCTATCTGCTCCATGACGTCGAGACCGGCGAATGCATCCTTCCCGTAGAACAGCGGGCCGGGGTAGATCCGGCGCAGATCGTCCTCCACATAGGAGCGGGTCAGCGCCGCACCGCCGAGGACGACCGGAACGTCGCTCATCCCCAGCCGGTGGAGATGTTCGAGGTTGTCGCGCATGACGAGGGTGCTCTTCACCAGCAACCCACTCATTCCAATGGCATCGGCCTTCTTCTCCTCGAATGCCTCGAGGATCTCTCCGATACCCACCTTGATGCCGAGGTTGTGCACGTCGAATCCGTTGTTGGTGAGGATGATGTCGACCAGGTTCTTGCC
>JASJBC010000236.1 GCA_030066715.1 Acidimicrobiia bacterium
TCCTCGCCGATGAGCGGATGACCGAGACGATCAAGTGGAAGAGCCCGACCTTCATGTACCAGGGCAACATGGCCAGCTTCAACCCGCGGACGAAGGCTCACGTCAGCCTGATGTTTCACACCGGGGCCTCGATACCCGGGACGCATCCCCGCCTCGAGGGTGGCGGCGAGACTGCCCGTTACATGAAGTTCTTCGACCTCGAAGACGTTGCGGCGACGGAAGCGGAGCTGAGGGCGATAGTCGCTGCCTGGTGTGACAGCCGGGGATAGCGAGCTAGTCCCAGAGTGTGGGGAACAGGGTCACCGGCTGGGGCACAGGGTCGCTGATTTCGGACGGGCCGACGAGACGTTCGAGCAACACGGCCCAATCGAAATCCTCGGTGATGTCTGAGGCGTGGTAGACGACGAGCTTGTCAGCAGGGACACAGATCGGGATGATCGCATTGAGAATTGTTTCGATCTCGTTGCGAAAGCGGTCGCTCGTGCTGCGCACCCCGTCCACTTTGAGTGGCACATCGGGGAGCAATCGCACGAACAGGTCGTATGTCTCGCACCACTTGTGGACGAGAGGCTTCACGGCAAAGGGGTCCTCTCCCCCGGTGGCGCGGAGGAAGTAAGCGAAGTTATCGATGACGGCCCGGTCGGTCACAAGAACTTCGGCCCCGCTGCGCAGCTCCAGTTCCTGCTGGATCTGCGCCATGATCACCCACAGCTGCGCCTCCGGCGTGGCTCCTTCGTTGAGCCCCAGAGGATTGAAGCGGATTACTTCGCGTCCCACTTCGACACTCCTCCCGCTGCGCCCGACCGCACCGGCAAATGAGTGCACTGCGTTTGTCTTGCGCACAGAGTGGGAGCCGATGAAGGCGATCTTGGAGGCTGGGGGCATGATCCTTCCCGCGTCACGGCCGACAGCAAGACCATAGACCCTCGGCTCGTTGCCGATGGTGATCTATGCCGCTGGATCCGCCGCGGGCATGTCACGGGAAGCGACGACGTCCACCTCCGAACCCAAGATGCCGGCGACGACGACGTCGCCCATGGCGACGGGTGCGGTGACCGACACCGTGCGCAGCAAGTCGATCACGTCCCACATCTGGTGCTTGGGCATCTCCTCGGTGGCATGGACGGGAAGACGAGCCCACAAGCCGCCTGTGACGCCCACCGTTGTCGTGATCATGCGGCGGGGATCCGTGTGCTCTCGTTCCGCGAACGTCTTTCCTTTGCGGCAGGAGAAACCCCTGATCTCGACGATATCGCCCGCGGGGTCCTCGTCGACCTCGAGACGACAGCCGAGCGGGCACCCGATGCAGAGGTACTGGGTGGTCTGGAGATCGTTGTCGGTGCTCACATCTCCTCCCTTCCCGGCTCGTCCCGGGGCACGATGTCGATGGTCAGGCTGTCGCCGTGGAAGTGCTCGAGGAACCTGGGCCGCACCTTCAGGGAGACCATCTCGGCGGGAACCACGTAGCGCAGGCGCTTCTCGTAGACCTCACCCAGCCGCAACCAACTCTTCTCCAGGGGATGCCTCACCCGCAGATAGACGGTGTGCTCGCGGTCCGAGGAGATCGTATGAGGCACAACTGAAGCGACGTTTGTCCCTGCGTTCAACTTGATGTTGTCCGCAGGGGGTCGGCGCCCTGTCACGTATCGGGCTGCATTCTCTCCTGCGAGGAGGGCCTCCTGGCTGACGAAGTCGACCAGATCATGGATGTGCACCACGTTCCCTGCCGCAAACACGCCGTCGCGCGACGTCTCCATGGTGGACGAGACCACGGGTCCTGCCGTTGTGGGATCGATCCGCAAGCCGAGCTTCTGCGACAGCTCGTTCTCTGGGATGAGACCGATCGAGGCGAGCAATGTATCGCACTTGATGGTGCGCGCCCGGCTGAGGTCGGGCTGAAGGCGCTCGTCGACGGGCGCCACCGTGACCTTCTCCACGCGGTCGCGGCCATGGATCTCAACCACGGTGGTCGAAAGATGTAGCGGGATGTCGAAGTCATGAAGACACTGGACGATGTTGCGTGTCAGCCCGTTGGCGTGGGGCATGATCTCGAAGACACCCGGCACCTCCACCCCTTCGAGCGTCATCCGCCTGGCCATGATCAGCCCGATATCGCCCGACCCCAGGATGACCGCGCGCCTGCCCGGCAGCAGCCCCATCTGGTTGACGAACTTCTGCGCCAAGCCCGCCGTCATCACCCCCGAAGGGCGACGTCCCGGGATCCGGATCGCACCACGGGTTCGCTCCCGCGCCCCCATGGCGAGAACCACCGCACCTGCCAGCACCTGACGTACTCCGACGGATGGCGACATCAGGGTGACGAGACGGTCCGGCGTCACATCGAGGACGTAGCAATCGGTGGCAATATCGATGTGATGATCGAGCAGGTCGGTGAGGAACCGTTGTGCATACTCCGGCCCGGTCAATTCCTCTCCGAAGTGGTGCAGGCCGAAGCCGTTGTGGATGCACTGGTTGAGGATCCCGCCCGGCTCGACCTCGCGGTCGACCATCAACACGCTGTCCACACCGGTCCGCAGCGCAGCCAGCGCCGCGGCCATCCCGCCCGGACCGGCGCCGACGACGACGACGTCGTATTGATCCTGGAGATTGGTAATTGACATCATGCCGGCACCTCCTCTCCACGCAGGTCACCGCGGTCGAGCACGAGCCACGAGCCGTCTCCTCGCTTGGTGATGTCACTCATTCCCCCGTCCGCATCGGCCGCCAGCAGCTGCATGCAGCGAGGAGTGCAGAACCCGCCCTGGCACCGGCCCATACCGGCACGAGTGCGGAACTTCAGCCCGTCCAGGGTACGAGCGCCACGCCGGATCGCGTCGTGGATCTCGGCCTCGGTGACGAGCTCGCAACGACAGACCACTCGGGCGAAGTCACGATCCCGCTCGGCCAGTTCGGTGAGCTCTCCGATCGAGATCGATGCAGCATGAACCGGCCGCGGCATTGTGCGCCGGAACTCGGGCCGGGGTGACAGATCCAGCCCCGCATCGCCGAGCATGGTGACGAGCAACTCTGCGATGGCGGGGGCTGCGGTCAGGCCCGGAGACTGGATCCCGGCAGCGTTGAAGAACCCAGCCACACTGGTCGGCCCGATGACGAAGTCGTTGTCTGCGGCAACGGCGCGCACTCCTGCGAACTCGGCGATGCAATCACGCTCGCTGATTCCCGGCACGAGCCGGCGCGCGAGATCGAAGGTCGAAGCAGCACCAACTGCGGTGGTCGTCACGTCGTCCAGGTCCTCGACGGCCTGTGCCGTCGGCCCCACCATGATGGTGCCGTCGAAGGTTGGGATGACGAGGATGCCCTTCGAGTTGGGCGTCGGACACGGGAAGATCGTCCGCTGCACGATCCCCGCCAGACGCTTGTCGAGCAGGTACTCCTCCCCTTTGCGGCCCCGGATGGAGGGCTCGAGCAGACCGACCATGCGGGCGACCTTCTCAGCATGAACGCCCGCCGCATTGATCACGAAGCGGGTTGGGATCTCATCGCCGCCGGCATGCACGAGAAGACCGTCCGCTCCCTGCTCGATCGCAGTGACGGGGGCGTTGACGCGCAATTCGAGCCCGTTGGCAACGGCGCACTCGATCAGCGCAAAGCAGGCCTCGTATGGATTGACCACGCCGGCGGTCGGGCCGTCCACCGCGGCGATGATGTCCTGGTTGAGGTTTGGCTCCTCGAGACGAATCCTCTCGGGTCCCCAGATCTCGACCCCGGGGATATCCCGTTCCCTGCCCTGCAAGGCGATCCTCTCGAGAACCTCGACATCAGACTCGTCGAACGCGACGGTCAGGTCACCGTTGCGGCGGAAACCAAAACCGAGTTCTTGGGCGAGCCGCACCCAGCGTTGGTTCCCCGCCCAAGCCAACTCTCCCTTCAGCGTGCCCGGCTCGGTGTGGTGTCCACCGTGGATGATTCCGCTGTTCGACTTGGAGGTCCCGAACCCGACTTCGACCTCGCTCTCGACGAGGAGGACGTCCAGCCGGTACCTGGTGAGCTCCCGTGCAATGGCGCAGCCGATGACGCCACCACCGATGATCGTTACGTCTTTCACGACGACAGCATGAGGCCGCTGCGGGGCCGGGGCTAGGGCCGGTTGGCAGCGTTTGGAGTGGGCGACCGTCCTGGCCGGCGCCGGCTCGGAGCAGGAGTCCTGCTCGGCTACTCTCGGCGGCCGTTGCGTTTGCGGCGATGCGGGCTACTGAGAGCGCCAAGAAGGAGAGACTGTGCGATACGGGCACTTCGACGACCACGCCCGGGAGTACGTGATCGAGCGTCCCGACACTCCCCTCCCCTGGTTCAACTATCTCGGGACCGACGGCTACTTCGGGCTGATCTCGAACACAGGTGGCGGCTACTCGTTCTACAAGGATGCCCGCCTGCGCCGTCTCACCCGGTATCGCTACAACAACGTGCCGTTCGACTACGGCGGCCGCTACATCTACGTCCGCGACAACGATTCGGCCCAGTACTGGTCCCCGAGTTGGCAGCCGGTACGCACTCCGGTTGAGGACTTCACGTGTCGCCACGGCATGGGCTACACGATCATCGCCTCGCGACGGGAGGGGGTCAGGACGGAGACGCGCTACTTCGTCCCCCTGGGGGAAACGCTCGAGGTTTGGGACGTGACTGTCTCCAACGAGCGAGGCACGGCCGCAAACCTCTCTCTGTTCGGATCGATCGAGTTTGCGCTGTGGGATGCCCAGGACGACATGACCAACTTCCAGCGGAATTTCAACACCGGCGAGGTCGAGGTAGACGGGTCCGCGATCTACCACAAGACCGAGTACCGAGAGCGGCGCAATCACTTCGCCTATTTCGCCTGCTCGGCCCCCACCGCAGGCTTCGACACCCAGCGGGAAGCGTTCCTGGGTCCCTACCGGGGCTGGGATTCACCCGCAGCTGTTGCGGCCGGGGAAACGACCAATTCGATCGCACATGGCTGGGCGCCGGTCGGTGTTCATCAGGTCGATCTCGATCTCGCTCCAGGCGAATCTCGACGCCTCCAGTTCGTGCTCG
>JASJBC010000237.1 GCA_030066715.1 Acidimicrobiia bacterium
GGCGCCAGCCGAGCCGGCCATCGCAACCAGGTCCGGTACCGACGTGGTGGAACCCGACAGCAGGTACCGCTCCCCCGAGCGTCCTTGCTCGGCGGCGGCGAGGTGGCCAGCTGTGCAGTCCTCGATGTCGACGAGGGACACCTTCACATCGACGAGCAAGGGACGCTTCGCTCTCAGGGCATAGAGGAGGATCTTCGCAGACCCGCCGGATCGGCCCGGTCCCTGCACCGACGACGGGCTCACGGCCACGAGGTCGACTCCGTGTTCGCCGGCTGCCTCGAACGCGGCGATCTCGGCCCGATGCTTCGAACGGGCGTACCGGGAGAGGTAGGTTCCTGAGTGGCGGGTGGCCTCGGTGCCAACCATCCCGTTCGCCTCACCGATCGCTGCGGCGGACGACGTGTACACGACCCGGCCGACGCCGGCATCGGCTGCAGCAGCAACCACCGCTCGGGTCCCGTCGATGTTGACGTGGTCCATCCAACGCGCGTCGGAGGGACAGGTCTCGTTCACCCCGGCCACGTGATAGAGCACCGGGACACCCCACACGGCATCCCGGAAGGAGTCGTGGTCGAACAGGTCGGCGACGATCGCCTCGGCACCGAGCTCCTCGACCCTGCGGGCCGCCGCATCGCTGCGCACGATGGCGCGAACAGCCCGACCACCCTTCACCAGGGTCGAGAGGAGGTGGCCACCGACGAGGCCGCTGCCACCCGTGATCGCGACGTCAGCCGTCGTCATGGTCCGGACGGGAGAACACGCTCCGGAACCGGGAGAAGTAGTCGCCGGCGGAGATGAGGGTGAAGAACACCGCAACCGCCATCATCCACTGGTCGAGCCTCCACGGCCCGATCACGATGTCGAGGGCGAGGATGGCGAAGCCGATCGCCACGAACTGGATCGTTGCCTTCCACTTGCCCCAGATCGAGGGCGGAACCGTGCTGTTGTCATCGAGGGCGGCAACCGAGCGCAGGCCCATGATTGCGACCTCGCGGCCGATGATGATGAACGCGACCCACGAGCTGGTCGTACCGATCTCCACGAGGGCCACGAGCGAACCCGCCACGAGGATCTTGTCCGCCACGGTGTCGAGGAATGCCCCGAGCGTGGTCGTGATCCTCCACCGCCGAGCGAGGTAGCCGTCGGCGAAGTCGGTGAGGGCCGCAATCGTGAACAGCACGGTAGCGGTGATGCGCATCGCCGTGTTGTCCCCGGCCTGGAGGATCAGCACCATCACGATGGGCGTCAGGATGAGCCTGGTGACGGCGAGGAGGTTCGGGATCGACATCGTTGGTCGAGCCTATCGGAGCCGGGATTGCTGCGTCAGGAACACGCGAGGCTGTCCCCGCTCAGCCCTCGATCCAGCCGAGTGACCGCTCGACGGCCTTCGACCAGCCGTGCAGCAGCTTCGATCGCTTGCTGTCCGACATCGACGGGGTGTATCGCACGGCCTCCAGCCAGTGGGCCCTCACGTCCTCCGGGCCGGTCCACATACCGGTTGCCATGCCTGCCCCGAATGCAGCGCCGAGCACGGTCGTCTCGACGATGCTCGGCACGATCACATCCATGTCGAGGATGTCGGCCTGGAACCGCATCAGCAACGTGTTCGCGACCATCCCACCGTCGACCCGGATCTCAGACAACGACGATCCCGTGTCCTCCGCCATCGCCGCGAGCACATCCCTCGCCTGGAACGCCGTCGCTTCGAGAACGGCACGTCCCAGATGGCCCTTGTCAGTGAACCGCGTGAGGCCGGTGAACACACCGCGGGCATCATCACGCCAGTAAGGGGCGAAGAGTCCGCTGAAGGCGGGGACGAAGTACACGTCACCGTTGTCCTGCACGCTCATCGCGAGAGCCTCGATCTCGGGAGCGTCAGCGATGAGGCCGATGTTGTCCCGCAGCCACTGGACCGCTGAACCCGCAACGGCGACCGAGCCCTCGAGCGCGTACACGGCTGGCTCCCCGGCCACCTGGTAGGCGACTGTCGTGAGGAGGCCGGCGTTCGAGGCGACGATCTCGGTGCCGGTGTTCGACACGAGGAACGCACCCGTTCCATACGTGACCTTCGTGTCACCTGGGTCGAATCCCGCTTGTCCGACGAGGGCGGCGTGCTGATCCCCGAGCATCGCAGCGAGCACCGTTCCCTCGAGCACCCCGGTGCATGGGGCGATCACTCCCGAGGAGGGAACGATCTCGGGCAACAGCGACTCGGGGACGCCGATCGCCTCGCACAGGTCTTCGTCCCACTGGAGGGTCTCGATGTCCATCAGCATCGTGCGCGAGGCGTTCGTGACGTCGGTCACATGCCTCCCGGTGAGCTTGTAGGCGAGCCATGCGTCGATGGTGCCGAACGCGAGCTCGCCGCTGTTGGCACGTGCCTTGAGATCGGATCGGCTGTCGAGGAGCCAGCGAACCTTGGGGCCTGAGAAGTAGGTCGAGGGAGGAAGGCCCGTCTTCGCCCGGAACGCGTCGACGCCGTAGGAGGAACCGAGCTTCTTCGCGAGTTCGGCGGTCCGGGTGTCCTGCCAGACGATCGCGTTTGCGACGGCCTCACCGCTCGACCGGTCCCACAGAACGACGGTCTCCCGTTGGTTCGTGATGCCGATGGCGTCGAGATCTGCGGGCCTGAGGTTCGCCTGCTCGAGCGCGTCGACGATGACCTTCTGGGTGTTCGCCCAGATCTCGTCGGGATGGTGCTCCACCCAACCGGGTCGCGGCAGCACCTGCTGGTGCTCCATCTGGGCCACGGAGACGAACGAGCCTTCCTCGTCGACGATCACGAACCGCGAGCTGGTCGTCCCCTGGTCGATCGCTCCCACGTACCGGGTCATGGCCCCTCCGAAATCAGCTGTTCTGCTCTCCCGCGAACTGTCGGGCGACCTCGCCGCCATCGGTGATGAAGCGCCCGATCACGTCACTCGCACGGTACACCGATGCGTGGATCTCCTCCCGCTCGGACGAGGCGAAGCGCTTGAGGACGAAGTCGGCGGGATCCATGCGTGCCGGCGGCCTGCCCACCCCGATCTTCAGCCTCCAGAAATCGTTCGTGCCGAGCGACCCGATGGTCGATCGAACCCCGTTGTTGCCACCGTGGCCCCGGGACCATTGGACCTTCAACTTCGCAAAGGGAACGTCGATGTCGTCGTGCACGACCAGGACGCGATCGAGCTCGATGCCGTAGTAGCGGACGAGGGGTGCGACCGACTGCCCGGATTCGTTCATGAATGTGGTCGGGAGGGCGACGACGGTGCGCACACCGTCGAGGTTCACCTCGGCGATCTCGGCACGGATCCCTTGGCGGGCGCGCTTGAGCGATGCGTCGTGGTCACGCAGGAACTCCTCGGCGGCAACGGCGCCGATGTTGTGACGGGTGCCGTCGTATGAGGCCCCCGGGTTGCGAAGGCCCACGACGAGGCACGGTGAGGTGGGCTTGGTCAGCCCTCGTCCTCGACGTCGGCGTCGGCTGCCTCGTCGGCTGCCTCGTCACCCTCGACGAGCTCGCCCTCTTCGCCCTCGAGCGCGATGGCGGGCTCCTCGACCTCGGCCGCAGGAGCAACCACGGTGAGCAGCGGACTGTCGTCGTCTGCGAGGTAGGTCACGCCGTCGACCTCGGGAAGGTCGCTGACCTTGAGCGTCTCGAACATCGCCATGTCCTCGACACTGACCTCGATCGAGGAAGGAATGGCGTTCGGGAGGGCACTGATGGTGATGCTGGCCTCGATCGTTTCCACGATGCCGCCGTCCTCACGGACGCCGAGCGGAATGCCGAGGTATTCGATCGCAACCTCTGCCTCGATCTCGGTGTCCATGCGGACCTCGATGAAGTCGAGGTGCGTGATCTCTCCCCGCACCGGGTGGCGCTGGATCTCACGGGCAACGGTGAGGACGGAGTCGCCCTCCATGTCCACCTCGATGATGGCGTTCAAGCCGGCCTCCGTGCGCAGCACGGCGTAGAGGTCGCGTGCGGACACGTGGATCGGCTGGGCATCGACACTGGCTCCGTAGACGACACCAGGCACCCGACCCTCACGGCGGAGCCGGTTGGAGGCACGGCTGCCCGAGGTCACGCGCTTGGTGGCGTGCAGGGTTTCCTGCTGCATTGTGGGGTTCTCCTCGAAATCATCAGTCAGAGACCCGTGGAGTGTACCGAGGTGGGCGATTGATCGCCCACCTCAGCAGTCTGGGAGTTCGGGAGTTTGGCAGTTCGGAAGTCGGACTCCCGGACTCCCGAACTTCCGAACTTCCCAACTAGTCGCTGAGGAAGCTCAGGATGAGCTTCCTGATGGGATTGTCACGGTTCGGATCCACCAGGACGATCGACTGCCAGGTGCCGAGTTGGAGCCGGCCGTCGATGACCGGCACCACGGTCGACGGTGACACCCAGCCGGGCATCACGTGGTCGGCGCCGTGTCCTCGCGACCCGTGTCGATGGCGATAGAGCGAGTCGTCCACCGGGAGGAGCCGGTCGATGGAGTCCATGAAGTCGTGGTCCGATCCGTCGCCGGTCTCGATGATGGCGATCCCCGCTGTTGCATGCGGCACGAACACGTTCAGCAGGCCGTCGCCCTCCCCGGCCACGAACGCCGCGGCCTCGCGTGTCAGGTCGACGAAGGTCTTCGTGTGGCCGGTGGTGAGGGTGAGGGTGGTCGTCTTCATCGCACATCCAGGGCGCGGGAACGCTTGTAGGGGCGGATGTCGATGGTCTCCCCGGATTCGAGCCGCCGCTGGATGCCGACCCAGAAGTCGGTCTCGAAGAGGTCCGAATGGCGTTCCATGAACGCCTTCCGCAACGATGGCTCGAGCCCGAGGAACCGTGCGAGTTCTTCCGGAAACACGTCGTTCGGTCCGACGCCGAACGCAGGCGTGGACGACATGTCGTCGTAGGGATCGTCCGATTCGGGGAACTTCCGGAAATGGAGGTCGGTGATGAGGCCGATCTCGTCGTAGTCGTAGAAGACCACCCTGCCCCGGTTCGTCACTCCGAAGTTCTTGAGCAGCATGTCGCCGGGAAAGATGTTGG
>JASJBC010000238.1 GCA_030066715.1 Acidimicrobiia bacterium
GGCTTCCCGGTCAACAAGCTCGATGTCGTCGCCGGTGCTGAGGCTGAGGCCGCCATCGCCGCCACCGACGCCCGGACAGTGACTCTCCTGGAGAACACGCGGTTCGAGGCCGGGGAGAAGAAGAACGACCCTGCTCTGTCAGATGCCTTTGCCCGGCTCGCCGATGCGTTCGTGCTCGACGCGTTCGGCACCGCACATCGCGCCCATGCGACGACGGTAGGGGTCGCCGAGCGCCTGCCCTCCGCTGCGGGTTTGCTACTCGCCAAAGAGGTGGAGGCTCTGTCTGCGCTGCTCGGCGAGCCGGAGCGGCCCTATCTCGTCATCCTCGGTGGCGCCAAGGTCTCCGACAAGCTTGCAGTCATGGAACACCTGCTTCCCCGGGTCGACAAGATGATCGTCGGCGGCGGCATGTGCTTCACTTTGCTGCAGGCCCAGGGTCACGAGGTCGGCAACTCGCTGGTCGAGGAGTCGATGGTCGAGGTTGTCGGCGGGCTGCTCGCCGGTGAGTTCGGGCACAAGATCCTTCTCCCCACGGACGTGGTCGCTGCTGCGGCATTTGCGGAAGACGCCGACTTCGTCGTCGCTCCGGTCGACGCGATTCCGTCCGACATGATGGGCCTCGATATCGGACCGGAGTCGATTGCGGTCTTCAAGGATGCCGTCGATGACGCGGCGAGCGTCTTCTGGAACGGCCCCATGGGTGTCTTCGAGTGGGAGGCCTTCCGTGCCGGGACTGCGGGAGTCGCCGAGTCGCTTGCCGCGACCGAAGGCTTCACTGTGATCGGTGGTGGCGACAGCGTTGCCGCCATCCGGCTGCTCGGTCGCGAAGATCAAATAAGTCACGTATCGAGTGGCGGAGGCGCCGGCCTCGAGTTGCTCGAAGGTAAAGAACTACCGGGCATTGCTGCCCTGGAGAGGTGGAACGATGCGTAAGGATCTAATCGCCGGCAACTGGAAGATGCACATGACGCATCTCGAGGCGATTCAGTTCGTGCAGAAGCTGAGCTACAGGCTGGAGGCTGCCGACTACGAGCGAGTCGATGTAGTCGTCTGCCCGCCGTTCACTGCGCTGCGCTCGGCTCAGACCGTGATCGAGTCTGACAACCTCGAGATGGGTCTCGGCGCCCAGCACTGCTTCTTCGAGGAGAAGGGCGCCTTCACCGGTGAGGTTTCGCCGCAGATGCTGTCCAAGCTGTCGGTGTCGTATGTGATTGCCGGCCACTCGGAGCGCCGCCAGATCTTTGGGGAGACCGACGAGGACGTCAACAAGAAGGTCAAGGCGATCCTCGACGCAGGCATGATTCCGATCATGTGCTGCGGCGAGACCGAGGATGAGCGCGAACAGGGCATGACCGAGGAGAAGGTCGGGACTCAGGTCCGGCTCGGTCTGCAGGGGCTCACCCCCGAACAGGTCGCGGGCATGGTCATTGCCTACGAGCCCATCTGGGCCATCGGCACCGGCAAGACGGCCAGCGCCGACGATGCCGGCGACATGTGCACGTTCGTGCGCAACACCGTTGCCGAGATGTTCGGCGAGGCGGCAGACTCTGTTCGTGTCTTGTACGGAGGATCGGTGAAGCCGGGCAACATCGCAGGCCTCATGGCGAAGCGTGACATCGACGGAGCTCTCGTCGGTGGAGCATCGCTGGATCCGGACAGCTTCGCATCGCTGGTGAGGTATTACGTCTAAAGGATCGGGTCTAGAGGAGGACGTGAGGGGGCGGACCGTGCGGTCCGCCCCCTTGCCTTGTCATCCGGCAACAGGAGGGCCGCGTTCCCCTCTTTGTCCACAGGGGATTAGTCCCTTCGCACGTCTGGCATTGGGTCTTGCCCGACAATCGATTATCCACCACTATTAGTAACTAAGCCACCACGTGGGGTGGTGGCGAAGCGTAGGTAGGAAGCAGGGGCCTCCCCAGATAGAGCGGGAGGTGGTGGATCATGTATCGAGTCTCGTTCGAGTTCCGGCTGACTCGGCTACTGCCGTGGCCGGAAGACGGAACAGACTTCTACGGTCATGTCGAATCGGTCCGGGCGAAGATCGGGTCGCACGAGTTCGTCGAGGATGTGCGGGCCATAACCGACAGGGCGGAATCTCTGCTCACCTTCGACTTCCTGATTGATGCCGCACATCACGAGGTTGCCAATGCCGCGGCGCTCCGATTGGTGCGCGATGCCATTGAGAACTGCGGTGCGCGTCACTTCGGTTTGGGCGCGGCGGCGATCGGTGCGCTCACCCCCGCCGGTGCTCGCTCTGGTCTGGAGACACCGATCTGGCATCGGCGCCGTGTGCTGGTCGGCGTCGCTGCATAGGGAGGGACAGCCCGCCCCATCCGAGCCGGTAAGCTCACACTGTCGAATGGAGGCCTGTGCGACGCATCCTTGCTTTGCTGTGCGTGACTGCGATTGCGGCCGGCGCGTGTGGCGAAGGAGGGGACGAGCCTGCTGCGCCGACCTCTCGCGGCACCCCGACAACCGCTGAGGCGCCGGTCACTACCTCGCCAACAGCCGCAGATGAGACGACGCCCGACTCCGCCACCACCACGAGCTCGGCGCCATCGCTGGTCTACGGAGGAACGGTGGTGATCGGAGATGATCAAGAGCCGGTGACGCTCAACCCGCTGGCACCGGGAGGCGACAACTTCATCACGGCGATCATCGGGCAGGCTCACCTGGCGGGGGCATACGACATCGACGGGACCACGCTCGAACTTGTTCCTGAGTTGCTCGTCGAGCTGCCGTCCGTCGGCAACGGTGGCGTAGTGGTCAACGAGGACGGAACCATGACCGTCCGCTACGAGATCCACGACGAGGCCGTGTGGAGTGACGGTGTCCCGATCAGCGGCTTCGATTTCGATTTCACACTCGACGTGGTGCAGAACAGGCGAGAAGGAGAAGTCGACGTCTGGTACGACGTCGTGGCGACGGAGGCGGGCGCAAAGACGTTCTCCTTCACCCTGTCCACCCCAAGCGCCCAATACGAGACGCTCTTTCCGGTGGTCATCCCGCGGCATGTAGTCGACCAGTCGAACTTCGTCGCGGATTGGAACGACACGATGTGGCCGGCTGCCGGCCCGTTCGTCTTCGTCGAGTGGGAGAATGGCGATCACGTCCGGCTCGTCCGCAACGAGAACTACTGGAAGCGAGATCCGGAGACGGGAGCTCGGCTGCCATATGTCGACGAAGTTGTCTTTCGGTTCATCCCGGAGTCAGAGTCCTTGATCTACTCGTTCACGCAGCGCGAACTCGATGTCATCCAACCGCCGCCATCGCCGGAGACGATTGCTCGGTTGCGTGACCTCGAAGCGGCAGGGGCCGAGATCCAGGTGAAGCCGGGTCCGGTGTGGGAGCACCTCAACTTCCAGTTCGGTCCCAGCAATCGCAACCCCGAGTCGATGAACGAGCACACGGCCTTCCGGCAGGCGGTGGCGTATGCCATTGACTCGGAGGAGATTGCGGGGCTGGTCGGCTGGCAACCCATCACCTCGATGTTGCATCCCGGCGTGGCCGGGGAGGGACCGTGGGCGCAGTATGAGCAGGACGCAGTCAGGGCGGCCGAGCTGCTCGAGCAGGCGTGCGTCGAAGCGGAACGTGACTGTGCCACGGAGCCGCCCGTAGTGATCTTCTCGACCACGAGCAACGCCGACGAGAGGCCCAAGATCGCCGACTACCTGGAAGAGACCCTGGGTGAGATCGGTATCGAGGTGGAACTGCAGCTGGAAGACTCACAGCTGTACTTCGGGGAGACACTCGACAATGGAACTTGGGACATGGGTTGGTGGGCCTGGGTGGCGACCCCCGGCGCCGCCGGCGCTGCGGGTCTCCTCGACCTGGTCGATCCCGACGGACCGCTGCCGGATGGATCGAATTACTACCGCTGGGGAACCGAGGATTCTTCGGTAGACGACGATGCGGTGGAGCGGTTCCGAGACGTCCTCGGGATCCTCCGCGAGACCGTGGATCCCGACGAGCTGGCGGCCCTCACTGCCGCCGCGGAGCAGATCCTCGCCGAGAACGCCGTGATCGTGCCCGTCGCCGCACGCAGCGTCGTTGGCGCGGTGTGGGCGGACAAGGTCTTCGGGTATGAGATGAACTCGTCCCAGGCGGGCCACACCTGGAACATCGAGTTCTGGCGCAGAGTCGATCTCTAGGCGAAGTCGCGCTAGCTTTCGAGCAACGTAACCAGGAGTTGTTATGAGCAAGCTTGTTCTTCTTCGTCATGGCCAATCGACCTGGAACCTCGAGAACGTCTTCACCGGTTGGACGGACGTATCACTGTCCGAAAAGGGTGTAGCTGAAGCTACGGCGGCCGGCCAGATAATGAAGGAAGAAGGTCTCCAGTTCGACATCGCTCATACCTCACTCCTCGAACGGGCGATCAACACGCTTCATCTCGCACTCGTGGAAATGGATCAGGTATGGATCCCGGTGGTGAAGCACTGGCGTCTCAACGAACGTCACTACGGTGCGTTGCAGGGTCTCAACAAGAAAGAGACTTCGGATCAGCACGGCACCGAGCAGGTGCACATCTGGCGGCGCTCCTACTCGACCCGGCCGCCGGCGCTGGACCCGATGGACGAGCGCCACCCGGGCAACGATCCGCGCTACTCATGGATGCCGCCCGACCTGCTTCCGGCAACGGAGTGCCTCGAGGATGTCGTCGATCGGATGTTGCCGTATTGGCACGATGCGATCGTCCCGGACCTGCGTGCGGGCAAGCAGGTGATCGTCGCAGCCCATGGCAATAGCCTCCGTGCGTTGGTCAAACATCTCGATGGCATCTCCGATGAGGACATCACTGGCTTGAACATCCCCACCGGGATCCCGCTTCTCTACGAGTTGGATGAGAACCTGCAGCCGATAAGCAGCCGGTATCTCGGTGACGAGGAGGCCGCCAAGGCCGCCGCGGACGCCGTTGCCAAGCAGGCCGGATAGCTCGCTCGGGCTCTGATATCTCCCAAAACCTGCCTGGCCAAAACTTGATTATCTCGCGGGAAAGGCCCATACTGCGCGG
>JASJBC010000239.1 GCA_030066715.1 Acidimicrobiia bacterium
ATTGTTCCAAACTCGGTTGAAATCACCCGGATCGTAAAACTCTCTATACGACGGTCCGAAACCGTGCTGCATTCTCACAGGCTCCATACCGAACTGGGCCAACCCGTTAAATCCACTTCCTTCTTCACCCGAATGTATATTGGCTACCATTACCTGAATACTGTTCAGGAAGAAGTTTACATCCGCCTGGGAAGGGTTCAATGCATTCGGGCTTTCTATAACATCCAGCGTGGTGCTCTCACAACCATCCAACAGGAGAGCGATAGCCGCAATCAACGCCAGACTGAATGTTCTAATCCTAAATTTCATAACTCTATATGTATTTTTCATTTCTTAGTATTGTTAGAATGATGCTTTTACTGTAAAACCATATCGTCTCACAGAAGGCCCTGTGATGAAGTCAATACCTTGTCCGTTACCTACACCGGTACTGGATGCATTGGTATCATAATTCAGGTCGTTGTCAAAATTAACAGCATCGAACCATAAGTTCTGGCCTGATATTGAAAAGGACAGGCTACCGAAAGGAGTTCTATCTAACATTTTAGACGGAACCGCATAAGTCAATGAAGCTTCTTGAAGCCTGATGGTTGATCCATCATAGATAAACAACTCATTAGCACCGGTTAGGTAGGTACTGAATCCAACTTCTGTTGCTGTAATAGCAGTAGAGTTTGGTTGTCCATCTGATTGCCTTATACCAGGAAGAATATAGTTTCCTTCTCTGTTCAGTGTTTCCTGCTGAGCTACAACACCACGACCTATAAGAGTGGTCGCTGTGGTAGAGTAAATATCTCCTCCATGTCTGTATTGCAGGTTGGCAGAAAGTGTCCAGTTCTTGAACGTTACAGTAGGGATCAAAGCAGCAGTCCAATCCGGATTCGGATCTCCGATCTCACTGATCTCATTATCCACAAGATATCTACCACCGTCAGTGGTCAGCCTGTTGCCGTCGTCGTCTCTCAGGATTGTACTACCTAAAAGGACACCAAAAGGTCTGCCTTCCACGGCATAGTTGGCTGCTTCCCCAACCACACCATTAGTCAGCAGGATGTTTTCTGCATCTAACTGTGTTACGGTTGTTTCTATAGCGGTAAAGTTACCGGCCAGGTTAAAGCCAACTTTATTGTCGAATTCTTTGAGAATATCAAGACCGAAGTCAACTTCTACACCTTGTGATTGTATTTCACCAATGTTGGTAAAAGTACTGGTAAAACCTGTGGATCCATCCAGGGTTTGCTGGGTGATCAAATCAGTAGTCTTTTTGTCAAAGACACTGACATTAAGGTTGAGTCTGTTGAAAAATCTCGAATCGATACCGATTTCAAATTCTTCAATTCGTTCAGGTTGAAGGTCCCTGTTACCCAGTACGTTGGAAACGTCGTTGGATGATATCACATTAGCTCCGACGTCAACCAGCCTACGGGCGTTCAAATTAAGGACGTCTCTTGTGTTGAATGGAGTGGGGAAACCAGCAGAAGAACCGTATCCTAATCGCAACTTCAGATAGTTAACCGCATCACCCTGCATCCCGGGGAATGTAGAAGTCGGTACCCAGGAGATACTAGCACCAGGATAGAACAGAGAGTTGTTCTCTGATTCTAGTGTGGTAGACCAGTCATTCCTTCCTACTGCGTTCACGAAGAGCCAATCCTTGTAAGCGAATGTCAAATCGAGATAGGCACCTACCAGGTTTTCCTCGAAAGACTGTTTTATTGGCAATCCTGTGAATGAGTTGGTAGATGAAGGAGCTGTGAAGTTGAAGTGCTGAAGCACACCAAATACCAGCTGGTTAGTACTCTCAATACCATCCCGGTCAAATAGATCCCTTCTGGAATTCACACCAGCAATGGCTTTCAGGTTGATATCTTCTGAAATGTCTCTGTCTGCTCCAAGGATAATATCATGGTTCCAGATCGTATTTCTAACGGAAGTAGTTCTCAGGATACCTGTAACATCACCATCAACACCACCTCTGTTCTGTCCGTAAAGGTTGAGCTCGGTGTATGTATCCAGACCCATTCTGTACGTCAGGTTAAGCCAGTCGGTAAACTCATAAGATACAGAGGCGTTACCGATGAACCTGTCCACATCCTGGGAAGTACGTGCGTTATTTACGGTCCAGTAAGGATTCTGGATGTCGTTTCCTGATCGGTAGTAAACACTACGTCCATCAGCAGCCTGGAAAGGAAGGTTAGTGAGGTCAACACTTCGTGGCGTATACATCACATCACCGAAGACAGCCGCTCCGTCAAAACCGGAACCACTACCAAAACTGGCTGCGTTCGGTGGTGATTTAAAGTCAGTTCTGATAAAGTTAAAGTTTCCATTTATACTGAAGCCATTACCAAGCTTGGCAGCTCCTCCTAAACTGAAGTTGTTCCTGAGGATGCTGTTTCCAGGAGTTACACCTATATCTTCATTTCGTCCGTAGTTCATGTTGAAACTACCTTTCTCACCACCTCCGCGGACGTTGATACTGGTACTTACAACAGTACCTTGTCTGAAGAAATCCCTAACACCCTGATACGGCTTGTAGAGATAAGGCTGTGCAGCAATATCTTCAAATCCGGCAACCAATGTCTGGTCGGCAATGAAATTCAAAGGGTGACTTAACTCAGCAAAACCGGATGGGTTACCTAGGAACTGACCGGCTATAGCAATGTTGTCATTATCTGTCCTGTCGAACCTTGGACCCCAGTTACTGAAGAAGAAACCAAAGTTTTGGTGGAATCCACCTCCATATTCATTCTGGTATTCTGGTAGAATAGCATCAGAGAAGAACATAGACTGGGTAACAGACACCTCCGTTTTGCTTGCGACCTCTCCGGCAGCAGCACCTTTGGTGGTAATAAGGATTACCCCGTTTCTACCTCTGTTACCGTAAAGAACGGTCGCACTCAAACCTTTAAGAACGCTGATGCTCTCAATCGAGTTCGGGTCCAGATCCAGGAAACGGTTAGACTCCGTGTTGCCGTCCAGGAAGTTTGATTGTGTATTGGCACCAGAATCGATCGGAATACCATTCACCACAAACAAAGGCTGGTTAGATTGTGTTACAGAGGAATAACCACGAATAATGATATTCGTACCGGAACCGGAAAGACCGTTGTTAGCTGTAATATTTACCCCGGCTACTTTACCTTGAAGTACCCTGGCAATATCAGCTTCCGGACGGGCCGTAACTTGCTCCTCATCCACGGTTGTCACGGAATAACCAAGAGATCTTTCTTCCCTTTCAATACCAACCGCCGTTACGACAACTTCTTCCAATGCCTGTGCATCCTCCTCCATTTGGATATTGATGGTGTTGGATGCTCCTACCACTGCCGTAACTGTCCTTTGACCTATGTAGGTAAATTCTAAGGTCTGGCCTTCGCTTGCTCGTATCGCATAGTTACCGTCAAAATCGGTTTGAGTACCTGTAGTGGTGCCCACAATGACGATGTTAACACCGGGAAGAGGAAGTCCGTCTTGGTCGGTTACAGTACCGGAAATCGCCTTCTCCTGTGCAAACGCTAAATGCACGACAAACGCCAATAGCAGCGTTAAGATTCCATTTAAATTTGTTCTCATTTTTAAATTATTTGAATTAGCTAGCCGCTAAAGTCCTAATTTCATGTTAATAATCCAAACTAATTTTAATAAAATTTTCACTCTTTAGTTTAGAAAATCTGGAGGCAATCGGCGTTTTCGAGAACTATTAATTACTCAAATTGTTAAATATTTTGGAATATGATTCGCAATAGAGGTAATCGTTGCGTTTTTGCTAGTAAACCACACTAATCTTGCCGAATTTTCAAACAAAAAGACGAGGCTTATGCTTTATTCCAAGTTTAGGCTCGCTTTTAATATGAAATCAATCTAATTAGCATCCATCATTTACCTGGTTGCAGACCGTTACTTTTGGTATATATATAATAAGGTATAAACTTGGAAATTATACGCCTCTGAAATTAAAGGTTAGAGCCCTCTCTAGAATTCAGTAAAATTTACATAACAGGGCATTTGAATTAAAGGGAATAATTAGTACATTTGCCAGCCCTTAAACGAGGGTGATTATTACAGTTAAGGATTTTATATGCCAACAATTTCACAATTAGTACGAAAAGGAAGGGCCACAATTACCAAGAAGAGTAAATCGGCTGCTTTGGATTCGTGCCCACAAAGGAGGGGTGTTTGCACTCGTGTTTATACCACCACTCCTAAGAAACCGAACTCCGCCATGAGAAAAGTTGCGCGGGTAAGGCTTACGAACGGGAAAGAAGTAAACGCTTACATCCCGGGAGAGGGGCACAACCTCCAGGAGCACTCGATAGTATTGGTTAGAGGCGGAAGGGTGAAAGATTTGCCTGGTGTTAGATACCATATCGTTCGCGGTGCTTTAGACACAGCCGGTGTAGCCGGACGAACACAACGGAGATCTAAATACGGAGCAAAACGCCCTAAAAAGTAAAAGAGTTACCAGATGAGAAAAAGACAGGCTAAAAAAAGACCACTGCTCCCGGATCCCAGGCATAACGACCAGCTGGTCACCAGATTCGTGAATATGTTGATGTGGGACGGTAAAAAATCACTGGCTTTCAGGATTTTTTATGACGCATTGGATATTGTAGAGCAGAAGAAGACAGATGAAGAAAAACCAGCTTTGGAACTATGGAAAGAAGCCCTTTCTAACGTAATGCCGCACGTGGAAGTGCGCAGCAGGCGAGTGGGTGGCGCCACTTTTCAGATTCCGATGCAGATAAGACCTGACAGAAAGATCAGCACCGCAATGAAGTGGTTGATCACCTTTGCCAGAAAGAGGAATGAAAAATCCATGGCTCAGAAGCTAGCTGCGGAGATCCTGGCGGCTTCAAAGGAAGAAGGCGCGGCAGTTAAGAAAAGGGTGGATACCCACAAAATGGCCGAGGCCAATAAAGCATTTTCACATTTTAGATTCTAAGTACCCAAATGGCTAGAGATTTAAAATACACGAGAAACATTGGGATTGCTGCCCACA
>JASJBC010000058.1 GCA_030066715.1 Acidimicrobiia bacterium
AATCCAACGTTCAGGGTGATCGCCGATTCCGACGGTCGGATCACGGCCCGGATACCGCTCGAACTGTTGGGCGACGGGGACCCGACCGAGTGGGGCTATGCGGTTGCGCTCATGTCCCAGGAGGGCTTCCCTTCCCCCGGGGTGCGGCGGGTCAGGGATGTGCGCGAGACGGCCGAGCAATGGGCGGGCGGCGGCGCACCCGCCGACGCCAACCACACCCGGATCTACGATCTGCTGTACCCCGAGGAGGGGGTGCAGGAGCAGCTGCTGAGCGACTACGAGCCGGCCGACGCAGTGGATGGCCTGACGGCCGATGACTACCCGCAGGTGCCGGTGGTGGTGCCGGGCTAGGGCATGGGTGACCCGCGGGAAGGCGTGTCGCCGACCGGGACGATCGAGACCGGGGCCAGCCGGGAGAGGATCGTGCCCGCATTTTTGCCCGTGCTCGATGCCGCCCGCGCCGCGGTGCCCGGTCGAGCGTCTCTGTACGTGTACGGGTCGGTCGCCAACGGCACCGCCCTCGTGGGAACGTCGGACGTCGATCTGCTCATCGTCGGCCTCGCCGCAGCCGATGCCGGCGAGATCGGGCACCGGCTGTCAGTGCGGTTTGCGGAGCTGTGCCGCGCCGTCGAGGTGGCTGCTGCACAGCGCGGCGACTTCGCCGGCGAGGCCGACGAAGCGTACGGGGGCCGGATCTTCCTCCGCCACTACTGCGTCCACCTCGCCGGGCCTGATCTCCACTCGGCGCTACCGGAGTTCCCGGCCGACGTTCGCGCAGCTCGTGGCTTCAACGGCGACATTGTGCAGAGCGCGGAGCGATGGCGTACAGAGCTGCGCGCCGGTGCGGATCCGCCGGAGCTGGGCAGGCGGCTCGCCCGCAAGACGCTTCTTGCGGTGGCCGGGTTGGTCAGCGTGCGTGACCGAACCTGGACCACAGATCGAATAGCGGCCGCCGAGCGCTGGGCGCAGCTCGAGCCGGCCACAAGCGACGACCTAGGCAGGCTTGCCTCCTGGGCCGCCGGTCGGGGTGCGCCGGACCGGCAAGATATCCAATACGCCCTCGATGGGATCGTCCGCCAGATAGCCGGGGCATTCGCAGATTCGATAGGGCTCTGGGGCGGGCATCAGCAGTAGGAGACAGGGCTCTGCGTGCTCTTCGTCGCCGACCCAGCGGCCGTCCGTCTGCGGACGAGCCATGGCCGGATTGCGCTAACGCTGCGAACGGGCGATATCTACGCGCTCCAACAGATACCTGTCGAGGTTGCGGATGATCGGGGTGAGGTCGGTTTCGGGAATGCGAGCTGCCGCCTTCTCGGAAGCACGCATGCGTTCGGCCGCCTCGTCGAGCACCCGGTCGACATAGCCGCCCGCCGTCACGAGGTGAATCACCCGGTCGATCGTCTGTTGCTCGTACGGCGCACCGCCCTCGAGCAAGCCGCGGATCTCGGGACCTGCGGGCCCATCGGCGGCGTAGAGCAGGGGGAGCGTGAACGTCCCCTCTCCGATGTCGCTGCCCGCCGGTTTGCCCAGCCATGCCTCGTCGGCGACGAGGTCGAGCACGTCGTCGGCCAACTGAAAGACCAGCCCCATCTCCCAGGCCCATTCGCTTATGGCCTCGATGGTGTCGGCGTCTGCGCCACCGGTCATCGCACCGAGCCGAGCCGACGTGCGAATCAGGCTCGCCGTCTTGCCGCCGATCACGGCGTAGTACTCGTCCGCACCGTGGTCGAGGTCGTTGGCGAGCTGCAGTTCGCGCACCTGTCCTTCGCAGAGGGTCGCATAAGTCCGGGCGATGAGGGCCACTGCCTCGGTTCCGAGGGGGGCTGCGACCTCCGAGGCCCTGGCGAGCAGGAAATCACCGGCGAGAATCGCCACAGTGTTGCTCCAGTTCTCGTTGACCGAGACCTCGCCTCGTCTCGTTTCGGCCTCGTCGATGACGTCGTCGTGGTACAGGGAGCCCAGGTGAACCAGTTCCACGGCCACCCCTGCTTCGACCGGCTCCGGTCCCTCCTTGCCTCCCAGCTCGGCCGCAACCTGGGCCAGCAGAGGCCGGTAGCGCTTGCCGCCGGCGGCCAGGCCGTGCTGTGCGATGCTGGTGAGAAAGACGTCGTCGGACGTGGTTGCCTCGAGCAATCGGCGTTCGACATCGCCCATGCGGCGCCACACGCGGTCAACGGGGACGAGATCTTGGAGAATCGGGCTGTCCATGTGACCAGCGATGGTAGTCCGCCGCCGCACCCTGGCTCCCGTCCACCCACGGTATCGGTTCCGAACCAATGGCGAGATGACATGAGTGCGACCTGATCTTTGGGGCAACCCAAAACATGTCGCGGTCGTCAGTATCAGGGATTACAGTCGACCCTCAAGTTGTTTCACTAATGACAACCAGGCGCCAGCCGATGTTCCTTACGGAGCGGCTGGCGGCCCCGGGGCTAGTCCTCGGTCACAGTTATAATCCGAAGGGCGCAACGGTAACCGAGCGCCAAAGTCGAGGTGAAGAGTGTTCGAACGGTTCACCGACCGGGCCAGGCGAGTCGTCGTACTTGCCCAAGAGGAAGCCCGGCTGCTCAATCACAACTACATAGGGACCGAGCATATCCTCCTCGGTCTCATCCACGAGGGCGAGGGCGTCGCCGCCCGGGGTCTCGAGAGTCTCGGGATCAGCCTCGAATCTGTACGGTCGCAGGTCGTCGAGATCATCGGCCAGGGATCGCAGGCGCCGAGCGGCCACATCCCGTTTACGCCGCGTGCCAAGAAGGTTCTCGAGCTGTCTCTGCGTGAGGCACTCCAACTGGGCCATAACTACATCGGCACCGAGCACATCCTGCTCGGCCTGATACGCGAGGGGGAAGGCGTCGCCGCCCAGGTGCTGCAGAAACTCGGCGCCGAGTTGCACAAGGTGAGGCAGACGGTCATCCAACTGCTTTCCGGCGTTCAGGGCGAAGAAGCTTCGTCCTCGCAAAGCTCGCACCCCGGTGGCTCGAGCCGTTCCAGCAAGGGCAGCGAGTCATCGCCCGGTGGGTCCACGGTTCTCGACCAGTTCGGTCGCAACCTGACTCAGCAGGCTCGCGACCACAAGCTCGACCCCGTTATTGGCCGGTCCAACGAGATTCAGCGCGTGATGCAGGTTCTCTCTCGTCGCACCAAGAACAACCCGGTACTCATCGGCGAGCCCGGTGTCGGCAAGACCGCCATCGTGGAGGGCCTTGCGCAGCGCATCGTCGCCGGCGAGGTGCCCGATACGCTGACCAACCGCCAGCTCTACACCTTGGACCTTGGTGCGCTGGTGGCCGGTTCCCGCTACCGCGGCGATTTCGAGGAGCGTCTCAAGAAGGTTCTCAAGGAGATCCGCACCCGCGGTGACATCATTCTGTTCATCGACGAGATTCATACTCTCGTCGGAGCCGGTGCTGCCGAGGGCGCTATCGACGCCGCCAGCATTCTCAAGCCGATGTTGGCCCGCGGCGAGTTGCAGACGGTGGGCGCCACCACGCTCGAGGAGTATCGCAAGTATCTGGAGAAGGACTCGGCTCTGGAGCGGCGGTTCCAGCCCATTCAGGTAGACGAGCCTTCGGTGGCGGACACGATCCGGATTCTCGAAGGGCTCCGTCCCAGCTACGAGGAGCACCACCGCGTCAGGTTCACCGATCAGGCGCTCGTCAACGCCGCCAACCTGGCCGATCGCTACATCGCAGACCGCTTTTTGCCTGACAAGGCCATCGACCTGATCGACGAAGCGGGCAGCCGTATGCGGCTGCGTCGCGGGCATCTCCCGCCCGAGGTTCAAGAACTCGATGACGAGTTGACCAAGGTTCGCTCCGACAAGCACGACGCCGTCCGCGCCCAGCAGTTCGAGCGGGCCGCCCAGCTTCGTGACAAGGAGCGGGGCTTGATCAGCGACCGCACCGACAAGGAGAAAGAGGCGATCGCGGCAGGCGCCGATTACAGCTCAGTGATCGACGACGAGGAAATCGCCGAGGTTCTTGCCCAGTGGACCGGTATCCCGGTGCACCGCCTCACCGAAGAGGAGACCTCCCGTCTCCTCAACATGGAAGATGAGCTGCACAAGCGCATCATCGGCCAGGGCGGCGCCATCGAGGCCGTCTCCAAGGCGATTCGGCGCACCCGCGCCGGGCTCAAGGACCCGAAGCGTCCCGCAGGCTCGTTCATCTTCCTCGGCCCGTCGGGTGTTGGTAAGACCGAGTCCGCCAAGGCGCTCGCTGAGTTCCTGTTCGGCGACGAGGACTCGCTCATTCAGATCGACATGTCCGAGTACATGGAGAAGCATGCGGTTAGCCGTCTCGTCGGTTCGCCCCCGGGGTATGTCGGGTACGACGAGGGCGGGCAGCTCACCGAGGCCGTACGGCGCAAGCCCTTCTCCGTCGTGCTGTTTGACGAGATCGAGAAGGCGCATCCGGATGTCTTCAACATCCTTCTGCAGATCCTCGAGGACGGTCGCCTGACCGATTCTCAAGGCCGCAGCGTCGACTTCAAGAACACCGTCATCATCATGACCTCCAACCTCGGGACCGGCGACCTGCGCAAGCAGGCCATCGGGTTCAGCCCAGGAGGGGAAGAGCTCAACTACGAGCAGATGAAGGAGAAGGTCACCGAGGCGCTGAAGACCCACTTCCGCCCCGAGTTCCTCAACCGTATCGACGATGTCATCGTGTTCCACGAGCTCACCATGAGTGAGGTGAAGCAGATCGTCGATCTGTTCCTCCATCGGGTTCGTGAGCAGCTCGAGTCGCAGGCTCTCGACCTGGCGCTCACCGAAGACGCCAAGGAGCTCATGGCCAAGAAGGGCTACGACCCGCAGCTTGGAGCACGACCGCTGCGCCGGGCGATCCAGCGCATGCTGGAGGACCCGCTGTCCGAGAAGGTGCTCTACAAGGAGTTCCCGGCCGGGGCGACCGTGCTCGTCGATGTCGACGAAGAGGATCCCGACCGTCTGTCGTTCTCCTCGGTCGAGACCCCCGACCAGCCGCCCCTGGAGCTGGCCGACGAGGTCGACTGACGTCCCTCATCAACACTCAACAAGCTCGAGAAGCCCCGGTTCGTCCGGGGCTTCTCACGTTCTAGTGCTGGGCGCCTACATTGTCATTGAGGCGACAATGTCAGATGATCGACTATTGCGCGACTGTTTCCACCGACGACACTGAGACAGGAAGACCATGACAACAGAGATCGATCAGACATACGACGTGCTAGTCGTCGGCGGTGGACCGGCCGGCGAGAACGCCGCCGATCTGGCAGCCCGTGGCGGACTGCGCGTGGCGTTGATCGAGCGTGAACTGGTCGGCGGTGAGTGCTCCTATTGGGCATGCATGCCGTCAAAGGCACTGTTGCGGCCCGGTGAGGCTCTCGAGACGCTTCTGCGCACGCCGGGAGCGAAGGAGGCAGCAATCGGTGCCATCGACGTCGCCGCTGCGCTGGCTCGCCGCAATGCTCTGGCAGCCAACTGGGACGATTCCGGCCAGGTGTCTTGGCTGGACAGCGTCGGCGTCGACCTCATCCGTGGCCACGGTGAGCTTGTCGGTACCCGGCTGGTTTCGGTAACCGACGCCGATGGCGGCGTTACAACCTACGAGGCGGCTCGTGCCGTCGTCATCGCCACGGGAACTACTGCGGCCTGGCCGCCTATCCCCGGCTTGAAGGAGGCCGGTCTCTGGGACAGCCGTGCAGTGACCACCGCCGCAGATGTCCCGGAGCGTTTCCTCGTGATTGGTGGCGGCGTAGTTGCCGTGGAGATGGCCCAAGCCTGGAAGTGGCTGGGGGCCCGGGAGGTCACGATCGTCGAATTGGCCGATGGGCTCCTACCGCGCGAAGAGAGTTTTGCCGGTGTGGAGCTACGGGCTGCGCTGGAGCGGATGGAGATCACCGTCCACACGGGAACCATGACCAAAGCGGTCGAGCGGCCGGATGCAGACGGACCGGTCACTGCAAGTGTTGTGTTGGACGACGGGAGCTCGATCGAGATCGAGGCCGACGAGGTTCTCGTAGCGGTGGGCCGGCGCCCGGCAACGAGCGCTCTCGGGTTGGACAGCGTCGGGTTGGAGCCGGACGCATACATCGAGGTCAACGATCATCTCCAGGCGACTGCGGTCGACGGGGGCTGGCTGTACGCGGTGGGTGACGTCAACGGGCGTGCGTTGCTCACACACGCCGGCAAGTACCAGGCCAGAATCGCAGGGGCTCACATCGCCGGTCTGGACACCTCTGCCTACGGCGACCGGATCGCCGTGCCCAGAGTCGTGTTCACCAGCCCCGAGGTTGCCGCAGTCGGTCTGACTGAAGAGGAGGCAGTCGGTCGGGGTATCGATGTGCACACCGTCGAGTACGACGTGAGGCACACCGCCGCCGCGGTGGCCCTGGGACGCGGCTATCGCGGGACGGCAAAGCTGGTCATCGACGCCGCTCGTGACGTGATCGTCGGCGCCACGTTTGTCGGTCCCAAGGCCGGGGAGATGTTGCAATCGGCAACGATTGCCATTGTGGGCGAGGTCGAGCTGGCCAAGCTGTGGCACGCCGTCCCGGCGTTTCCTACCCTGAGCGAGGTGTGGCTGCGTCTTCTCGAGCAGTACCGCGACAAGTACGACCGGGTTTTCACCTGAGGGCCGCAACACCGGCGCTAGGGAATCGGGACCAGGAGACCGCGCCTGCAGCAAAAGCGCAAGACCTAGCAGAGCCGGTTTGCGGTCAGCCTGCCGGGGTACCCCAGAACCTGACCTCGGCCACGACCAGTTCGTTGAAGGCAATGTCCCCGCCGAGTGCCTGCGAGGCGTAGTTGCTCAGCACTTCGAGGGTCAGGGTGGTGGTGCCGATCGATGCGATGTCGATGCGCTGCGGGCCGCCGGCCTGATCCCGCAACGTATTGCGGTTCTCCACGCCCGGCAGGTCGTCGGTCGTGATCTTGTAGCCCTGGATGCGGTAGTTGCGCAGGAACCGGTTCTGGTCCTGGATGTTGTAGATCTGGATGTACTCGATCTGGACCGGCTGGGCGAACGTGAAGTCGATGGTGAGTGTGTCTGCGTGGTTCGCCTGCCATTCCGTCTCCAGATCATCGTCGATGAGGTTGGAGTCGGCGTACGCCTCGGCTAGCTGGGCGGAGGCCCGTACCGAGGTCGGGGTGATTTGCACGACCGTAGGGGCCACCGTGGTTGTCGTTGATGTGGTCGTTGTGGCCTCGGCTGTGTCGTCGCCGCCACGGAAGACGTTGACCAGGAGGGCGATCAGCGCCACGACGAGAACCGCCGCGGCGAGGACGCTGAGGGCGCGCCCCCCGGGTGTCGCCCGCACCATCGGCGCTGGTGCAACGGGGAGTGGCTCCTTGGTGAGCCGTGCACCGCACTGCTCACAGTGGCGGTTGTATGCCGGGTTGAAAGCGCCGCAAGATGGGCAGGCGGCTTGCTCGACCGGGGCGGTGGCTTGGGGCTGTGCCTCTTCGGGCTGCGGCGGAGGCGGTGCGGCCGGCGGCTCGCTGCCCGGCGGCGGCGGTCCATCCTCGAGCTCGAAGGGCTCGAACAGATCGTCAAATGGGTCCTTGTCTTTGGCCACGTCACGTCTCCGTCAGTCGGTCCGCCCGGGCTATTGTGCCACGGATGCTTGCGATTAGTGCGATACGTGAGACCGAAGCATGGTCAGGGGCAACGATTGCGGCCGGTGTTGTCATCGCCGTCATTGCGATCGGTCTGCTCATCTGGCAGATTCGACGCTTCATGAGCGGCCCGCGACAGTGACCTTTTGTGTCGGTGGGGGTCAATAAGGTGTCGCCATGACCAGCACCTCGCGCAAGCGTCGCTCTCCGGCCTACCACTGCGCCAACTGCGGCTTCACCACTGGCAAGTGGATGGGCTTCTGCCCGCAATGCCGCACCGAGGGATCGTTGACGGAATCGCTTGCGACTGCGGGCGGGTCGGCGACAACCCGGGTGTTGCGTGAGATCCCCGTCGGTGACAAACCACGCACTGCCACGGGGATCGACGAGATCGACCGTGTTCTCGGCGGTGGCCTCGTCCCCGGATCTGTCATCCTCATCGGTGGGGAGCCCGGCGTGGGCAAGTCGACGCTGTTGTTGCAGATGGCCGCCCGGGTGGCCGAGCGTACGCCGGTGCTGCTGGCGTCAGCCGAGGAGTCGTCGTCCCAAGTGGCGCTGCGCGCCCGGCGTTTGGGCCTCGATGCCCCTGCGCTGCGCATAGTCTCCGATGGCCGCGTAGAGGCAATCGCTGCTGCGTGCGACGAAGAGCCGCCGGGTTTGCTGATCGTGGATTCGATACAGACCGTGACGGCGGATGAAGTCGAAGGCACCGCAGGAGGCGTCGTCCAGGTGCGCGAGTCGGCTTCTCGCTTCATCGAGCACGCCAAGCGCACCGGAACCGTTGTTGCTCTCGTCGGTCACGTCACCAAGGACGGCGCCATAGCCGGTCCGAGGACGCTCGAGCACATGGTGGACGTCGTCATGTACCTCGAGGGGGAGGGGGACGGCGGCCTACGTCTGCTCCGGTCGCTCAAGAACCGATACGGGTCGGTCAACCAGGTGGGGGTTTTCACCATGGGCGACGAGGGATTGGATGAAGTTCCCGATCCATCCGGCGTGCTTGTGGAAGCGCATCGGGCCGGGGCCTCGGGGACAGTGCTCTTCCCGATGGTCGAAGGCAGGCGCTCGCTGCTTTGCGAAGTGCAGGCCCTGGTGGTTCCTACTGTGCTGCCGCAGCCGCGCCGCAGCGTCAAGGGCCTCGATGCAGCGCGAATCTACCAACTGATCGCGGTGCTTGAACGGCACGCCCGAGTCGGTCTCGGCAAGGCCGATGTTCACGTCAACGTTGTAGGTGGAGTCAAGCTCCGCGATCCTGCGGTCGATCTCGCCGCTGCGCTTGCGATCGTCTCATCTCTTGCCGATTGTCCCCTCCCGCTCACCGCGGCTTGGGGCGAGGTCGGGCTGACCGGGGAGATCCGGCACGCGGCTCACAGCGATCGCCGCTTCGAAGAGGCTTCCCGTTTCGACCCTGAGCTGATCATCAGACCAGGCGAGGGGGGTATCCGAACCATCCAGGAAGCGCTGCTGATGGCCGGTCTGGCGTCCGCTTCCACGGTCACCGAGATGAGGCAGAAGCACCGCAAAGCTTGAAGGTTCGGCTAGCCTCGCTGTGATGGTCTCGCGTGCTCCTGACTCCAACGAGGTTCTACGTCGTTTCGCTCCCGGCACCCCGCTGCGAATCGCCGTCGAGCTCATCCACGCCCAGGGAACCGGCGCCCTGATCGTCATCGGCTCCGGTCCGACCCTAGACACATTGTGCAGTGGCGGGTTCTATCTGACGGATACCTCTTTCACTGCGCAGCGGATCGCCGAGCTGTCCAAGATGGACGGCGGCATCGTCATCGACGACGCACGAAATCTGATCACCCGGGCCAACGTCCATTTCATCCCCGACCCCGGTATCGAGACGAACGAGACGGGGACTCGGTTTCGGACGGCCGAGCGGATGGCAATACAGACGGGGAACGACGTTCTCGCAGTGAGTGAAGAGGGCTGGCGCACAGCCATCGTCTATAGAAACGGCCAGCGCTACGAACTGGCGCGACCCTCCGATCTGCTGGCAAGCGCCAACAACTCGCTGAATTCTCTGGAGCGACTGCGCCGCCGGCTCCAGTCGGCGGAGGACCGTCTTTCCCGGGCAGAGGTCGATGACGTTGTCTCCGTCCGCGACGTTCTCACGGTCCTGGCCCGAGCAACGCTCGTCAACCGGATGTACTCCGAGATCGAGCGCACACTGGTAGCTCTCGGGGGAGAGGCGGGGCTCATCAGCATTCAGGCCACCGACCTCATCGAAGGCGTGGACGAACTCGCCGAGAACGTCTTTGCCGATTATCGCCGGCGCAGTGGCAAGAAGTCAGTCTTCGAGCGTCTGGCCAACGTTCCCACCGACGAACTGCATGACATGGCGCAGCTTGCATCCGCGCTTGGCTTCAGCGATGTCGACGAAGGCCTCGAACCGCGCGGGCTGCGAGCTCTCTCTCGGGTTCCCCGACTGCCCGACTCGGTCCGGCAGAGTCTGGTCAGCCACTTCCGCGGTTTCCAGCGGATGCTCCATGCCAGCGTTTCCGATCTCGAGAAGGTCGATGGGGTGGGGAGGGCGCGTGCCCAGCAACTGCGTCGGTTCTTCGATCGCATGATCGACCACGGGGACGCCTGAGGGTCACGGCGGGCAGGTCTCCCGCTGCCCATAGGGAGTACTCATCCAGTTACAATGCGCGGTCTAGCAACCCGGAAGAAGTGTGACGAACAAGAAGACGACGGCGGCCAAGAAGACTGCCACGAGGAAGCCTGCCGCAAAGAAGCCTGCCGCAAAGAAGCCGGCTGCCAAGAAGGCAGCGGCGAAGAAGACCGCGGCCGCCAAGGCGACCTCGACCAAGACCACGGCGGCCAAGAAGCCTGCAGCGAAGAAGCCTGCGGCCAAGAAGCCTGCAGCGAAGAAGCCTGCAGCGAAGAAGCCTGCGGCCAAGAAGCCTGCGGCCAAGAAGCCTGCGGCCAAGAAGCCTGCGGCCAAGAAGACGACCCGAGCCAAGAAGGTCGAGAGTCCGTTCTCTGTCGGCGACTACGTGGTGTATCCGCACCACGGCGCCGCCACCATCATCAAGCGTGAGAGGATCGATTTCGCCGGAGAGAAGCAGGAATACTTCGTACTCGAGATTGCCACCGATCAACTCACAGTTCGGGTACCGGTCGGCAAGGCGGTCGAGCTCGGCGTTCGCCCGGTCATCTCACAAAACAAGGCTCGCCAGGTCTTCCGCACCTTCAAGGAGGAACCGCAGGAGGCCGGCAAGAACTGGAGCCGCTGGTACAAGCTGCTCACCGAGAAGATCAACTCGGGTGACATATTCCAGGTTGCCGAGGTTGTCCGCGATCTGACCTATGCACAGCAGGTCAAGGGGATTTCCCCGGCGCTGAAGCGTATGCTCGCCAAAGCCCGGCTGATCATCATCTCTGAGCTCCGATTTGCCCTCGACCTCGATGAGGACGAGGCCGTCAAACGACTGGATAGGGCATTGCCCAAGGTCGAGATAACCGAGGAAGTGTGAGCGTACCTCCTGACAATGCATCAATCTGGGGCATCGTCGTCGCCGGCGGCTCCGGACTACGTTTCGGTGGCCCGAAACACTCGATGGAACTCGAAGGCAAGCCGCTGTGGTCGTGGGGACGAGACATGCTTGTCGATGCCGGTGTCAGCCACGTGGTGGTGGTCGGGCCGGTTCCGGGCGGCGTCCCCGGCGGCAACCGGCGACGCGACTCGGTGGCGGCCGGGTTGGCCGAGGTTCCCGACGACGTCGACTACGTCATCGTCCACGACGCCGCACGACCGCTCGCCACGACCGCAATTGTGAACTCGATCATCGACACCCTGCTGACCCGTGACGTCGACGGTGTGGCTCCGGCCGTCCCGGTTCGTGACACCTTGAAAGAGGTGGACGACAAGGACATAGTTTCGGGCACCCTGCCCCGTGACCATCTGGTCGCCGTCCAGACACCCCAGGGCTTTGTCGCCTCCGCTCTGCGGGCGGCTCACGCCGCTCTCGAGGGGAGCTACACCGACGATGCGGGAATGATCGAAGACAACGGTGGTCGCGTCATCGTTGTCCCGGGCGATCCTCGCAACCTCAAGGTGACTTTCCCCGAGGATCTGGCCGTAGTGCGCGCGTTGGTCGCAGCCGAGGACCACTAGTGCGGGTTGGGTGGGGCTTCGATGCGCATCGCATCGGCGGGCCCGGGCCCATGCGGCTATGCGGGGTCGTCGTCGACGAGGCACGAGGGCTCGCCGGCACCTCGGATGCCGACGTTGCTCTTCATGCTGTAGCCGATGCCGTTCTCGGTGCGGCTGCGCTCGGTGACCTCGGTCAGTACTTCCCTTCCGGCGATCCGCAATGGCAAGACGCCGACTCAGCTGATTTGTTGACCAGGGTCGTGCGCATGGTGGACGACCGCGGCCTGTCGGTCTACAGCGTCGACGTGACCGTGATTGCCGAGACGGTCCGCATCTCGCCGCATCGCAGTGCGATGAAGAAGCGGCTCTCCGACTTGCTGCGTTTGCCGCTCGCACATGTGTCCGTCAAGGCAACGACCACAGATGGGATGGGCTTTCTGGGTCGCGACGAGGGCGTCGCCGCGATGGTTGTTGTGTCATTGGAGCGGTGACTCGACGCTACCTGCGTCGCCGCCGAGCAAGCATATGGAGAGCCTCTAGTCGCCTCTGAGCACCTCGAGTGCCGCCCGAGGATCGTTGGCGATGATGGCATCCACGCCGGCTCCGCCGAGGGTGTGGATGTCCGCAGGGTCGTCGACCGTCCACACCGCAACGCGAAGACCGATTCCGTGGGCTGCGGCGGTGACTTCGATGGCGTTGGGCACCACATCTGCGACGTACGGTGCGATCCACCCGTGCCCCGCAGCGGATACCCACTCAATGACTTCGGGTAATTCGACGCCGGGGTTCACCAGCTGGCCGGTGACGATGACCGGGTCGGCGTTGCGGATTGCGGCGACCGTGTCAGGGTTGAACGAAGTGACCACAACACGCTCGTGGATGTCGTGGCGGTTGACCCAGCGAGCGACCGCGTCGGCGACGCCGTGCCCAGGGTCGTGGTCCGGTTCCATCGGTGAGTTCTTGATCTCAACGTTGACGATGAGATCACCGAGGACGGCCAAGGCCTCATCAAGGGTCGGGATCTCCGGGTGGGTGCTCCTCACGGCCGCAAAGTCGTGGTGGATCAACGGCCCCATCTCGCCGACGTCCGGGTCGTGGTGGAGGACGACGACCTGATCGGCCGTGAAGCGGGCATCGATCTCCACACCGTCAGCGCCGTGAGCCAATGCCAGCTCGAAAGCCTCGATGGTGTTGTCCCCGGCGTGGGCCGATGCCCCGCGGTGCCCGAGCACCAGAGGACGCTGTTGCTCTGAGATCATCGGCAACCCCCTGTGCCTGTTTCACCCAACGGTAGTTGGGACCGGGGTACCATCCCGCCCTATGCGCATCTTCAACACTCTCGGACGATCACTTCAGGATTTCGAGCCGCGCAACGCGGGCGAGGTCTCGATGTACGTCTGTGGGGCAACGGTGCAGTCGCGGCCACATGTCGGCCACGGTCGCTACGCAGTTGTGTTCGACGTGGTGCGTCGATACTTCGAATGGCTCGGCTACGACGTCACCTATGTACGCAACATCACCGATGTCGATGACAAGATCATCAATGCCGCCAATGAGATGGGCGTGACGATCGAAGAGGTCGTGGCCATGGCCGATTCGGCCTTCAAGACGGCATACGACTCCCTGCGAGTTGCCGCTCCCGACATCGAGCCCAGGGCAACCGAGCACATTCCCGAGATGATCGAGATGATCGAGGCGTTGATCGAGCGCGACCACGCCTATGCCGCAGGTGGTGACGTCTACTTCAGCGTTCGCAGCTTCCCTGAGTACGGCAAACTCTCCGGCCGCAACGTAGATGACCTGCGCAGCGGCGAGCGCATCGAACCGGGTGAGCACAAGCGGGACCCGCTCGACTTCGCGGTCTGGAAAGGAGCGAAGCCCGGCGAGCCACAGTGGGACTCACCATGGGGCCCGGGGCGTCCCGGATGGCACATCGAGTGCTCGGCCATGGCCCACAAGTATTTGGGCGTCGGCTTCGATATCCATGGTGGTGGACACGACCTGGTCTTCCCGCATCATGAGAATGAGATCACGCAGGCTGAGGCTGCCGGGCACGTTCCGTTTGCCCGCTATTGGATGCACAACGGGTTGCTCAACCTCTCCGGCGAGAAGATGTCGAAGTCAACCGGCCACGTCATCGATCTCGTCGATGGCATCGAGAAGTACACGCCCGGTGCGGTTCGTCTCTTCTATCTGCGCACCCACTACCGCAAGCCGGTTGAGTTCAGCGAGGAGGCCCTTGTCGATGCCCGCGCTTCTCTCGACCGCATCTGGGCGTTCCGGCGCAGGGTCGCCGGTCCTGTCGAGGACATGCCGCTGGATGCAGCGATCCAGGCGTTCCGAGGAGCGATGGAGAGCGACCTCGACAACGCCGGAGCGCTTGCCGTGCTTTTCGACGTGATCCGCGAGGGCAATCGCAGGCTCGACGCGGACGAGGATGCCGGTCCCTGGGTAGCTGCGTACGACGAGATCACCGGCGTGCTCGGCTTGGACGAGCCGACGGCAGATCTGGATGAGATCAGTGATGATGTGGCTGCATTTGCTGCCGACATGGGTCTGGAAGGCTTCGCCGGAGAAGAGGCGATCTCAGCCCTGATCGACCTCCGCGCCCGCGCACGGGAGGCTCGAGATTGGGCCACTGCGGATCGGATTCGTGACGGCTTGGCTACAGCCGGGATCATTCTGGAGGACACAGCTGATGGCGTCCGCTGGCATCGGGGATAACC